>JALHOU010000034.1:23920-25620 GCA_022842825.1 Rubrivivax sp.
TGATTTCCCCAAGATGGCTGCCTACCTCCTACGCCGCCTGTGGCAGATGGTTCCCACGCTCGCCGGCGTGGTGCTGCTGGTGTTCTTCCTGTTCAAGTATTTCGGCGGCGACCCCGCCGAGGTGCTGGGCGGCCTCAACGCGAGCCCCGAGCAGATCAAGGCCATCCGCCAGACCCTCGGCCTCGACGAGCCCATCTGGTACCAGCTCTGGATCTTCGTCAAGCAGATCGTCACCTTCGACTGGGGCAAGAGCTGGGCCACCAACGAGGCGGTGAGCAACCTCTTCGCCACCCGCCTGCCGGCGACGCTGACGGTGATGCTGCCCATCCTCATCCTCGACGTGCTGCTGGCGCTGCCGATCGCGATGTGGGTGGCCTACCGGCGCGGCTCGCTCACCGACCGCACGATCATGGTCGTCACCACCGTGGCGCTGTCGATCAGCTTCCTCGTCTACGTGATCATCGGCCAGTACGTGTTCGGCTTCCAGCTCGGCTGGTTCCCGGTGCAGGGCTGGAGCGACAGCACGCTCACCAACCTGCTCGTCTACACGCCGCTGCCGGTGATGCTGGCCGTGGCCGTGGGGCTGGCGCCGCAGACGCGCCTGTACCGCAGCTTCTTCCTCGACGAGCTCGGCCAGGACTACGTGCGCACCGCCCGCGCCAAGGGCATGACCGAAGGCGTGGTGCTCTTCCGCCACGTGCTGCGCAACGCGATGATCCCCATCCTCACCAACATCGGGCTGCAGCTGCCGGGCATCTTCGTCGGCAGCTTCCTGATCGAGGTGTTCTTCTCCATTCCCGGCCTCGGGCGCGAGGTGCTGCTGGCCGTGAACCGCAGCGACTTCCCGGTCATCCAGGCGGTGACGATCTATCTCGCGGTGCTGACGATGGTGATCAACCTGCTCACCGACCTGGCCTACAAGATCGCCGACCCGCGCGTGGTGCTGAAGTGAGCGCTGTCCTCCCTGCGTCGAACGCCAACCCGCTGGACGACACCCAGCAGAAGAGCGAAGGCGTCTGGCACGCCGCGTGGCGCCGCTTCAGGGCCGACCGCGTGGGCTTCTGGGCCATGATGGTCGTGGCCGCCTTCATCGTGCTCATCGCGCTGTCCGCCGTCGGGCTGGTGGCCCAGAACTGGCAGGACGAGGTGGGCGTGCCCAACGCGCCGCCCACGTTGCTCGGCCCCGCCGCGCCGCAAGCCACGAGCGCCGTCGAGCAGCCCAAGGGCCCCAACGTCGACCTCTCCGACATCGACCCGCTCGCCCCGCGCTACAAGGAGTGGGACGAGAAGGCCAAGCAGTTCCAGACCGCCGAGAAGCCCAAGGCCGAGACGCTGCCTTTCGGCGCCGACCGTCTGGGGCGCGACGTGCTGGCCAAGGCCATCAAGGGCACCGAGATCTCGGTCTTCGTCGGCGTCATGGCCGCCATCGCCGCCACCGCCATGGGCACGCTGCTGGGCGCGCTCGGCGGCTTCTTCGGCGGCCGGGTGGGCGACTTCCTCGAGTGGATCTACAACGTCTTCGAGAGCATCCCCAACATCCTGCTCATCTTTGCCTTCGCGGCGGTGGTGGGGCGCGGCGTGGAGAGCGTGGTCATCATCCTCGCGCTCACCGGCTGGACAGGCATGTACCGCCAGGTGCGCGCCGAGTTCATGAAGCACAGCAGCCGCGAGTACGTGCGCGCGGCCGAGGCCATCGGCGC
>JALHOU010000034.1:25720-30995 GCA_022842825.1 Rubrivivax sp.
GGCAAGGAGATCGCCTGCGTCTTCCAGGACCCGATGAGCTCGCTCAACCCGGTGTTCGACATCGGCAAGCAGGTGTGCGAGCCGCTCATGAAGCACATGGGCCTGTCGCGCAGCGCGGCCCTGAAGCGCGCCGAGGAACTGCTGGGCGAGGTCGGCATCCCCGAGCCGAAACGCCGCCTCGGCAGCTATCCGCACGAGATGAGCGGCGGCCAGCAGCAGCGCGTGATGATCGCCATGGCGCTCGCCTGCGAACCCAGGCTGCTCATCGCCGACGAGCCGACGACGGCGCTCGACGTCACCATCCAGCGCCAGATCCTCGAACTGCTCGCCAAGCTGAAGAGCGAGCACCAGATGAGCGTGCTCTTCATCAGCCACGACCTCGGGCTCGTGGGCGAGATCGCCGACCACGTGGTGGTGATGCGCCACGGCATCGTGCGCGAGCAGGGGCCGGTGGCGCAGATCTTCGCGAACCCGAAGGACGACTACACCAAGGCGCTGCTCGCCTGCCGCCCGAGCCTCGAGGGCAACGCCGCACGGCTGCTCGTCATCGACGACCACATCGCGGCCAGCCAGGCCGCGGCGCGCGGCGACGCCGCCCAGGTGCGCGCCGAGGCGAAGGCCAAGGACCCCGCCGCGCCGGTGGTGCTGGAGGTCAAGTCGCTGGCCAAGAGCTTCTGGCTCAAGCAGGGCGTGTTCAGCAAGCGCGAGTTCAAGGCGGTGCAGAACGTCAACTTCCAGCTCAGGCGCGGCCACACGCTGGGCGTGGTGGGCGAGTCGGGCTCGGGCAAGACGACGATGGGCCTGACCCTCCTGCGCCTGCACGAGCCGACCAGCGGCGAGGTCATCTTCGACGGCAAGAACCTGCTCACGCTCACCGACCGCGAGCGCCAGGCGATGCGCCGGCGCATCCAGATCGTCTTCCAGAACCCCTATGCGAGCCTGAACCCGCGCTTCACCATCGGCCAGACGCTGGTGGAGCCGATGACCATCCACGGCATCGGCGCCGACCTGGCCGAACGCGAGAACCGCGCCCGCAGCATCCTCGAGAAGGTGGGTCTGGACGGCCGCGCCTTCGGCAAGTACCCGCACGAGTTCAGCGGCGGCCAGCGCCAGCGCGTGGCCATCGCGCGCTGCCTCACGCTCGAGCCCGAGGTGCTGGTGCTCGACGAGGCGGTGAGCGCGCTCGACGTGAGCGTGCAAGCGCAGGTGCTCAACCTGCTGAAGGACCTGCAGGACGAGCTCGGCCTGTCCTACGTCTTCATCAGCCACGACCTCGCGGTGGTGCGCTTCATCAGCGACGAGGTGCTGGTGATGAAGGACGGCGTCGTCGTCGAGCAGGCGAGCGCACAGCAGATCCTGGCCGCGCCGCGCGAGGAATACACGAAGCGGCTGCTCGCCGCGGTGCCACGCGGGTATCGCCCGGCCGCGGCCTGAGTGCTTCTGCGTTCAACGACACAGAAGGCGACTTCGCGGCTTTGGGCTGCGCTTGTGATCGCGCGCCGACAATCGTAGCGCGCCAAGGACGCCGGGTCATCGGCTCTGCTCGTGTCCTCTTTCGGCGGCCCCGCTGCGCTGGGCCCCCGAATGCCCCCTTTACCTCGTTGAGCCGATGACCCGGCGTCCTTGGCGGGCACCAGCGTTGGTCTTCGATGGTGTGCCACAGCGCGTGCCGGATC
Organism: Rubrivivax sp.; assembly: GCA_022842825.1. Lineage (GTDB taxonomy): Bacteria > Pseudomonadota > Gammaproteobacteria > Burkholderiales > Burkholderiaceae_C > Rubrivivax. Next base: position 27,397 of record JALHOU010000034.1, read on the forward strand.
GGGCCGATGGGGTGCCCTGCGCAGCGAAATCAAGGGGGCATCCGGGGGACCAGCGAAGCTGGGCCGCCGGAAGAGGACATTCGCGGAGCAGGGCACCCCGTGGGCTCGATCCCGCCACCGTTCGTTGGAGTGCGCCCCATCGAGGCCGATTTCTGATCGATCGATCGCGAAGGGGTAGGAGCGGGTTGCCCGCCCCGTGGCGCGCGGCTACGACGCCTCGGCCAGAGGTCGCACCGCCTTGGCCGACGCCGTCACCAGCGGTGCCAGTAGCCGCAGCAGCTCGCCCAGTTCCACCGGCTTGGCGATGAAGCCGTTCATGCCGGCCGCCTCGGCCTCGCGCCGCTCGTGGTCGAGCACGGCGGCGGAGAAGGCGAACACCGGCAGGGCGCTCGTTTCGGGCTCCAGGCGCAGTGCGCGCGTCGCCGCCAGGCCGTCGCAGCCGGGCATGTGCAGGTCCATCAGCACCACGTCCAGCGTGGCCGCGTGCTCGCGCACCATCAGCAGCGCCATCTCGCCGTCGCTGGCCTCGAACACCGTCGCCCCCAGCCGCTGCAGCATCGCCACGACGATGAGCATGTTGACGGTGTTGTCCTCGGCCACCAGCACGTGCAGGCCGTCGAGCGGCTTCGCCTCGGCGGCGTCGACGCCGGAGGCCGCCGGTGCCCCCGAGGGCCGCGCAGGCGGCGCCTGTGCCGGCAACGGCAGCTCGGCCCAGAAGAGGCTGCCACCGTGGCCGTCACTCTCCACGCCGACATGGCCTTCCATCAGCTGCGCCAGCTGGCGGCAGATCGAAAGACCCAGGCCCGTGCCGCCGAAGCGCCGCGTCGTCGAGCTGTCGGCCTGCAGGAAGGGCTCGAACAGCTTGCCCTGCAAGGCCGGTTCGATGCCAGGGCCACTGTCCGACACGCTCAGCCGCACGCGCGCGCCGGGGCGCGGCTGCGCCAGCAGCGTGACCCAGCCACGGTCGGTGAACTTCAGCGCGTTGCTCAGGTAGTTGGCCAGGATCTGGCGCAGGCGCACCGGGTCGCCACGCACGTGCCGCGGCAGGCCCGCGTCGAGCTGGCACCGCATGGCCAGCCCGCGCTCCTGCCCGAGCGCCGCAAAGGCCGCGAAGGTGCCCTGCACCACCTCGTGCAGGTCGAAGACGATGCGCTCCACCTGCAGGTGGCCGGACTCGATCTTCGACAGGTCGAGCACGTCGGACACGATGCCCGACAGCAGCTTGGCCGAGTCCGACAGGTGCGCGAGGTACTCGGCGCGGCGCGAACCGTCCAGCCGTTCGTCCTGCAACAGGCGCGCCAGGCCGACGACGCCATTGAGCGGTGTGCGGATCTCGTGGCTCATGGTGGCCAGGAAGGCGCTCTTGGCCTGGCTGGCCGCCTCGGCCTCGCGCTTGGCCAGCGCGAGCGCCTCCTCGCCGGCGCGGCGCTCGGTGATGTCCTCGACCACCCAGATGGTGCCTGCCAGCTCGGGCTGCCGGGCATCGACCGGCCGCGCACGCAGGCGGACGAGGACACGCCGGCCGTCGCGGCGCAGAACCTCGCCCTCGAAGTCGAGCTCACCACGCGGCGTGGGTTCGTTGGCGGCGGCCACGCCCGCACCACCGCCCGACCGCGACAACTGCACGATGGTGCTGGCGCGCTCACCGTTCAACGTGCCGGGGGCGCAGCCGATCATCGCCTCCAGCGCGGCATTGGCGCGCTCGATGCGGTTGTGTCGCACGAGTGCGATGCCGACACTGGCGTTGTCAAGGATGGCGTCGCTCTCGCGCCGCGCCCGCTCCACCTCGGTGATGTCGCGCAGCGTCACCACCGCCAGCGTGGTGCCTTCCGACTCGATGCCCGCCGCGGTGACCAGCACCTCGCGCTCGCCGCCATCGGGCAGGCGCACGCGCGTGCGCAGGTCGCGTACGGCGCCCTGGCCGCGGCGCATGGCCCGCAGCACGCGCCTCGGCTCCGCCAGGTCGGGCCACAGGCCGATGTCGCCCACGGCCCGGCCGTCCACGTCGCGCTGCGTGAGGCCGGTGAACTTCAGGAAGCCGGCATTGGCCAGCAGGATGCGGGCGTCACTGGCACGAACGACACAAAGCGCATCGGGGCTGGATTCGTAGAGCCGGTTCAGCAGCGCCTCGGTGCGATGCTGAGCGAGGTGGGACTCGCGCTCCGCCGTGACATTGCGGCCGACACCGCGCCAGCCCGTGAGCCGTCCCTCGGCGTCGAAGACCGGCTTGCCAGAGAACAACCCGTGCATCGGCGCCCCGTCGGGCCCGACGAACGTGACGAGCTGCTCCCGGAATTCGCGCCGCTCGCGGAAGACCTGCCGCAGCGCACCCCAGTGCTCGTCGTCGACGATCCGCGCGGCGCCGGATTCGTTCAATCGTTCGAAGTCGGAGCGCTTGTAGCCCGAGCGCGCCTCGAACGACTCCGACAGCGACTTCAACCGGGCACGGGCGTCGAGCTCCCAGGTCCAGTCGCTGCCGAGGTCGAGCAACTCCGCCACGCGTTGGCGTTCCAGCGAGGCGCGCGCCAGCGCGGCCTCGAACAGGTGCGCCAGCAAGGCGGCGACGAGCAACGCCGCCACGGCCACGAGGCCGTGGCCGATCAGCCGGGTGGCCAGGCTGAGGTGCGCCTCGGCGGCCCGGCCGCCGAGGAACCCGGCCACCTCGCCCCAGGCCAGGACGCCGACCACCGCCACGTACATCGCCGCCACGGCGAGCGCGGCCCGCTGGCCGAGCGTCGGGCCAGCGGTGGCAATGAGCAAGCCCAGGCCACCGAGGGATACCATGTGCACGCCCAGGCCGACGGACCAGGCGTGGAAGGCCAGGCCGATGACGACCGAGGTCAGCAGCCCCGCGAGCACCTGCCCGGGGTAGAGATGCCGCAGCCGCTGCGCCACGAGCGCGGCCACCGTGAGGGTCAAGCCGAGCAGCGCGCGTTGCATCACCAGGTGGTCCGCGCCCAGGATGACCATTTCGGCAAGCGACGCCAGCGCCACGACAACGCCAAGGACACCCACTGCCCAGGTGAGCGCGCGCGCGCCGACGGCGCGCATCTCGGATTGCGGGTCGGCAGCGGCTGGCGTCGGCGCGGCGATGGGGGCCGAGGCCTCGGGCGTCGCTGGTGCAGGCGGACCGGTTTCGTGCATGGGCAGAAGGCGGTCGGGCAGTATCGCGCCGGGCCCGGCCCCGACAGCGGCGGCGGCGTCTGCGCCGCATGGCGTGGCGTGAACTGAGCCCGCCCTCACGCACCTGAACGATCGCGCTCCATGGCGTCCGGCGGCGAGCCCAGGCAGGCAGGGCGCCTGATTCCCTGCGGGGTATCCGACGGCATGCGGGATGCGCCGCGCCTGTTCCTGTACAGATGCCCTCAAGTTCGGCAACGATCCCGCGTGTGCGTGAAGTTTGGAAAAGCGCCCACTCCAGACCTCGCTCAGCAAGGGGCCTCTCGGACAATCGCAGGCATGCAAGTTCTGCGGGTTCTTCGATTGCTGGCGTGCGCTTCGGGGTGGATGGGCCTGCTCGCGGCCTGCCCGCCGGGCGCGGCCCAGACCGCTGCCGCCTCGGCCGCGGCAACGGCCGATGCAGCCTCGGCGCCCGCCGC
>JALHOU010000035.1 GCA_022842825.1 Rubrivivax sp.
GCAGGGTGCCGCCGTGCAGCTCGGCCACGCGGCGCACGATGGCCAGGCCGAGGCCGCTGCCCTTGCGGCCGTCGCGCGGCCGGGGCGTGGAGAAGAAGCGCGCGCCCAGCTGCGGCCAGGCGTAGTCGGGCACGCCGGGCCCGCGGTCGCGCAGCACGAACTGCCATGCCGGCGCTGCACGTGGGTCGGCCGCGCCGCCCTCGCGCACCACCGCCAGGTCGACGACGCTGCCCGCGGGCGCGAAGTCCGCCGCATTGGCCAGCAGGTTCGACAAGGCCAGGCGCAGCTGTGTCGCGTCGCCGGTGAGAGGTGCGCTCGTTGGCAGCTCGACGTGCAGGGCGATGCCCCGCTGTTCGAAGGTCGGCTGCCAGGCCTGCAGGCTCTCGCGCGCCAGCACCGCGAGGTCGAGCGCCGAGGGCTGGTCGATGCCGCGCAGGCTTTCCAGCTTGGACAGCTCGAGCTGCCGGTCGACGAGCTCGCGCGCGCGCTCGGCCTGCTCGCCGATCTGCGCCACGAAGCGCTGCCGGTCGGCCTCGGCGAGCGGCTCCTGCAGCAGCTCGGCGGCGCCCTGGATCGCCGTGAGCGGGCTCTTCAGCTCGTGCGTCAGGGCGCGCATGGACTGCTCGACGGCCTGGCGGTTGTCCAGCCGTTCGCGCATCTGCCCCATCGCACGCGCCAGCTCGCCCAGCTCACCCGGCAGCGCCGGCACCGGCATGCCGCGCGGGAACTCGGCCGAGGGCGCGTGTTGCGCCTGCTGCGCGTAGTGCCGCAGCCGCCGCACCGAGCGCACGGCCCAGGCGGTGACGAGCAGGCCGATCAACAACGAAGCAACGAAGAGCGCCACGCCGGCGAGCAGGATCTTGCGCTCGGCGCGGTCGATGAACTGCTGCACGTTGGCCATCGGCTTGGCCACGGCGAGCACGCCCAGGCGCTCGCCCTGCGGGCCAAGCACGGGCGCGGCCACGTGCATGGTGGCGCCGGCGGGGTCGGCCGGGGCGCCCGGGCCCGACGTGTAGCGCGCGCCGTACTCGCCACGCAGCGTGCGCGCCACGTCGCGCCAGCGCGAGTAATCGGCGCCGAGCTCGGGCCGCGGGCCGCTGTCGAAGACGACGCGGCCGCGCGCGTCGGTGACGTAGATGCGCAGGTCGAGGCTGCGCTTCTCGAGGCCCCAGATGCGCGCCTGCACGGGCCGCTTGGCATAGTTGGCCACCGCGGTGGCGAAGCCGCTGCCCTCGAGCGTGGCACCCGCGGGCATGGCGGCCACGTGCGGTGCCGCCAGGTCGGCCAGCACGTGCGCGCTGTCGACGAGCAGGTCCTCCATGACTTCGCGCACGCTCGGCTTGACCTCTGAGAGCACGACATGCAGCAGCACTGCCGCGGCAAGCCCGGCGAGCAGGAAGAAGCCGAAGAACAGGCGCAGGCCGAGGTGCATGGCGTGACGGGCCGCTCAGCCCGGCGGCAACTGCAGCGAGTAACCCAGGCCGCGGTGCGTGAGGATGAACTCGCGCCCGGGCTGCACCTCGCGCAGCTTGGCGCGCAGCGTCTTGACGTGCGTGTCCACGGTGCGGTCGCCGGCATCGGCCTGCTCGCCCCACACGCGTGCGAGCAGGCGCTCGCGCGGCAGGATGCGCCCGGGGCTTTGCAGCAGCTGGGCCAGCAGGCCGTACTCCAGGCGCGTGAGCGCGAGCCACTGGCCGGCCAGGGCGATGCGCTGCCCGGCGGTGTCGTGCTCGAAGCCGCTGCGTGCCGCCTCGCGCGCGGGGGCGAGGCCGGCGCGGCGCAGCAACGCCCGCACGCGCGCCACCAGCTCGCGCGGACTGAAAGGCTTGGCCAGGTAGTCATCGGCCCCCAGCTCGAGGCCGAGCACGCGGTCGATCTCCTCGCTGCGCGCGCTCAACACGAGGATCGGCAATGCCTGGTGCGCGGGCGTCTCGCGCAGCGCGCGGCACAGGTCCAGGCCGCTGCCGTCGGGCAGGCCGATGTCCAGCACCAGCAGCGCCGGTGCCGGGCCGGCGGCGGCGAGGCGGCGGCGGGCCTCGCCCACCAGCAGCACGTGTTCGACGGCAAAGCCCTCGCGCTCGAGCGCGAAGGCCACGGTGCGGCCGATGGCCGGGTCGTCCTCGACAAGCAGGACGAGGGGTTGTCGCGGCGACACGAGGAGCGACCCCTGCGCCTGCCTCAGCGCGGCAGCCCCGTGCCCAGCACGGGGAACAGCTTCATCAGGCCGTCGGCCAGCAGCTCGACGGCCATCGCCGCGAGGATGAGGCCCATCAGGCGCGTCATGACGTTGATGCCCGTGCGGCCGATGACCTTGGCGATGCGCCCCGAGGCCGACAGCACGACGAAGGTGATGAGCGCGATGACGACGCCATAGCCCACGAACACTGCCAGCTCCCACAGCTGGCGCGACTTCTCGGCGTAGATGACCATCGTCGAGATGGTCGCCGGCCCGGTGAGCAGGGGGATCGCCAGCGGCACCACGGCGATGCTGGCGCCGGCGTCGACCTTCTGCTGGCCGTCCTCCACGTCGCCGGGCTTGCTCTCGGCCGGCTGGGCGTTGAGCATGGCCAGCGAGCTGATGAGCAGCAGCGTGCCGCCGCCGACCTGGAACGAGGCCAGCGAGATGCCGAAGAACTCGATGATCTTGAGCCCGGCCAGCGCGGACAGGGCGATGACGAGGAAGACGGTGGTCGAAGTGACGCGGATCGTGCGCGCCCGCTGCTCGGCGCTGAAGCCTTGCGTGAAGTGGATGAAGAATGGCACCACGCCGATCGGGTTGACGATCGCCAGCAGGGCGATGAGGGGCTTGAGCAGGTCCACGTTTCGGTGCCCGGGCAGGTGCGGGGTCAGAGCACCAGCAACGCGCGAAAGTCGTTCACATTCGTGAACGTCGGCCCGGGCACGACGAGGTCGCCGAGTGCGGCGAAGAAGGAGTAGGCGTCGTTGCGGTCGAGGAACTCGGCCGCCTTCAGGCCCTGCGTCGCGGCCCGCGCGAGCGTGTCGGGCGCGACGATGGCACCGGCGTTGGCCTCGATGCCGTCGATGCCGTCGGTGTCGGCGGCGAGCACGTGCACGCCGGCCTGACCCTGCAGCGCGATGGCGCAGCCGAGCAGGAACTCGCCTGCACGGCCGCCGCGGCCTCCCGCCTTGCCCACAGCGCGCGGCCGCACGGTCACGGTGGTCTCGCCGCCGGACAGCAGCACGCAGGGTTTGGCGAACGGCACACCGCGGCGTGCCACGGCGCGCGCCAGGGCCGCATGCACCTTGCCCACTTCGCGGCTCTCGCCTTCGATCTCGTCGCTGAGCACGTGTGCCTCGATGCCTGTCCCGCGCGCCAGCGCGGCAGCCGCCTCCAGGCTTTGCTGCGGCGTGGCCGTCATGTGCACTTCGTGGCCGGCAAAGGCCGGCGTGCCGGGCTTGGGCGTCTCGAAGACGCCGCCCTCCAGGCCGGCCAACGCCGCCGCCGGCAGGGCGATGCCGTATCGGCGGCAGATGGCCAGGGCGTCGGCACAGGTCGTGGGGTCGGGCACCGTCGGGCCGCTGCCGATGACGGCCGGCTCGTCGCCTGGCACGTCGCTGATGAGCAGTGTGACGACGCGCGCCGGCGCGCACATCGCCGCCAGGCGACCGCCTTTGATGGCCGAGAGGTGCTTGCGCACGCAGTTCATCTCGTCGATGGCGGCGCCGCTTTGCAGCAGCGCCTTGTTGACGGCCTGCTTGTCCTCCAGCGTCAGGCCGGCCGCCGGCAGCGAGAGCAGCGCCGAGGCGCCGCCGGAGACGAGCGCCACGACCAGGTCGTCGGCGGTGAGGCCGCGCACGAGTTCGGTGATGCGCGCGGCGGCGGCTCGGCCGGCCGCGTCGGGCACCGGGTGCGAGGCTTCCACCACCTCGATGCGCCCGGGGCGGGCGCGATAGGCCGGCGGCACATGGTCGTAGCGCGTGATGACGAGGCCGCTCAGCGGCGCATCGACCGGCCAAAGCGTGTCGAAGGCGGCAGCCATCGCGCCGCCAGCCTTGCCCGCGCCGACTACGACGGTGCGGCCGCGCTTTGGCGGCGCCGGCAGCCAGGCGGCGAGGTTGTGCTGCGGCAGCGCACGCTGCACCGCGCAGTCGTACAGCGCGCGCAGGAATCGGCGCGGCTCGCGGTGCGGGTCGGGCGAGCTCACGCGTCGGGCGCGACCGGATGCTTCGCCATCAGCTCCAGCGCCTTCACCAAGGCTGAGTGGTCGAGCTGGTCCCAGCCCTGCGCTTGCGCGGCCTGCATCAGCTGCGCCGCGCCGGCCGTCTGCGGCAGCGCGACACCGAGCGATTTCGCACCCTGCAGCGCGAGGTTCAGGTCCTTCTGGTGCAGCGTGATGCGAAAGCCCGGGTTGAAGGTGCGCTTGATCATGCGCTCGCCGTGCACCTCGAGGATGCGGCTCGCGGCAAAGCCGCCCATCAGCGCCTGGCGCACCTTGGCCGGGTCGGCGCCGGCCTTGCTCGCGAAGACGAGCGCCTCGCCCACCGCGGCGATGTTGAGCGCGACGATGATCTGGTTGGCCACCTTGGTGACCTGGCCGTCGCCGACGCCGCCGACGTGCGTGATGTTCTTGCCCATCAGCGCGAAGAGCGGCTTCACGCGCTCGAACGTCGCCTCGTCCTTGGCGCCGACCATGATGGTGAGCGACGCCGCCTTGGCGCCCACCTCGCCGCCGGAGACCGGCGCGTCGAGGTAGTCGCAGCCGAGCGCGGCGATGCGCTGCGCGAACTCCTTCGTCGCGATGGGCGAGATGCTGCTCATGTCGACCACCGTCTTCCCCTTGGAAAGACCGGCCGCGACACCCTTGGCACCGAACAGCACCTTCTCGACGTCGGCGGTGTCCGGCACCATGAGGAAGACGATGTCGGCGGCGCGCGCCACTTCCTCGCCGCTGGCGCAGGCCTGGGCGCCGGCGTCGACGAGGGCCTGTGGCACCTTGCTGCGCGTGGTGACGAAGACGTCGTGCCCGGCGGCACGCAGGTGGCCGGCCATGGGCGCACCCATGATGCCGAGGCCGATGAATCCGAGCTTCATGGTTCGATCTTTCGTGGCAGCGATCGCGGAGCGATCGGTAGGCGAGTGGGTGGGCGAGTCGGTGGGCGAGTCCGTCGGCGAGTCAGCCGGAGTACGTGCGCAGCCAGCCGAGGCCGGCCCCGGTGGTGGTGGCGGGCTTGTATTCGGCACCGAGCCAGCCGGCGTAGCCGATGCGGTCGATGTGCGCGAAGAGGAAGGCGAAGTTGATCTCGCCGGTGCCGGGCTCGTTGCGGCCGGGATTGTCGGCGAACTGGATGTGGCCGATCTTCGCCAGCTGCTGCAACATCGTCGCGGCCAGCTCGCCCTCGTAGCGCTGGGCGTGGTAGATGTCGTACTGGACGAAGACGTTGGGCAGCTTCAGCTCGTCGATGATCGCCAGCGCCTTGGCTGTGCGGTTGAGCCAGAAGCCGGGCACGTCGTAGTTGTTGATGGGTTCCATCAGCACGCGCAGGCCGGCCTTGGCGCACGCCTCGGCGGCGTAGCGCACGTTGTCCACGAACGTGCGGTGCGTGGTGGCCTCGTCGACGCCGGCACCGGGCTTGCCGGCCAGGCAGTTGAGCTGCGGCACGCCGAGCGTCGTGGCGTATTCGATGGCCTTGCCCACGCCGGCGCGGAACTCGGCCTGCCGCGCCGGGTTGCAGGCGATGCCGCGGTCGCCGGCGGCCCAGTCGCCGCCCGGGAAGTTGTGCAGGACCATGGTCAAGCCGTTGGCGTCGAGCCGTCGGCGGATCTCGGCGGCCGGGGCTTCGTAAGGGAACTGCATCTCGACGGCCTTGAAGCCGGCCCGTGCCGCCCGCTCGAATCGGTCGAGCAGGGGCACCTCGGTGAAGAGCATCGAAAGGTTGGCGGCAAAGCGGGGCATGGGGGGATTCCTGGGTTCGGTTCTTCGATGTGGACGGCACCCCGGACTCGCGGGCGCAGTTACGGGCACTTACGGATGGAATGAGTTGGAAATGTGCTGTCTGCACATTTCATCTATCGTGCTTCGCATACCTTCATGACTGCGGGTCGAGCGGGAGAGGCACCTGACGGGCTCTGCCGCCAAGCCGGCGGCGGACCCCGACATGCATGCCCAACTCGACTCCGGCCCATGGGCCGACTTCCGCGGGATGAACGCATTGCTCCCGCTCCATCCGGCGGTGCCGCCGGAGGCGCCATCCGGCGCCTGGGCACCGGGCCGAGACGAGGCGGTGTCGGCCCTGGCGCGGGAACTCGAGGCCAACGAGTGCGACGCCTATCGCAGCCTGTTCGGCGTGGGCGCTGCGCTCTTCGGCGATGCGGCTTTCGAGGTGGAGTCGGGCGACGGGGTGACGGCCTTCCTCTCCCCGCTCGTGCGCAAGCCCGGCGTGTTCAACCGCGTGCTGGGGCTGGGTCTGCGGACGCCGCCGCGGGCGGCGGAGCTGATCGGACTGGCCGAGCACTTCCGGCGCGCTGGCTGCATTCCGGCTTTCGACCTTCCGCCGCCGCTGGTCGACACCGCCGCGGCGGAGGCCTTGCGGGCGCTGCGTATCCGCCGTGCTGCCACGGCCGCGGTCCTGCGGCGCCGGCTCGACGGTCAGACCGTCGTGCGCACCGGCCGCGAGCGGCCCGCCGACCTGCGGGTCGAACCGGCGCGTGGCGAACTCAGCGGCCAGGCGGCGGCGATCTGCGCTCAGGTCTTCGGCGTGCCGGCCACCGTGCGCTCGGTGCTTCGGGCGCTGCCGGACGAGCCCGGCTGGCAACTTTGGCTTGCGTCGCTGGGCGGGCAGCCGGCGGGTGCCGCACTGTCGTACACGCGCGGCGGGAGATGCTGGTTCGGCTGGGCGGCGACGCTGCTGGCGTGCCGCGGCCGTGGTGTCAAGGGCGCGCTTGACGAGGCGCGCATTGCCGCGGCCGAGGCCGCCGGCTGCACATTGATCTCGTCGGACACCGCCACCGGCACATCGACGGCCCCCGACCACTCGTTGCGAAGCCTGCTGCGCAGCGGCTTCACCGCCACCTACCTGCGCGCCACCTACCTGCAGCTGGGGGGCGACGCTCGCGCCTGAGCGAACCGGGTGCGCAGGGGTGTCGAGCGGCATGTCCAGCGCGCCTTGCAGAACGATCGATCGGGATGCGGCCGCCGGTCAGGCGGTCGGCAGCCGGTGGCCGCGAAACTGCTCGCGCAGCTTGTTCTTCTGCATCTTGCCCGTGGCGCCGAGCGGGATGGCGTCGACGAAGACCACGTCGTCCGGCGTCCACCACTTGGCGATCTTGCCTTCGTAGAACGTGAGCAGTTGTTCGCGCGTCAGTTCGGCGCCGGGCTTCTTCACCACCACCAGCAGCGGCCGCTCGTCCCACTTGGGGTGCGGCGCGGCGATGCAGGCCGCCATGGCCACGGCCGGGTGCGCCATGGCGATGTTCTCGAGGTCGATGCTGCCGATCCATTCGCCGCCGGACTTGATGACGTCCTTGCTGCGGTCGGTGATGACCATGTAGCCCTCGGGCGTGACCTTGGCCACGTCGCCAGTGGGAAACCAGCCGTGGCCGGCGGCGTCCTTCACCAGCGGGTGGCCGCCTTCGTTCTTGAAGTAGCTGTCGATGATCCAGGGCCCGCGCACCAGCAGGTCGCCGCTGGCCTGGCCGTCCCAGGGCAGCTCGGCGCCGTCCTCGCCGACGATCTTCATGTCCACGCCATACACCGCACGGCCCTGCGTGGCCATCACGCCCAGCTTCTGCTCGGCGCTTTGCGACACGTGCTGCGCCTTGAAGGCCGCGGCCGTGCCGATGGGGCTCATCTCGGTCATGCCCCAGGCGTGGATGACGCGCACGCCGTACTCGTCCAGGAACTTCCTGATCATGGCCGGCGGGCAGGCACTGCCGCCGATGGCGCTCTTGCGCATGGTGCTGAACTTCAGCTTGTTCGCGTCGACATAAGCCAGCAGGCCCTGCCACACGGTGGGCACGCCGGCGCTGATGGTCACGCCTTCGCCTTCGAACAGCTCGTACAGGCTCTTGCCGTCCAGCCCGGCGCCGGGCAGCACCAGCTTGGCGCCGGTCATCGGCGCCAGGTAGACGATGCCCCAGCTGTTGACGTGGAACATCGGCACCACGGGCAGGATGGTCTCCGCCGCACCCACGCCCAGGCAGTCGGGCAGGGCGGCGGCCATCGTGTGCAGCACGGTGCTTCGGTGGCTGTACAGCACGCCCTTGGGGTTGCCGGTGGTGCCGCTCGTGTAGCACAGGCTGCTGGCGGTGTTCTCGTCGAACTCGGGCCAGCCGTAGGTGTCGCTGGCGGCGTCCAGCAGGTCTTCGTAGCACAGCAGGCCGGGCACCTTGGGGTCGGCCGGCATGTGTGCGCGGTCGGTCATGGCCACCCAGTGCTTGACGGTCTTGGTGCGGCCGGCCACGGCCTGGATGAGCGGCAGGAAGGTCAGGTCGAAGAACATCACCTGGTCTTCGGCGTGGTCGGCGATGTAGACGATCTGGTCCGGGTGCAGGCGCGGGTTCACGGTGTGCAGCACCGCGCCTGAGCCGCTGACGCCGAAGTACAGCTCCATGTGGCGGTAGCCGTTCCAGGCCAACGTGGCCACGCGGTCGCCGAACTTCACGCCCAGCGAGCCCAGCACGTTGGCGACCCGGCGCGAACGCGCGGCCACGGCCTTGTAGGTGCTGCGATGGATGTCGCCTTCGACACGGCGCGACACGACCTGTTGTTCCGGGTGGTGCCGCTCCGCGTGCACGATGAGTGAGGAAATCAGCAGCGGCAGCTGCATCATTTGGCCGTTCATGGATGTCCTTGCGAGGTGGCGATCAGGCCGGATGCTACGGCCGCCCGCAGCGCCTGGGTATCGCGTCAATCCGGGTTCGATGCTGCATCGAAGCCTTTGCTGCGCCGGGCAGCGACAGGGGGTGCATCAGCCCCGCATTGCGTCGAACGCGTCGTCCACCGGCACCTGCAGCGCCGTGGCCAGCTGGTTCGTCTTGCCTGCCAGCGCCACGATGGCCAGCAACTCGGCATGCTGCGTGGCCGTCATCCCTTTGGCGCGTGCCGCCGCGGTGTGCGAGTGCACGCAGTAGCTGCAGGCATTGGCCACCGAGACGGCGATGTAGACCATCTCCTTGGTCAGCGGGTCGAGTGCCGAGGGCTTGGCCATCACCTCCTTCACCTCCGCCCAAGTGCGCTCGAGCAGCGCCGCGTCGAAGGCGAGGTGGCGCCACAGGTTGTTGACGAAGTCGCTCTTGCGCGTGGCGCGGATGTCGTCGAACACCGCCTTCACGCGCGGGTTCGATTCGGGGTCGGCGGCGGGGCGGGTGGTGGCCATGGGGGTCGTGGTTCGGAAGTGAAGGGAAGCAGAGTGTCGGGCAGGCAGGCGAGCGCCGCACCCCCCGCTACCCTTGGCGGCCACGGCGTCGCGTTCAGTGCCGAGTTCAGTGCGCCTCGGCCGCCTTGGCCGCCTCGACGGCGCCGGCCGTATCGCCCTTCGAGCCGTTGAAGAACAGGTTCAGCACCACCGCCGCCACGGCGGTGAGCAGGATGCCGCTTTCCAGCAGCGGGTGCAGCCCGTGCGCCATCTGCTGCGTCCAGCGCGGCGCCACCAGCGGGATGAGGCCGACGCCGATCGACAGCGCCACGATGTAGAGGTTGTTGCGGTTGCCCTTGTAGTCGACGGTGCTGAGGATGCGGATGCCGGTGGCCGCGACCATGCCGAACATGACGAGTCCGGCGCCGCCGAGCACGAAGGTCGGGATGCTCTCGACGAAGGCGGCCATCTTCGGCAGCAGGCCGAGCACGATCATGATGATGCCGCCGGCCACGCACACCCAGCGGCTCTTCACGCCCGTCACGCCCACCAGGCCCACGTTCTGGCTGAAGCTGGTGTACGGGAAGGTGTTGAAGATGCCGCCGATGAGCGTGCCCAGGCCATCGGTGCGCAGCCCGGCGGCCAGCGCCGGCTGGTCGACCTTCTTGCCGGTGAGGTCCGACAGCGCCAGGAACATGCCGGTCGATTCGATCATCACGACGATCATCACCAACGTCATCGTGAGGATCATGATGATGTCGAAGGTCGGCATGCCAAAGGCGAACGGCGTGACGACATCGAACCAGGCCGCCTTGCCAACCTTGTCGAAGTTCATCTTGCCCATCGCGATGGCCACCGCGCAGCCGGCGACGATGCCCAGCAGCACCGAGATGTTGGCAACGAAGCCCTTCGTGTACTTCACGAGCAGCAGGATGAACACCAGCACCGCCGCGGCAATGGCCATGTTGTCCAGCGCACCGTAGCCGGGGTTGTCCACCATCGGGATCGGGCCCAGCTGCACGGGCTTGGACGCGGCGCTGGCCGTGGCCTTGGCGTTGTCGACCATCGCCACCAGCTTGGGCGTGTCCACGCGCTGCGCCAGGTTGGGCGGCCCGCCCATCGCCCAGCCCACACCCACGCGCATGAGGCTGATGCCGATGATGGCGATGATGGTGCCGGTGACCACGGGCGGGAAGAAGCGCAGCAGCTTGCTCACCGCCGGCGCGATGACGATCGAGATGATGCCCGCGCCGATGATGGCGCCGAAGATCGCGCGCGCACCGTCGACGCCCGGCATGGCGTTGGCGAAAGCCACCATCGGCCCGACGGCGGCGAAGGTGACGCCCATCATCACTGGCAGCTTGATGCCGAACCAGCGCGTGACGCCGAAGCTCTGGATGAGCGTGACGATGCCGCAGCAGAAGAGGTCGGCGCTGATCAGCAGCGCCACCTGCTCGGGCGTGAGCTTGAGCGCGCGCCCGACGATGAGCGGCACCGCAATCGCGCCGGCATACATCACCAGCACGTGCTGCAGGCCCAGCGCGGCAAGTCGCGGTGTGGGCAGCTTCTCGTCCACGGGGTGGACGGCGGTCGTGGACATGGGTTTGTCTCCTCTTCCTCTGCCTCGGGTCAGGTGCGAGGCGAACCGGCGCGGGGCTTGTGGTTGCAGGGGGAAGCCGCGGCCCGTGCCGGCCGTTTCTTCCCCCCACCACAGCGGGCTCTGTGAGGAGCGTGGGTCGCGACCCCGGCGGCGAATGCCGGGGACCCGCGGCGACCTATTTCGTCCACTAGACTGTATACACAAATGTGCGCAACGGCATCCGGGTTTGCCCATGGCGCCACGCGAGCCGCGGTGGCGCCGGGCGCGGCGGCGCGGTCAGGAGCCGCGGTAGGTGCTGTAGCTGAAGGGGCTCACGAGCAGCGGCACGTGATAGTGGCCGGCGGCATCGGCGATGCCGAAGTCGAGTTGCACGGTGTCGATGAAGGCCGGCTCGGACAGGGCCACGCCGCGGCCGCGAAAGTAGGGCGCGACCTCGAAGAGCAGCCGCCAGCGGCCCACGGCCATCGCCTGCGCGTCGAGCAGCGGGCCGCCGTCGTTGCGGCCGTCGGCGTTGAGTTTGATCTGCTTGACGGTCTCCGTGCGGCCGTCGGCCAGCACGCGTTGCAGCGTCACCCGCATGCCGGCGGCGGGGCAGCCGTGCGCGGTGTCCAGCACGTGGGTGCTGAGGTGTCCCATGGGTCTTCTCTCCTGGAGGCAGTGGGTGATGGGGTCGGCCCGAGCCGTCGGCCCACGCCCTCAGTCGAGCATGGCCACCGCGGTGGGCACGTCGGCCTTGCCGGCCGCGAGCTCCTCGAACTCGACGACATTGTCGATCTCGGTGCCCATGGCGATGTTGGTCACGCGCTCGAGCATGATCTCGATGACCACCGGCACGTGGAACTGCGCCATCCAGGCTTCGGCCTGGCGGATGGCCGGCGCGATCTCCTCCTGCCGGTGCACGCGCAGCGCCTTGCAGCCCAGGCCCTCGACCACCTTGACGTGGTCCACGCCATAGCTGCGCGCCGCCTCGCCGTCGGGCGTGTTGATGTTGTCGAAGGCCAGCTGCACGCAGTAGTCCATGCTGAAGCCGCGCTGGCTCTGGCGGATGAGGCCGAGGTAGCTGTTGTTGACGACGATGTGGATGTAGGGCAGCTTGAACTGCGCGCCCACCGCCAGTTCCTCGAGCATGAACTGGAAGTCGTAGTCGCCCGACAGCGCGACGAGCTTGCGGCTCGGGTCGGCGGCGCGCACGCCGAGCGCGGCCGGCACCGTCCAGCCGAGCGGCCCGGCCTGGCCGCAGTTGATCCAGCGCCGCGGCCCGTAGACGTGCAGGAACTGCGCCGCGGCGATCTGGGAGAGGCCGATCGTCGACACGTAGGTCACGTCCTTGCCGAAGGCGTTGTTCATGCACTGGTAGACGCGCTGCGGCTTCATCGGCACGTTGTCGTAGTTCGTCTTGCGCAGGTATTGCAGGTCGGCCTTGCGCGCCTGGCACTCCTGGGCCCAGGCCGAGCGATCGCGCAGCCGGCCGGCCTTCTTCCACTCGGCGGCCACCTCGACGAAGAGGGCGAGCGCCGCCTTGGCGTCGGAGACGATGCCGTAGTCGGGCGCGAAGACGCGGCCGATCTGCGTCGGCTCGATGTCGACGTGGATGAACTTGCGCCCCTTGCAGTAGACCTCGGGGCTGCCGGTGTGGCGGTTGGCCCAGCGGTTGCCGATGCCGAGCACGAAGTCCGACGCCAGCATGTTGGCGTTGCCGTAGCGATGGCTCGTCTGCAGGCCGCACATGCCGGCCATGAGCGGGTGGTCGTCGGGGATGCTGCCCCAGCCCATGAGCGTGGGGATGACGGGGATGCCGGTGAGCTCGGCGAACTCGACGAGCAGATCGCAGCCGTCGGCGTTGATGATGCCGCCGCCGGCCACGATGAGCGGCCTGGCCGCCTCGTTCAGCATCGAAAGCGCCTTCTCGACCTGCTTGCGCGATGCGGCCGGCTTGTACACGGGCAGCGGCTCATAGGTCTCGATGTCGAATTCAATCTCTGCCATCTGCACGTCGAACGGCAGGTCGATGAGCACCGGGCCGGGCCGGCCGCTGCGCATGAGGTGGAAGGCCTGCTGGAAGGCGCGCGGCACCTGTGCCGGCTCGAGCACGGTCGTCGCCCACTTCGTCACCGGCTTGGCGATGCTTGCGATGTCCACCGCCTGGAAGTCCTCCTTGTGCAGCCGCGCGCGAGGCGCCTGGCCGGTGATGCAGAGGATGGGGATCGAATCGGCCTGCGCCGAGTACAGGCCCGTGATCATGTCCGTGCCTGCCGGCCCGCTGGTGCCGATGCACACGCCGATGTTGCCGGCCTTCGCGCGCGTGTAGCCCTCGGCCATGTGCGAGGCGCCCTCGACGTGGCGGGCGAGCACGTGCGCAATGGTCTGCCGCTCGCGCATCTGCGCATAGAGCGGGTTGATGGCCGCGCCGGGCACGCCGAAGGCCTGTGTCACGCCCTCCTTCTCCATCACCAGCACCGCCGCCATCGCGGCTTTCATCTGCGCCATGACTCGTCTCCTTGATCGGTTGGCCCGATGATCGCCAGCCCGTCACGTGCCGGGAAGACTCGCCCCGGGATATGAGTTATTCCGCATTGGAATAGCGAGCCGTTCCCGCGTAGAGTGCCCTCATGGACAGCCTCGCGGGCATGTTGGTCTTCATCCGCGTCGTCGAGACCGGCAGCTTCAGCCGCGCCGCCGGCGAGTTGGGCACGACGCAGCCCACGGCGACCAAGGCCGTGGCGGCGGCCGAGAAGCGGCTGGGCGCTCGCCTGCTGCACCGCACGACGCGCGGCGTCACGCCCACCGAGGTGGGCGCGCTGTACTACGAGCGCTGCAAGGTCATCGTGCGGGACGTCGAGGCGGCCGAGAACCTGGCCACGCTGCAGCAAAGCGCCGTCGGCGGCACGCTGCGCATCAGCACCAGCGTCGCCTTCGGCCGCCGCGTCATGGTGCCCCTCGTGCTGCGCTACATGCGCGAGCACCCGCACCTGGCGGTGGACCTGAGCTTCGACGACCGCTACGTCAACCTGGTGGAGCAGGGCGTCGACGTGGCGATGCGCATGGGCCGGCTGGCCGACTCTTCGCTCGGGGCGCGTTACCTCGGCACCAACCCGTGGGTGATGGTGGCGGCGGAGTCGTACCTGGCCGGGATGGGGCGGCCCAGGCGATCACGCGACCTCGCGCGCCACACCTGCCTCATCTACAGCAGCGTGCAGGGCGACGACCGCTGGATGCTCACCGGCCCCGACGGCGCCGAGCAGGCCGTGCCGGTGCGCGGGCCGCTGCGCAGCAACAACCTGAGCGCCATCCTCGCCGCGGCGCGCGCCGGCATGGGGCTGGCGATCCTGCCGCGCTACGTGGCGCGCGAGTCGCTCGCCGACGGCGTCGTGCTGGAGGTGATGGCCGACCACCGCCTGCCGACGCAGGACCTGCACGCGGTGTTCCCGTCGCCCAAGCTCGTGCCGCACAAAGTGAGCCACTTCATCGAGTGGGCGAAGCAGCAGCTGACCGGGGATTGGTGGGACCGGGCCCCCTGATCCCCGGTGCGCGGGGCTTGGCGCAACGGCGCGCTGATCTGCTGACGCGATGAGGTGGTCGCGGCGGGCCCGGTCGGACACGGCCAGCGTCAGCTGCCGGCGGGCGCCGGCTTGGCCGGTGCCTTCTCGCTCCAAAGCGTGCCGCCGGTGGCCCAGTTCGAGCGCGCCACGTCGTAGAAGAGCACGTCGACGCCGTCGGCCGAGCCGCCGAGCACCTTCACGCAGGCGGCGGTCAGCTCGCGCGCCAGGGCGGCCTTCTGCTCGGCTGTGCGGCCTTCGAAGAGTTCGACACGGAGGGTGGGCATGGGGTGGTCTCCTGGGCGGGTGGGGTCGGGTCAGTCACGATAGCCGGGACAGAGCCGGTCGGGCCGCGCGGCGTGCACGGCAACGTGGTCGTCCCAGCCGTTCAATGCCACCAGTCGGCAGCCCGCGGCAAGGTCGCGGCGCAGCTCGGCTTCGGTGCGCGGGCGGCGCGCGCGCGGGATCCACCGCGTCAGGCACCATCGACCAGCTGTCGCGCCAACCGGTTGTGTTGTGCCACGTGGCGCGGCAGGTCCAGCGTCGTGAGCCCTCCGTCGCGCACGAGCACGCGGCCGTTCACCACGTTGAAGGCCACGCGCGGCACGTGGCAGAAGAAGAGGGCGGCGAGCGGGTCGTGCCCGGCGCCCGCCATGCCGATCTCCCCGAGCGGCACACCCACGAGGTCGGCCGACATGCCTGGGGCCAGCGCGCCGATGTCGTCGCGGCCGAGCACGCGTGCGCCACCGAGCGTGGCGATCTCGAGCACCTCGCGTGCGGTGAGCGCCGCCGGCCCCTTCACGGGCCCGTCCATCGAGGCATGAGCCACGCGCTGCAGCAGCAGCGCCAGCCGGGCCTCGCCGAGCAGGTGGCCGCTGTCGTTGCTGGCCGAGCCGTCCACGGCGAAGGACACCGGCACGCCGGCGTCGCGCATGGCGCGGACGGGCGCGATGCCCGAGGCCAGCCGCATGTTGGAGCCCGGGCAATGCGCGACGCCGGTGCCGGTGCGCGCGAAGAGCGCGATGCCGGCGGCGTCGAGCTTCACGCAGTGCGCGTGCCAGACGTCGGGGCCCAGCCAACCGAGCTGCTCGGCATATTCGGCCGGGGTGCAGTTGAACTTCTCGCGTGTGTAGGCGATGTCGTTCTCGTTCTCGGCCAGGTGCGTGTGCAGCGAGACGCCCGGCCGGCCCGAGCCGCTGAACGCGCGCGCCAGTGCCGCGGCGTCCTTCATCAGCCCCGTGCTCACCGAGAACGGGCTGCATGGCGCCACCACCACGCGGCGCATCGCGTGCCGCGCCGGGTCGTGCCAGCGCTCCACGAGGCGCTGGGCGTCGGCGAGGATGGCCGGCTCGCTCTCGACCACGCTGTCCGGCGGCAGCCCACCGGCCGAGCGGCCCACGCTCATCGCGCCGCGCGCGCCGTGGAAGCGCATGCCGAGTACCTCCGCCGCCTCGAAGCAGTCGTCCAGGCGCGCGCCGTTGGGGTAGAGGTAGAGGTGGTCGCTCGTCGTCGTGCAGCCCGACAGCAGCAGCTCGGCCATCGCCGTGAGCGTGGAGGCGCGCACCATCTCCGGTGTCAGGCGCGCCCACACCGGGTACAGCGCCGTGAGCCAACTGAAGAGCTCGGCGTCCTGCGCCGCCGGCAGCACGCGCGTGAGCGTCTGATAGAAGTGGTGGTGCGTGTTGACGAGGCCCGGGATCACGACCTGGTCGCGGGCGTCGATCACCTCGTCGGGCTGCAGGCCGCCCGAGGCCAGATCTGTCGTGGTGCCCACCATCTCGATGACGCCATCGCGTGCGAACACCGCGCCGTCGGCGATCTCGCGCCGCGCGGCATCCATCGTGACGAGCAGCCGCGCGTGGCGGACGAGCAGCGTGGCCATGCCGCGGCTTCGCCGTCAGTTCACCGGCGCCCCGGCGTCGAACCAGCGCTTGACGAGATCGCGCTCCGCGTCGGTCATCTGCGTGGCGTTGTTCAGCGGCATCAGCTTGAGCACCGACACCTGTTGGAAGACGGCCTGCGCGTGTTGCTTGACGAGCTCGGGCGTGTGCAGCGCCACGTTCTTCTGCTGCACAGCGGCGTTGTGGCACAGCGCGCAGCGCTGGTCGAGCACAGCGCGCACCTCGGCGTAGCCGGCCGGCCTGGCGGCCAACGCCTGCGCGGCGGCCACCTGCGCCGCGCTCGGCGGCCTGGGCGCCATCCACACGGCCAGCCCCACCAGCACCACCGTGCCGACGACGGCGTGCTCCCAAGGCGCCCGCTTGCCCAGCACATGCGCCTTGTGCCGAGCCACGAAGCTGTGGCGGATGAGCGCGCCGGCCAGCATCAGCAGCACCAGCACGAGCCAGTTGTTCGCGCCCTGGTAGAGCCAACCGTAGTGGTTGGACAGCATGGCGATGATCACCGGCAGCGTGAAGTATGTGTTGTGCACGCTGCGCTGCTTGCCGCGCTGGCCGTGGATGGGGTCGGGGGTCTGGCCGGCGCGCAGCTGCGCGATCACGGTCTTCTGCCCGGGGATGATCCAGAAGAAGACGTTGGCGCTCATGGCCGTGGCGATCATCGCGCCCACGAGCAGGAAGGCAGCGCGCCCGGCGAAGAGCTGGCAGGCCAGCCACGAGGCAAGGACGATGAAGGCAAAGACGCCGGCGCCGACGATCAGGTCGCCGTTCTTCTTCTGCCCGAAAACGCGGCAGATGAGGTCGTAGACGACCCAGAAGGCGACGAGGAAGCCGAGCGCCGCGCCGATGGCCGCGCCGGCCGACCAGTCGTGCACGCTTTTGTCGACGAGGAAGCTGCCGGCGTTGAACAGGTACATCACCGTGAAGAGCGCGAAGCCCGTCAGCCACGTGGAGTAGCTCTCCCAGTAGCTCCAGTGCAGGTTCTCGGGCAGCGGCCGCCAGCGCGGCGCCACCATGTACTTGTTGGAGTGGTAGAAGCCGCCGCCGTGCACGGCCCACATTTCGCCGTCGACGCCCTTGTTCTTCAGCTCGTCGCTCTCGGGCCTGCTGAGGCTGTTGTCGAGCAGCACGAAGTAGAACGACGAGCCAATCCAGGCCACAGCGGTGATGACATGCACCCAGCGCAGCAGCAGGTTGGCCCAGTCGAGCAGGTACGCTTCCATCGAGGTGTCTCCGCAGTTCTTGCCGCGAGGCCTGCGCCGCGCGCCCTCTTGGGGGTGGTCAGTATCGGTTCGGGGCGAAGAGCGGCGCCCGGCTCAGGGCTTGATGTCCGCGGCCTTGATCGCGGGCGCCCAGTCGGCCACCTGCTTGGCGACGAACGCCGTGAACTCCACCGAGCTCGAGCGCACGGTGGTGATGCCCAGCTCCTCGAAGCGCTTGACGATGGCCGGGTCGGCGGTGATGGCGGCAAGCGCCTTGCCGAGCCTGTCGGTCACCTCGGCCGGCAGGCCGGCCGGGCCGGAGACGCCGAAGTAGTTCTCGGCCACCAGCTGCGGGTAGCCCGACTCCACCACCGTCGGCACCTCGGGCAGGAGCGGCGACCGCACGCGCGTGGTTACCGCGAGCGCGCGGATCTGGCCGGCCTTGACCATGGGCACGAAGGCCGTGATGACGTCGATGCCCACCGGGATCTGGCCGGAGATGAGGTCGGTGGTCATCGGCGCGCCGCCGCGGTAGGGCACGTGCGTCATCTGCACCTTCATGGCCGCCTTGGCCATCTCGCCGACGATGTGGCCGATGGAGCCGGGGCCGCCGCTGCCGAAGGTGTAGCCCGGCGCTGCGGCGGCGGCGGGCAGGTCCTTCAGCGTGGCCGGCCCGGTCTTCGGGTTGGCCATCAGCAGCACCGGCGCCACGCCGAGCATCGCCACGTGGGTGAACTGCTTCACCGGGTCGTAGGGCAGCTTGGGCACGGTGTACGGCCCGATGGAGGTGGGCGTGCTGTTCGACAGCATCAGCGTGTAGCCGTCCGGCGCGGCGCGGGCGACCTCGGCGCCGCCGATCGTGCCGCCGGCGCCCGGCTTGTTGTCGACGATGACGGGCTGACCGAGCGCCTTGGCCAGCGGCTCGGAGATGGCGCGGGCCACGATGTCGCTGGCGCCGCCGGCGGCGAACGTGACGATGATGCGCACCGGCTTCTCCGGCCACGCGGCCTGGGCCGCAGAGGCGAAAAAGGAGAACGCGAGCGACAGGGCAGCCAGGGCCAGGCCAGGGCGGGTGGCGGGGCGACGTGTCATCGGGAACCTCCTGGCCAGGGTGGCCGTATGGGCAAAGCGCCGGCGGTAACTGTATACACCGATGTGCGCACCGAAGATCGGGTTTTCCCGCAACGTACAAGCCCGGCGCCTTGGAAACGGCGCAACAAGCGTGCGGCGCCAAGCGAAACCGGGCGACCCCTCCCAGGCAGGACCCGGCTTGTCGGCGCCGCGCTGATTGTATACAGTCGGCCTCGCCGATCGAACCCTCTCATGCCGCGCAAACCCGTTTCCACCCCTCTGCGCCTGGTCGACCCGCCGCGTGCCGGGGCCAGCGGCGGCGCCGGCCACGGGACCAGCTCGACCGACCAGATCGTCGACAGCATCACCAACGCCATCATCGAACGGCGTCTGATGCCGGGCACGCGCCTGGTGGAGCAGCAGATCGCCGATGTCTTCGCCGTCTCGCGCACCGTGGTGCGGCAGGCCCTCAACCAGCTCAGCCGCGATCGCCTCGTCACGCTCGAGCCCGCGCGCGGCGCCATGGTGGCCATGCCGAGCGTCGAGGAGGCGCGCCAGGTCTTCGAGGTGCGCCGCATGGTCGAGGGCGGCATGGCGCGCCAGCTCGCTGCCGTCATCACCGATGCGCAGGTGGCCGAGTTGCGTGCTCACCTGCGCGAGGAGCGCGGTGCCGTGGCGCGCGTCGACGTCTCCGGCCGCACCCGGTTGCTGGCCGACTTCCACGTCATCCTCGCGCGCCTGCTCGGCAACGAGGTGCTCGCCGAGCTGGTGGCCGACCTGCTCAGCCGCTCGCAGCTGATCGCGCTGATGTACCAGTCAGCGCACTCGGCCGAGCACTCGCAGAGCGAACACGTGCACATCGTCGAGGCGCTCGAGAAGCGCGACGGGCGCGCCGCCGTACGCCTCATGGAACAGCACCTGGCCAGTGTCGAGCGCAACCTGCGGCTGGACCCGCGCACACCCGACCTGGCTGCCGTGCTGCGGCCCAAACCCTGAACGCCTGACGACCTCTGAAGGCGCCCGCCCACTCCCGAAGAACATGCCCTCGGCCAACGACCTCTACCCCCGCGACCTGCGCGGCCATGGCCGCCAGCCGCCGCACCCGCGCTGGCCCACAAACGCGCGCGTCGCCGTGCAGTTCGTGCTCAACTACGAGGAGGGCGGCGAGAACAGCGTGCTGCACGGCGACGCCGGCAGCGAGCAGTTCCTGTCCGAGCTGTTCAGCCCCGCGGCCTACCCGGCGCGGCACCTGAGCATGGAGGGCATCTACGAGTACGGCAGCCGCGTCGGCGTGTGGCGCCTGCTGCGCGAGTTCGAGCGGCGCGGCCTGCCGCTGACGGTGTTCGGCATCGGCATGGCGCTGCAGCGCTGCCCCGAGGTGACGGCCGCCTTCGTCGAACTCGGGCACGAGATCGCCTGCCACGGCTGGCGCTGGATCCACTACCAGAACGTGGACGAGGCGACCGAGCGCGAGCACATGCTGCGGGGGATGCAGGTCATCGAGAAGATGACGGGGAAGCGTTGCCTCGGCTGGTACACCGGCCGCGACAGCCCCAACACGCGCCGCCTGGTGGCCGACCACGGCGGCTTCGAGTACGACAGCGACTACTACGGCGACGACCTGCCCTTCTGGCTGCAGGTGAGGAAGAGCGACGGCAGCCTGGCGCCGCACCTCGTCGTGCCCTACACGCTCGACTGCAACGACATGCGCTTCGCGCTGCCGCAGGGATTCAGCCACGGCGACCCGTTCTTCCAGTACCTGCGCGACGCATTCGACGTCATGTACGCCGAGGGCGAGCGCGACCCGGCCGAGGGCAGCCAAGGAGCGGTCGCGGGCCGCGGCGGCCCGGCGATGATGAGCATCGGCATGCACTGCCGGCTGCTCGGCCGCCCCGGGCGCATGAAGGCGCTGCAGCAGTTCCTCGACCACGTGCAGCGGCACGACCGCGTCTGGATCACGCGCCGCATCGACATCGCACGGCACTGGCGGGCCACGCACCCGTTCGATGCCGCCACCGCCTTTGTCTGGGAGTGAGGCCCGATCCATGTCCGCCACCACCGCCGCAACCCCAGCCAAGCTGACGCTGCAGCAGCTGAACGCCGCCTCGCAGGCGCAGTTCACGGCCCTGCTCGACGGCATCTACGAACACTCCCCCTGGATCGCCGAGGCGGCGTGGGCGCGCCGCCCCTTTGCCACGCTCGCCGCGCTCGAATGGGCGATGGTGCAGGTGCTCGCCGAGGCCGGCCGCGACAAGCAGCTCGCCCTCATCCGCGTCCACCCCGAGCTCGCCGGCAAGGCCATGGTCAGCCAGACCCTCACCGCCGAGAGCACCAACGAGCAGGGCAGGGCCGGCCTCACCGACTGCACGCCCGAGGAGTTCGCGCGCATCCACAAGCTCAATGCCGACTACAACACGCGCTTCGGCTGGCCCTTCATCCTTGCCGTGCGCGGCGCGCGCGGCACGGGCTTGAACCGCCACGAGATCATCGCCACCTTCGAGCGGCGCCTCGCTGGCCACCCCGACCTCGAGTTCGGCGAGTGCCTGCGCAACATCCACCGTATCGCGCAGATGCGCCTGAACGACAAGCTCGGCCAGTTGCCCGAGCGGGGCAACCTCGTGTGGGACTGGGCCGAGCAGCTGGCCCGCCACAGCGACCCCGGTTTCGCCGAGGCCGGGCAGCTGACGGTGACCTACCTCACCGAGGCGCACCGCGCCTGCGCCACTGACCTCGTGCAGTGGATGCGCGAGGACTGCGGCTTCGACCATGTGCAAATCGACGCTGTGGGCAACGTCGTCGGCGTGTACGAGGGCAGCGACCCCGCCGCACCACGCCTGCTCACCGGCAGCCACTACGACACCGTGCGCAACGGCGGCAAGTACGACGGGCGCCTGGGCATCTTCGTGCCGATGGCCGTGGTGCGCGAGCTCCAGCGTGCGGGCCGGCGCCTGAAGCATGGCATCGAGGTTGTCGGCTTCGCCGAGGAGGAGGGCCAGCGCTACAAGGCCACCTTCCTCGGCTCGGGCGCGCTCACCGGGCACTTCGACCCGGCCTGGCTCGAGCAGGCCGACGCCGACGGCGTGACGATGCGCCAGGCCATGGCGGCCGCCGGGCTCGACATCGCGGCCATCCCATCGCTCAAGCGCGACCCGGTGCGTTACCTCGGCTTCGTCGAGGTGCACATCGAGCAGGGCCCGGTGCTCAACGAGATGGACCTGCCGCTCGGCGTGGTCACCTCCATCAACGGCAGCGTGCGCTACCTGGTCGAGATCACCGGCCAGGCGAGCCACGCCGGCACCACGCCAATGGGTCGCCGCCGCGACGCCGCCGCCGCCGCCGCGCAGCTGCTGCTCTATGTGGAGCAGCGTGCCGGCGCCGTGCCCGACCTCGTGGGCACGGTGGGCATGCTGCAGGTGCCCTCGGGCTCGATCAACGTCGTGCCGGGCAGCTGCCGTTTCAGCCTGGACATCCGCGCAACCACCGACGCCGTGCGCGACTCCTGCGAGCGCGACGTGCTGGCCGAGCTGGCGCGCGTGTGCAGGCGGCGCGGTCTGCAGTACAAGGCCGAGCTCACGCTGCGCGCGCCGGCCGCGCCCAGCGCCACCGCCTGGCAGCAGCGCTGGGAAGCCGCCGTGCAGCAACTCGGCCTGCCGGTCTTCCGCATGCCCAGCGGCGCTGGCCACGACGCGATGAAGCTGCACGAGGTGATGCCGCAGGCCATGCTCTTTGTGCGTGGGCAGAACTCGGGCATCAGCCACAACCCGCTGGAGAGCACCGCCACCGACGACATCGAGCTTGCCGTGCGAGCCTTCTGCCACCTCTACGAAAACCTCTGATCTCCGGGAACCCGACATGACGGACTTGTATGCACGCCTCGACGAGGCGGTGGACCGCCGCTTCGACGAGGAAGTGCGTTTCCTCCAGGCGCTGGTGCGCGTGCCCACCGACACGCCGCCAGGCAACAACGCACCGCACGCCGAGAAGACAGCCGAGCTGCTCGCGGCGATGGGCCTGGCCCCCGAAAAGCATCCCGTGCCCGCCACCGAGGTGCAGGCGTACGGCCTGCAGTCGATCACCAACCTCGTCGTGCGCCGCCGCTTTGGCGAAGGCGGGCCGACCGTCGCCCTCAATGCGCACGGCGACGTCGTGCCGCCCGGCGAGGGCTGGACACACGACCCCTACGGCGCCGAGATCGACGGCGGCAAGCTCTACGGCCGTGCCGCGGCGGTGAGCAAGGGCGACTTCGCCACCTACACGTTTGCGCTGCGCGCGCTCGAGGCGCTCGGTGCGCCGCTGCGCGGCGAGGGTGGCCAAGTCGTGCCGCTGCGCGGCACGGTCGAGCTGCACTTCACCTACGACGAGGAGTTCGGCGGCGAGCTCGGCCCCGGCTGGCTGCTGGCGAACAAGCTGACGAAGCCCGACCTGCTGATCGCCGCCGGCTTCAGCTACCAGGTGGTGACGGCGCACAACGGCTGCCTGCAGATGGAGGTGACGCTGCACGGCCTGGCGTCGCACGCGGCCTACCCGCAGACGGGCGTGGATGCCCTGCAGGCGGCCAACAAGCTCCTCACTGCCCTCTACGCACACAACGAGGTGCTGCGCACGCGGCGCTCGTCGGTGACCGGCATCACCCATCCCTACCTGAACGTCGGCACCATCGCCGGCGGCAGCAACACGAACGTCGTGCCGGGCAAGGTGGTGCTGCGCCTGGACCGCCGCATGATCCCCGAGGAGGACGTGGTCGCCGTCGAGGCCGAGGTGCGCGCGCTCATCGAGTCGACCGTGGCCGCGTGCCCGGGCATCCGGCTGGAGATCCGGCGGCTGCTGCTGGCGCACTCGCTGCAGCCGCAGCAGGGCAACGCGCCGCTGGTGGCGGCGATCCGCAAGCACGGCGAGGCGGTCTTCGGCGAGCCCATTCCGGTGAGCGGCACGCCGCTGTACACCGACGTGCGGCTGTACGGCGCCGCGGGCGTGCCGGCGGTCATCTACGGCGCCGGGCCGCGCACGGTGCTGGAGAGCAACGCCAAGCGGGCCGACGAGCATCTCGTGCTCGAGGATCTGCGCCGCGCCACCAAGGTGGTGGCGCGCACGTTGTTCGACGTGCTGTCAGCCTGAGGGCGGCGCGACGGCAACAGCGCGGATGCCGGTTGCGCTTCGGTTGCGCTTCGGTGCGGCCGCTTGCGTGCGCCGGGGCCGCCGCTGGCCAAGGCCGCTGCGCGCCGAGGCCGCCGGGTGGTCGGCTACGCGAATGTCCTCTTTGGGCGGCCCAGCTTCGCTGGTCCCCCCAATGCCCCCTTGATTTCGCTGCGCCGACCACCCGGCGTCCTCGGCGTGGCACGGCGGTGGTGCTCCTCCTGGAGGACGTCCACCATCGGTTCAGGATCGGGCCGATGGGGTGCCCTGCGCAGCGAAATCAAGGGGGCATCGGGGGGACCTGCGAGCTTGCGAGCAGGGCCGCCCGAAGAGGACATTCGCGGAGCAGGGCACCCCGGCGGCCCGATCCCCCCTCGGCCGCCCCGGTCAGCAGGCGATCGCTCATGGTCATGGGCCACCATCGCCGGCCGGCCGAAAGGCCCTACCTCCGGCCGGGCGGCTGGCGCCGCACCGGCCCGCCCCGGGCTGGGCCGGGTGCACCGCAATCTGGCGCTGTTGCACATCCGGCCGCTCCCGGCTGGTGCAAGTCCGAAGGGTCGGCCGCGCACGCAACTTGCAGAATCCCCCGGTTGCTTCATTCGCGCCCTCCGGAGACCCCATCATGTCCTTGCGTTCCCTTGTCCGCCGAGCGCTGCTCGTCGCTGGCGCCGCCCTCGCCGCCGGCCCTGTGCTGGCCCAGACGCCGATCAAGTTCCAGCTCGACTGGCGCTTCGAGGGCCCGGCAGCGCTCTTCCTGGCCTCGCAGGCCAAGGGCTACTACAAGGCCGCCGGCCTGGACGTGACCATCGACGCCGGCAACGGCAGCGGCGGCACCGTCACGCGCGTGGCCAGCGGCACCTACGACATGGGCTTCGCCGACCTGGCGGCGCTGATGGAGTTCCACGCCAACAACCCGGACGCACCGAACAAGCCGGTGGCCGTGCTGATGGTCTACAACAACACGCCGGCCGCCGTGGTGGCGCTCAAGAAGAGCGGCATCAAGACCCCGGCCGACCTCAACGGCAAGAAGCTCGGCGCCCCGGGCTTCGACGCCGGGCGCAAGGCCTTCCCGATCTTCGCCAGGGCCAACAACATCAGCGGCGTGCAGTGGACGAGCATGGACCCGCCGCTGCGCGAGACGATGCTGGTGCGCGGCGATATCGAGGCCATCACCGGCTTCGGCTTCACGAGCATCCTCAACCTCGAGGCACGCGGCGTGAAGGCCGAGGACATCGTCGTGCTGCCCTACCCGGCGCACGGCGTGAAGCTGTATGGCAACGTCATCATCGCCACGCCCAAGCTCATCAAGGAGAACCCGGCGGCGATCAAGGCCTTCATCAGCGCCTTCCTCAAGGGCGCCAAGGAGGTGATGGCCAACCCCGACCCGACCATCGAGTACGTGAAGGCGCGCGACGGCATCATCAACGTCGAGCTCGAGAAGCGCCGCCTGCGCATGGCCATCGACGCCGTGGTCGCCAGCCCCGACGCGCGCGCAGAGGGCTTCGGCGTCGTCAATGGCGGCCGCCTGGCGCTCATGGCCTCTCAGGTGAGCGATGCGTTCGCCACCAAGACGCGCATCGACCCGACCGCGGTGTGGACGGACGCCTTCATCCCGGGCAAAGCGGAGCTGAATATCCTGCCGCCGGCGAGGAAGTAGGACAGCATGGCCTTCGTCGACTTCAGGAACGTCTGGCTCGCCTACAACGAAGAGCTGCTCGCGAAGGGCCACTTCGCGGTCGAGGACATCAGCCTGCAGGTGGAGGAGGGCGAGTTCATCGCCATCGTCGGCCCCAGCGGCTGCGGCAAGAGCACGTTCATGAAGCTGACCACCGGCCTGAAGATGCCGAGCCGCGGCAGCATCACCATCGGCGGCGCGCCGGTGACGGGGCCGCTCAAGATCAGCGGCATGGCCTTCCAGGCGCCGAGCCTGCTGCCCTGGCGCACGACGGTGGACAACGTGCTGCTGCCGCTGGAGATCGTCGAGCCCTACCGCTCGAACTTCAAGGCCAAGCGCAAGGAGTACGCGGAGCGCGCGCGCGAGCTGCTCAAGAGCGTGGGCCTCGGTGGCTACGAGGACAAGTTCCCCTGGCAGCTCTCGGGCGGCATGCAGCAGCGCGCCAGCATCTGCCGCGCGCTCGTGCACGAGCCGAAGATGCTGCTGCTCGACGAGCCCTTCGGCGCGCTCGACGCCTTCACGCGCGAGGAGCTGTGGTGCGCGCTGCGCGACCTGCACGCGGCCAAGAAGTTCAACGTCATCCTCGTCACGCACGACCTGCGCGAGAGCGTCTTCCTGGCCGACACCGTCTACTGCATGAGCCGCAGCCCCGGCCGGTTCGTCGTGCAGCGGCACATCGACCTGCCGCGGCCACGCGACCTGGAAGTGACCTACACGCCGAAGTTCACCGACATCGTGCACGAGCTGCGCGGCCACATCGGTGCCCACCGCCAGCCCGCGGGCCACAGCGGCGTGGCGCTTTCGCAATGACCGGGGCGGACGCGATGAACAACAAGACGCTGCAGCGCTTCTCGCCGCTCATCCTGCTGGCCGCCGTGCTGCTGCTTTGGGAACTGGTCGTTCGCCTGTTCAACGTTCCGGACTTCATCTTCCCGGCACCCAGCCAGATCGCGCAGCAGTTCGGTGAGTTCCGCGGCGCGCTGCTGGAGGCGGCGTGGAAGACCTTCTGGGTGACGATGGTCGGCTTTGCCATCAGCATCGTCGTCGGCGTGCTGCTCGGCTTCCTCATCGGCAGCTCGCGCATGGCCTACACGGCGATCTATCCGCTGATGGTGGCCTTCAACGCCGTGCCCAAGGCCGCGGTGGTGCCGATCCTCGTGGTCTGGTTCGGCATCGGCCTGGGGCCCGGCATCCTCACTGCCTTCCTGATCTCGTTTTTCCCGATCACGGTGAACATCGCCACCGGCCTGGCGACGCTGGAGCCCGAGCTCGAGGACGTGCTGCGCGTGCTCGGCGCCAAGCGCTGGGACGTGCTCACCAAGGTTGGCCTGCCGCGCTCGATGCCGTATTTCTACGGCTCGCTGAAGGTGGCGATCACGCTGGCGTTTGTCGGCACCGTGCTGGCCGAGATGACGGCCGGCGACTCGGGCATCGGCTACCTGATGCAGAGCGCGGGCAGCCAGCAGCGCATGCCGCTGGCGTTTGCCGGGCTCGTGACCATCGGCGCCATGGCGATGGCGATGTACGAGCTCTTCAGCTGGGTGGAGATGCGCACCACGGGCTGGGCGCACCGGGGTTCGCAGGCGGCCTGATCGGCCCGGGCATGCCCGCGCATGGAGCGGGCGGCGGGTCGCCGCGGCGGTGCGGCGGCGGCGCGGACCCTCAGCGCGAATGCGTCCAGCGCAGCAGGTCGGCCAGCACCATGGGGCGGGCGATGTGGAAGCCCTGCAGCAGGTCGCAGCCCTGCCCGGCCAGCAGCGCCTGCTGCTCGGCCGTTTCGATGCCTTCGGCCACCACGCGCATGCCCAGGCGATGGGCCATCGCGATGATCGAGCCCGTGACAGCCGATCGCTCCGGTGTGCGGAGCGCGGCGTGCACAAGCGCGCGGTCGATCTTCAGCCGGTCGAAGTACAGGCGGCTGAGGTAGCTGAAGCTCGAGTAGCCGGCCCCGAAGTCATCCAGCGCGAGCTGGAAGCCCACTTCGTGCAGCCGCCTCAGCCGCTCCAGGCAGGCAGGTTCCTCGGCGAGCTGCACCGACTCGGTGAGCTCGATCTCGATCCACTGCGGCTCGCCATGCTCGGCGCGCACCGCCTCCAGCAGCTTGTCCACCAGGTCCGGGTCGGTGAGCTGCGCGGTGGACAGGTTGATCGACACGCGCGGCGCGCCTTCGGCGAGCGTGGCCTCGGCCGCGCCGGCGCGCCGGCGCAGCGCCGCCGCCGCCTTGGTGGCCTCGCGCAGCGTCCAAGTGCCGAGGGCGCGGATCAGCCCGGACTCCTCGGCCATCGGGATGAATTCGCCGGGTGACACGGCACCGAGCTCCGGGTGGTGCCAGCGCGCCAGCAGTTCGGCGCCGGCCATGCGACCGCTGCGCGCGTCGAGCAGGGGCTGGAAGACGCAGTGGAGGCGGCCCGCGGCGATCGCCTCGCCCAGCTCGCGCCGCAGGCGTCCGCGCCGGTCGAGCTGCTGCTGGACGCTGGCATCGAGGGCCCGCACCTGGTTGCGCCCGCCACTCTTGGCCACCAGCATCGCGCGGTCGGCCACGCGCACGAGCTCGTCGGGCGTGCTTGCGTCGCGCGGGCCCATGGCCACGCCGATGCTGCACGACAGGCTGACGCGCCGTCCGCCCAGGCGCACGGGCGTATGCACGATGCCGCGCAGCCGTTGCGCCACCGCCATCGCCGCCTCGTCGTCCAGGTCGGGCAGCAGCACCACGAATTCGTCGCCGCCGAAGCGCGTGATCACCGCGTCGTGGCGCAGCGCGCGCAGCAGCCGGCGCGCCACCACGCGCAGCACGTGGTCGCCGGCAAGGTGGCCGTAGGAGTCGTTGATGGCCTTGAAGCCGTCCAGGTCGATGAACAGCAGCCCCAGCAGCGTTCCGTCGCGGACCGCGTGCGCCAGCGCACCGGCCAGCTCCTTCTGCATGCGGTGCCGGTTGGGCAGACGGGTCAGCCAGTCGTGCTCGGCCCAGAAGCGCGCCATTTCCTCGGCGGCACGGCGCTCTTCGATCTGCGCCGTGAGCGCCTCGGTGCGTTGCAACACGCGCTGCTCGAGCTCGGCGCGGTGGCGCTCGAGGGCGGCGTTCTCGGCACGCTTCTCGGCCAATGCCGCGTTGGCTTCGAGGGCGCGCACGCGCGCGGCGCTGCGCTCGTCGAGAAGCCGGCGCTCGGCGCTGCGCACGCTGCGCTCGACGGCCAACGCTGCGGCGAAGTCGCCGCAACGCTCATGCGCTTCGGACAGGCGGTCCAGACAGTCGATCTCGGCCGCGTGCAGCCCGTGGGCGCGGCTGAACTCGAGCCCCTGAAGCAGGCGCTCGCGCGCCGCGTGGGCGTCGTTGCACAACAGGTGCACGCGGCCGGCCGTGAGCAGGTAGTCGGCCCACTGGTAGCCGTCGTGGTCGGGGTCGAGCTGCCGGCGCGTCGCCTCCAGCAGCGCCAGCGCTTCGGCGCCGCGCCCCAGGCCGGCCAGCGCGATCGACAGGTTGGCGTCGCAGTTCAGGCACGAGAGCCGATCCTGGGCGGCATCCAGCATCTGCCGCGCCTGCTCCAGAAGCGGGACGGCGTCGGCGTACTCGCGGCGTTCGATCAGCAGGTAGCCGAGATTGTTGCGGGCGTTGGCCGCCACGTTGCCCTGCGCGGCAGACCCGAGGCTCGCGACGGCGGCGCGCAGCGTGCTCTCGGCCTCGTCCAGCCGCCCCAGGCGGCCGAACAGCGGCCCCAGGCGCGCCAGCACCACGCCCTGCTCGTGCGCGTCGCGCAGCAGTTCGGCCAGCTCGCGGGCGCGTTCCAATGCACCCAGGCCACCCTCGAGGTCGCCGGTGAGGTTGATGCACACGCCGCCCAGGTCGCACAGGGCGCGGCAGGCCGCCTGCTGGGGCCCGTGGCGCTGCAGCTGCTCGGCCGCTTCGCGCAGCATCTCGCAGCCTTGCTCGACGCGGCCCTCGATGCAGTCGACCATGCCGAGCAGATGCCGGGCCTGCCCCGCCACGCCGGGCGAGGTGTCGGGTGCGGCCAGGGCCGCGTCGGCCAGGCGCTTGGCGGCGGCCGGTTCGACGTGCAGCAGCTCGAACGCCCGCAGGACCAGCGCCTGCGCAGGCTGGGCAGGCGTGGAAGGCGCCAGAAGCTCGCGTCGGTTGGTGGCGCCCGCAAGTTCCGCGAGGTGAGGCGCTTCGGTCTGCGGGGCGGCTTCGGCGAGCATCCGGCACAGTATCGGCCGCCGCAGGGGGGTCTTGACCCGCGCCGCCGCGGTGCCCGACCCTGGGGCCGCCGTCATGCGTGGCGCCCTTCACGCGACCTGGCCGGGTAGCATGCCACCTGCTGCCTGAGCGAGCGAACCCATGTCCGGTGCCGATCCACTCCCGCTGGCCGGCCGCGTCATCGCCATCACCGGCGCCAGCCGCGGCATCGGCCGGGCCATCGCCGAGCTGCTCCACGAATCGGGCGCCCAGGTGCTGGCCGGCGCCCGTCGGCGCCCCGAGTTTCCGGGCACCACCATCACCGCCATCGTCCTCGACGTGGCCGGCGAGTCAAGCGTGCAGGCGTTCGCCGAGCAGGCTGTCGCCGCTGGCGTCGACACGCTGGTCAACAACGCGGGCATCGGCGTCTTCGGCCCGTTGGAGCAGGCCACGGTCGAGGACTATCGCCGCATCTTCGACACCAACGTGCTGGGCACGCTGCTGGCGACGAAGTGGTTCATTCCCGCGTTCCAGCGCCGGCACGAGCGTGGGCTGCCCAGCCACCTCGTCAACGTCACCAGCGACGTGAGCGCGCGCACGTTCCCCGGCGGTGCGATCTACGCTGCCAGCAAGCACGCGCAGCGCGCACTGACGCAGACCGCGGCGCGGGAAGGCGAGCGCTACGGCCTGCGCGTCACCGAAGTCCGCCCGGGCATGACGGACACGCACTTCAACGACCGGACGCCCGGCAGCCCCGAGCGGGCACAGCACCTGCAACCGCAGGACGTGGCGCGCGCGGTGCTGCATGCCCTGGCCGCGCCGCCGCACATGCGCATCGACGAGATCGTCGTGCACCCGGCCGTGCAGAGCGTCGAGTACTGAAGCCTGCGGGCCGTAAAGTGCGCAGCCTGACCACTGCACGCGAGGCGCCGATGATCGAAGGTTCATGCCACTGCGGCGCTGCGCGCTGGCAGCTTGCCGAGTTCCCCGAGTCGGCCACTGCCTGCAACTGCACCGCCTGCCGCCGCTACGGCGCGCTGTGGGCCTATGGCTTCGAGGGCGAGAACATCACCGTGAGTGGCGCCACGACGGCCTACGTGCGCGGCGACGCCAACGGTGGCCATCTGAGCTTCAACGCCTGCCCGACCTGCGGTGGCGTCACGCACTGGCGCGGGCTGAAGACCGACGACCAGGGCCGCCGCCGCATCGCCGTCAACCTGCGCATGACCGAGCCGGGGGCGATCGCGCACCTGCCAATCGACCACTTCGACGGCTTGGAGAAGTGGGAAGACCTGCCGCGCGACGGCCGCTGCATCAAGGACCTTTGGTTCTAGCGGGCGCGCCGCGCCC
>JALHOU010000036.1 GCA_022842825.1 Rubrivivax sp.
GCGTGCGCAGCGGCTGCGGTGCATTCATGGCGCGGGCGCCTGGCGCCGGCGCGGCGTCCAGGCCTGCAGGCGCGGCACCAGGTCGGCCCAGGGCAGCTCGGTGAGGCTGCCGTGCCGCTCCTGCGCCGCCCGCACCAGGTGGTGCACGTCGTCGATGGCGGCGGCGGCGCCGCCGGCCCCGGCCAGGTGCTCGCGAAGGGCGACCAGGCCACCACATTGCAGGCGCAGGGCCTGCTGATGCAGCAACGGCCGCCCGGTCGCGGGCAGCCGCAGGACGAAGCGCGCCCGTTCGGCGAAGAGGGCGGCGAGCGTCTCGCAGTTGTGATGCGCCACCGGCGAGCCGCAGTCGATGGCCGTGGCCTCGCCCGCCTGGCGCCGCCCGGCGCACTCGCAACTCGCCGAGCGCGCCTGCAACGCCTTGGCGAAGACGCAGCCATGCGTCACGCCGCAGCAGCCGTTCGCTTCGTCGCTCATGGTGTGGTGCCCTTGGCAGGACCCGGTGCGCTCACTCGTCGCCCGGGGGTGGGGGCTCGCGCGTCTGCAGCAGCAGGTCCTCGGCGGCGATCGCGTTCTCGGCGAACATGACGCGGATGAGCTCGCCCGCGCCCTGCGCGTGACGCTCGGCGCGCAACGCCTTGGCCATGGCCGAGGCGTCGCGGAAGGCGGCGTGCTCGCCCAGGCGCTCGAGCTGGGCAAACGGGCGAACGGCGTACACGAAGTAGGGCATCGGATCGCTCCTCGGTCGGCGCGCTCAGGGCTCACGGGCCTGCGGCCCCGGGACATAGAAGCGCGAGAGCCTGCGCCGGCCCGGCACGGCCTTCTGGATCACCACGCCATGCACCGCGGTCAGGTCGGGCAGCGGCACCCGGGCATGCACCGCGCAAGCCGGGTTCAGCGCCCGCAGCTGCCACGCCGCGCCCTCGCGCCGCAGCTGGCGGAACAGCCACTCGCCGCCAATCTGCGCCAGCACATAGCTGCCGTCCAGCACGGCGCCGCCGGGCTCGATGACGATGATCTCGCCGTGCAGGAACTCCGGCGCCATGTCCTCGCCGAGCACGCGCAGCGCAAACGGCTCGCTGCCGCCGCAATCGCCCTGCGCCGGCGCCGGCTCCCGCCGCGCTGCGGCGCCGTCGGTCATGGCAGCACCTCGCTGCGGATCTGCGCCGGCGGCACGCCGGCAGCCAACAGGTCGGCGCTCAGCGCGGCCACGAAGGGCGCCGGCCCCGCGATGTAGAACGCGCTGTCGATGCCGAACAGGTCGGCGCGCATCGCCGCGGCCATCTGCCCTGCGCCCGCCATCGCATCGTCGTGCGTGAAGGCGCTGTACTCGAAGCCGTCGAGTGCCTCGCTCCAGGCGCGGCACTGGTTGGCCATGAAGTGGCCATCGGCACGCGTGGCAAGCCAGAACAGGGCGATGGAGGGTGCGGCGTCGAGCGACAGCGCGTGCTCGATGAGGCTCTTGATGGGCGCAAAGCCCGTGTCGCAGGCCGCAAAGACCAGCGGCAGCGGCGCCTCGTCGAGCACGAAACGCCCCTGCGGGCCGTGCACCGTGACGTTGTCGCCGGGCTTGAGCCCTTCGCTGAACAGGCGCAGGGCCAGCGCGTCGTCGTCGCGCCGCGGCACGTAGAAGTGCAGGTTGCGGTCGTCGCAGGGGCAGCTGGCCACCGGGTGCGTGGCGTGGACGTCGTCCGCGCCGGCCAGCCCCAGCGTCACCGACTGCCCGGCCAGGAAGCGCAGCCGGTGCGAACGCGGCGTCTGCAGGTGCAGCAGCAGGGTGTCCGGCGCCAGCGCACGCACCGCGCGCACGCTTGTGACAAGGGTCTGCGCCGGGATGTCCTCGGGGCCGCCGGCCTCCAGCGTTTCCAGCGTCAGCTCGCTGCTGGCCGCCGTGTGCGCGCAGGCCAGCACGTAGCCCTGCGCCTTCTCGGTTTCTGACAGGGGGTAGTCGCTGTGCATGCAGCGCGCCACCTGGCCGCTGGTGACGCGCACCTTGCACATGCCGCAACTGCCATTGCCGCAGCCGTAGTTCAGCTTCAGGCCCGCTTTCATGCCGGCCTGCAGCAGGCTGTCTCGGCCCTCGACCATGAACTGGTGGCCACTGGGGCGCACGGTGACCTGCGCGGAGACCATCTTGAGCATGTCGTCCATCACGTCCAGCACGTCGACCGGTTCGGTGGCCAGTGCCCGCGCCAGCCCGTCGTTCAGCTGCTGCAGCACATCGGTGAAGCGCGGGTCGGAGCTGCCCGCTTCGGCGTCCAGCGCGCGCAGCCGCTCGCGCAGCGACAACACCAGCGCGTGATAGCGCTGCAGGTGCCGCTGCACGTCGGCCAGTTCCTGGCTCTGGCGGAACAGGCGCTGCGCCAGCACCTCCTGGCTGGGCAGTACGCGCTCGCGCAGCCGCTTGCCGAAGGCCTCGTCGCGGATCTGCACCACGCGCTCGAGCAGGCCCGATTCCTCCAGCCGCGCCTGCGGGTATAGCGCCAGCAGCGTCTCGGTGGAGACGAGGCCGTCGTTGAGTTCGATCTCGCCCGCGCGCACGCGTTGCTGCAGCGTGCCGCGGGGCACGCCCACCAGTTGCGCGGCGCGCCAGATCGTCACCCAGTGCGCCATGCGCCTCCCGTGGTGATGGTGGCGGCGGCCGCGGCGGCAGGTTCGGTGTCGCCGCTGCGCAGGCCATCGTCACCGCGCGCACTGTCGACGCCGTGCACGCCGTCCAGATAACGCGCGCGGTAAAGCAGGCGCGGCGCGAGCGGGTCGTCGCGGAAGGCGCTGCGCGCATGCAGCACGTTGTGGCCGACGAGCCCCATGCCGGGCTGCAGCGTCAGGCGCTGGATGCCTGCCAGCGCGTCCGGCGACCCGGTGTCCACCATCCGCGCCAGCGCGGCCGCGGCTTGGCGCGTGAGGGCATCGTCGCGCCACTCGATGCTGCGTGTGCGCGCCGTGTAGCGCATGTGCAGGCGCGGCCCGTCGGGCCCGGGCACGATGCTGAACACCGGCCCGGACTGCGCCGCGCGCGCCACGCCGCTTTCGTCCTCGCGCGCCGGGATGGTCATCGCCTGCGGGTGCATCAAGGCCCGCACGAGGGCCGGCGACTCGTCGCGCAGCGCGATGTAGGCGAGCTCGTGGTCCAGCAGCGTGGTCTCGCCGCCCGCCGCCGCCGGCCGCACGCAATGCAGGATCATGGCCAGGATGCGCCGCGCCTCGGGGTGGTAGTAGCCGTCGGTGTGCCAGCCGATCTTGCGGTCGGTGTAGGGGATGAATTCGCCCCTTGGGCCCGTATCGCCTCTATCGCCGGAAGCTCCCGCGCCTGCCCCGGCGGCCACGGCGATGCGCGACAGCCCGTCTTCGTCGGCGAGCCAGTTGGCGTCCAGCCGCACGAGCCCGAGCTGCGCGCCCAGCGCGCGCGGCAGCGCCGGGTCGTCCTCGGTGCGCGGCGAGCGGTACAGCGCCACGCCGTGGTGGGCGATGCTCTGCAGCAGCAGCCTGCGCTCGGCCGCACTGAGGTGATGCGGGTTCTCCAACTCGACCAGCAGTTCACTCGCTTCGCCCGCCCGGTGGCGCAGCTTGTGCGCGCGCCAGGGCCGATAGGCCGCATCTGTCGCCAGATCGAAGGGCGAAGCGGCCAGGCTGGCGGGTGCGGCGGGCAGGTCCATGGCCTGTCTTCACAAGCTCTCAATCGCCGGTGAGCGTTCCGCGCCGGCCGGTGGCCTTGCGCGCCGGCGCCGCATCGAAGAGCTCGTTCATCGAGCGCTGCACGATGCCCAGCGCCTCGGGCGCCTCGATCGCCATCACCTGGTCGAGCACCCAGCGGCGGTCGTGCTCAGGCAGCGCCGGCTCCAGGCGCACACCGAGGTAGCGCACGAAGGCGAAGCCGGGCTCGAAGCCCGGGAGGCCCGATTCCGAAGCGGCCGTTCCGGGTGCGGGTGCGGGCGCGTCGCCGAACTCGGCGTAGTGGCCGGCGAGCTCGTTGAAGAGGTCGATGAAGAGGTCACCGTGGCCGGCTTCGCCCGGCGCCGCCGGGCCGAGCAGGTCGTCGGCGTTCTCCTGCAGGTGCCGCGCCACGTGGCGCACGAGCGCCACCACGAACTCCGCGCGCTGCTCGGCCGGCATGCGCACGTAGGCCACGCGATCGGCCACCACGGCGAGGAAGACCAGCACCTCGCGCACAAAGGCGAAGTAGGGTGCGCCGGCATCGATCTCGAACCTGGCGGCGCGCATGCGCTTGAGCATGTTGACGGCCACGCGCCAGACGATGAAGGCCATGGCGCTGCCCTGCTCGCCCGCGCTCTTGTGCACCGGCGCGCCGTCGCCGCTGAACCAGCGGCTCTTGATGCGCATGGCGGGGGGCTGATGCATGGCGGGGGAATGTGGCGGGTTTCAGGCCGGGCGCGGGCGTGCGCCTCGGCGCCTCAGTATCCGCCCTTGCCCAGCGGCTGCGGCAGGCCGGCGACCTTGGCGCCCTGCTTGGCCGGGCCGGTGGGAAAGAGGGCGTACAGCGCCTTGCTGTCGCAGCCGGGCAGCACGTCTTCCAGCCCTTTCAACATGGCGCGGAAGTTGGGCGTGTGCCCATGCTCGCGATACTCGTCGCGCAGGTAGTTGACGACCTTCCAGTGATCGTCGGTGAGGGCGATGCCCTCGGCCGCGGCGATGACCTGGACGATCTCGTCGCCGTAGTCGGGCTCGAGCAGGTAGCCCTCGGCGTCGGTTTCGAGTTCGGTGCCGTTGACGGTGTAGCCCATCGATCCAGGTCTCCTTGGGTGTGTGGGGGCGAAAGCCAGGCGCTGCGTGTGCGGGAGGCCGCGGTCAGTCCGGGTGGCCCACCGCGACGGCGGACTTGTGCGGCACGAAGACGCCGCAGCCCCAGAGACGGTGCGCACCGATGCCGTGCTCGAGCAGGCGCGAGGCCGCTTCGCGGTCAAGCCCGTCGAGCATGAGGCCGTAGCCACCGAGGGTGCCGTCCTCGAGAGCCTGGTGGCGCCCGCAGATGGCCCGGCCGCGGATGCCCAGTGCCGCTGTCTCCTGCGCCACCTGGTCCAGAAAGGCCACCTCGTCGCCGGCGGCCGCGACACCCGCGTCGGCGGCCACGAAGTGCGCGTAGAGCGTGCTGAAAGCCAGCAGCTCGCGGACGTGCGCTGCGCCGACGCGCAGCGGCTGCCCGGCCACCTGCAGTGTGGCGCCGCTCAGCGCCTCGGCGTCATCCAGCCGTGCCCGTGGCAGGCGAAGCGTCAGTCGTGTGCGCCCCGACAGCAAGGCCAGCGGCCCGCCGCCGGCGGCGACGTTGAGGCGGTGCACCGCCATGCCGGAGCCCTCGACCAGCCACGGCAGCACGCGCTGCAGCTCTGCGGCCAGCGCGGCGCGATGGGCGCGAGGCAACTCGCGGCCCTGCAGTGCGAAGGCGAGGTCGACCATGTCGCGGGGTGGGGGCGGTTCCACGGAGGTCGACGACACCCCGCCGTGGTCCGGGAATGCCGAGGGGACCGGCTCAGCCATCACGGGCAGCAGCATCGTTGTCTCCACCGTGCCCGCCCGGTTGTGTGCCGGCCCAGGCCAGCAACGCCTCGCCCCAGGCACGGGCCGTCGCCGGGTCGATGTCGAAAACCGTGAAGCGGCTCTTCTCGCGGATGCGCGTGCGCAACAGGCTCATGCCGCCGGCCTCGTGGTCGAGCTGCTGCAGCTCGATCTCCTGGCCGCCCAGGGGCACGCGCAGGCGCGTCAGCGGCTGGATGCGGGGCATGGCGCGGTGCGCAGGCGTGGGTCGGGGTGGGCGGAAGCCGGCATTGAGCGTGACGCGGCCGGCGAGCGTCCATACCCGGAACGGGTGAGCGGCGGATAGCCCATCCGGGTAGTGCCCGCGCACGCCACGCGGTCTATCGTGGACTACTCGCGCGGGTGATGGCGGCAGGCCGCACGGGCGGCGAGCATTCGCTCCCAGCGACAGCGCCGCGAGCCTGCACCACACAGGCCGCCCGCGACAACCGGAGACAAGCCCATGGCGAAGAAGCCGCACGACACGCCCATGCTCGACGAGCTCGAGAGCGGCCCCTGGCCGAGCTTCGTCACCGGGCTCAAGCGGCTGGCGCAGGACAAGGACTACGTCGTCGACCTGCTGGGCACGCTGGAAACCAGCTACCGCACGAAGAAGGGCTACTGGAAGGGCGGCACGGTCGGCGTGTTCGGCTACGGCGGCGGCGTCATCCCGCGATTCACCGAACTGAAGAAGGAAGACGGCACGCCGGTCTATCCAGACGCCGCCGAGCTGCACACGCTGCGCGTGCAGCCGCCACCGGGCATGCACTACACCACTGACGTGCTGCGCAAGATGGCCGACATCTGGGAGAAGCACGGCACCGGCCTCATCGCCTTCCACGGCCAGAGCGGCGACATCATGTTCCAGGGCGCCAAGACCGACAAGGTGCAGGCGGCCTTCGACGAGATCAACGAGCTCGGCTTCGACCTCGGCGGCGCCGGCCCCGCGGTGCGCACGAGCATGAGCTGCGTCGGCGCCGCGCGTTGCGAGCAGAGCTGCTTCGACGAAGCGCGCGCGCATCGGCAGGTGATCAACACCTTCGTCGACGACATCCACCGCCCGGCGCTGCCGTACAAGTTCAAGTTCAAGTTCAGCGGTTGCGCCAACGACTGCATGAACAGCATCCAGCGCGCCGACATGGCCGTCATCGGCACCTGGCGCGACAACATGCGCAGCGACGAGACCCTGGCGCGCAAGTGGTACGCCAAGCACGGCATGAACGAGCTGGTGAACGACGTCGTCGCGCGCTGCCCGACCAAGGCCATCATGCTCAAGGAAGTGAAGGAGCTGCGCACGGGTGACGGCGCCTCGCACCTCACCACCGTGAAGCTCAGCGACACCCATGCCCTGGAGATCGACAACAAGGACTGCGTGCGCTGCATGCACTGCGTCAACGTGATGACCGGCGCGCTCGCGCACGGCACCGACACCGGCGCCACCATCCTCATCGGCGGCAAGCGCACGTTGAAGATCGGCGACCTGATGGGCACCGTGGTCGTGCCCTTCATGCCGCTGAAGACCGAAGAGGACTACGGCGCGCTGGTCGAGCTGGCGCAGAAGGTGATCGACTTCTTCGCCGAGAACGCGCTCGAGCATGAGCGCACCGGCGAGATGATCGAGCGCATCGGCCTCGTGAATTTCCTCGAGGGCATCGGTCTGGAGATCGACGCCAACATGGTGAGCACGCCGCGCACCAACCCGTATGTGCGCATGGATGGCTGGGACGACGAGGTGGCCAAGGCCAACGCGCGCAAGGCCAAGAAGGTCATCGAGATCAAGGCCGCCTGAGACCGAGGAGCACCGCGACCATGGCCCAGCAGCATCGCACCCCCGTCGAGAGCGGCGCGCCCGACAACAAGCAATACATGCACCCCACGTTGCTGAAGAACTACGGCAACTGGAAGTACCACGACCGCCCGCGTCCGGGCGTGCTGCACCACGTGTCGCACAGCGGCGACGAGGTGTGGACGGTGCGCGCCGGCACGCAGCGGCAGATGGATGTCTACACCATCCGCAAGCTGTGCGACATCGCCGACACCTATGCCGACGGGCACGTGCGCTTCACGATCCGCAGCAACATCGAGTTCATGGTGGCCGACCAGAACAAGGTCGCACCGCTGATCAACGCCCTCACCGAAAGCGGCTTCCCGGTCGGCGGCACCGGCAACTCGGTGAGCATGATCGCGCACACGCAGGGCTGGCTGCATTGCGACATCCCGGGCACCGACGCCTCGGGCGCCGTGAAGGCGCTGATGGACGAGTTGCACGCGGAGTTCATCAAGGAGGAGATGCCCAACCGCGTGCACCTGTCCACCAGCTGCTGCGAGATCAACTGCGGCGGCCAGGCCGACATCGCCATCATCGTGCAGCACACCAAGCCGCCGAAGATCAACCACGACCTCGTCGCCAACATGTGCGAGCGCCCGGCGGTGGTGGCGCGCTGCCCGGTGGCGGCCATCCGGCCGGCGCTGGTGAACGGCAAGCCGAGCCTCGAAGTGGACGAGAAGAAGTGCATCTGCTGCGGCGCCTGCTACCCGCCCTGCCCGCCGATGCAGATCAACGACCCCGAGCACAGCAAGCTCGCCATCTGGGTGGGCGGCAAGAACAGCAATGCCCGCGGCAAGCCCACCTTCATGAAGATGGTGGCCAGCGGCCTGCCCAACAACCCGCCGCGCTGGCCCGAGGTGAGCGCGATGGTGAAGAAGATCCTCTACACCTACAAGGAAGATGCGCGCTCGTGGGAGCGCCTCTCGGACTGGGTGGAGCGCATCGGCTGGCCGCGCTTCTTCGAGAAGTGCGACCTGCCGTTCACGAAGTACCTGATCGACGACTGGCGTGGCTCGCGCGCGAACCTGAACGCCAGCACGCACATCCGTTTCTGAGAGCGGCTGGAGCTCGGCAGCGATGAAGTTCGCCTTGATGGTCAGCGAGGGGCCTTACACGCACCAGGCCAGCGATACCGCGTGGAACTTCGCCACGGCGGCCCTCGCCAAGGGCCACGAGGTGATGCGCGTGTTCTTCTATCACGACGGCGTCTACAACGCGACCCGGCTCACCGAGCCGCCGCAGGACGACCGCCACATCGTCAACCGCTGGGCCAGCCTGAAGGAAAAGCACAACGTCGACCTCGTCGTCTGCGTGGCCGCGGCGCTGCGGCGTGGCATCAAGGACGAGGTGCTGGCGCCGGGTTTCCGCATCAGCGGCCTGGGGCAACTGGTGGATGCCGGCATCAAGGCCGACCGCACCGTGACCTTCGGAGACTGACGTGACGACCAAGAAGTTCATGTTCGTCAACCGCAAGGCGCCCTACGG
Organism: Rubrivivax sp.; assembly: GCA_022842825.1. Classification (GTDB taxonomy): domain Bacteria; phylum Pseudomonadota; class Gammaproteobacteria; order Burkholderiales; family Burkholderiaceae_C; genus Rubrivivax. Next base: position 8,840 of record JALHOU010000036.1, read on the forward strand.
CACGATCTACGCGCTGGAGAGCCTGGAGGTCGTGCTCATCACCGCCACCTTCGACCAGGACGTGAGCCTCGCCTTCCTCGACGATGGTGTCTACGAGCTCGTCAAGGGCCAGGACACCAAGGGCATCGGCATCAAGAACCACAGCAAGACCTACCGCGCGCTCGACGGCTACGACGTCGAGAAGCTGTATGTCGAGCGCGAGTCGCTGCAGGCGCGCGGGCTCAGCGAGGCCGACCTGCTGGTCGACGTGGAGGTGCTGTCCACGGCGCAGATGGCCGACCTGATGGCCGAGCAGGACGTGGTGCTGTCGTTCTGAGGAGCCCGCTGCAACCATGCTGCACATCGTCAACAAATCGAGTTTGCAGACCAGTGCGCTCGCCAGTTGCCTGCGGCTGGCCAAGACCGGCCATGCCTTGCTGCTGACCGAAGATGCCGTCTACGCCGCCACCGCCTCCGGCGCCGCAGCGTCGGGTGTCGCGGCGGCGGTGGCGCGGTTGAAGGTCTACGTGCTGCAGCCCGATGTCGAGGCGCGCGGCATGGCCGGCAAGCTGGCCGCGGGCGTCACCCCCGTCGACTATGCCGGCTTCGTCGACCTCGTCGCCGAGCACCCGAACAACCAGTCCTGGCTGTAGTCGCGGCCGGCCCCTCGAGTTTCGCAAGGAGACACCCACCATGGGCATCGAAGTCAACGGCACCACGTACGAGACCGACGAGGAAGGCTATCTCGTCAACCTCGCCGACTGGAACAAAGACATCGCCGAGGTCATCGCCAAGGCCGAGAACGTGGAGATGTCCGAGAACCATTGGGAAGTGGTGAACTTCTTGCGCGAGTACTACGACGAGTACCAGATCGCGCCCGCCGTTCGCGTGCTCACCAAGGCCATCGGCAAGCAGCTCGGCGAGGAGAAGGGCAACAGCAAGTACCTCTACGAGCTGTTCCCCTACGGGCCGGCCAAGCAGGCGTGCAAGATCGCCGGCCTGCCCAAGCCCACCGGCTGCGTCTAGGGCCCAGGGGCCTGCACCAGCCAAGGACGCGACGACCATGTCGGCGCTCGCGGTGGCCTTTGCCTTCCTGTTCTATGCGGCGACGGCCCTGCTCGTCGTGGGCCTCTTCCTCAAGATCCGCAGCTATGCCCGCACGCCCGCACCGCTGCTGATCCCGACCACGCCGGCCCCAACCACTACCTTCGGCGTCGTGCTGCGCATGACGCGCGAGGTGGTGTTCTTCGAGAGCCTGTTCAAGGCGAGCCTGTGGACCTGGCTCTTCGGCTGGCTGTTCCACGCCTCTCTGCTGCTGGTGCTGCTGCGCCACCTGCGCTACTTTCAGGAGCCGGTGTGGGCGCCCATCGTCTTCGTGCAGTTCTTCGGCACCTGGGCGGGCGTGACGATGGTGGTCGGGCTCGCGGGCCTGTGGGCACGCCGCTTCCTCGTCGACCGCGTGCGCTACATCTCCACGCCCTCGGACCACCTGCACCTGGCCCTGCTCATCGCTATCGGCGCCAGCGGCCTGGCGATGCGGTTCGTGGCCCACACCGACATCGTGGCGCTGAAGTCGTTCATGCGCGGCCTCATGATGTTCGACATCCGGCCGCTGCCGGCCGACCCGCTGCTGCTGCTGCACCTGTCGCTGGTGGCCTTGCTGATGATGGTGTTCCCGATCAGCAAGCTGCTGCACGCGCCGGGCCTCTTCTTCAGCCCCACGCGTTACCAGGTCGACAACCCGCGCGAGGCCAGGCACCAGGCTGCCTGGGCCGCGGCGCTGGACGGTCGCAAGTAAGGCGCGCTGCACCATGGCCACCGCGAAGTTCGAGACGCCCAAGCTCAAGCCTTACCCCGTGATCCCGCTGGTCGCCGAGGGCGCGATGGCGCACAGCAAGCCCTTCGTTGCGCCGGCCATCATCAATGCCCGCATTGGCTTCCCGGACGAGCTCGTCGAGGGCTGGGAGGACAAGGCCGTTGCCAAGATGGGCGAACTGCTCGGCAAGTACCGCAGCCTGCGCGTCTACATGGACGCCTGCGTGCACTGCGGCGCCTGCAGCGACAAGTGCCACTACTTCCTGGGCACCGGCGACCCCAAGAACATGCCGGTGGCGCGCCAGGATCTGATGCGCGGCGTCTACCGGCGCTACTTCACCTTCGCCGGCAAGCACTTCCCCAAGCTCGTCGGCGCGCGCGACATGACGCGCGAAGTGCTCGACGAGTGGTGGAGTTACTACAACCAGTGCAGCGAGTGCCGCCGCTGCAGCGTCTTCTGCCCCTACGGCATCGACACCGCCGAGGTGACGATGGCCGCGCGCGAGATCATGGACAGCGTCGGCCTGGGGCAGAAGTATTCCAACGAGATCATCGGCAAGGTGCACAAGATCGGCAACAACCTCGGCATCCCGGGGCCGGCGCTGCTGGATACCTTGCAAGGCCTGGAAGAGGACACCAAGGAAGAGACCGGCATCGGCGTGCGCTTCCCGCTGGACGTGAAGGGCGCCGAGGTGCTGCTCGTGACGCCGAGCGCCGACTTCTTCAGCGAGCCACACGTCGAGAGCCTGATCGGCTACGCCAAGGTGTTCCACGCCGCCGGCATCTCCTGGACGCTCTCGGCCAAGGCCAGCGAGGCCGGCAACTTCGGCCTCTTCATCGGCAACTACGAGCAGCTGCGCAAGATCGCGCTGCGCATCCGCGAGGCGGCGCTGGAGCTCGGCGTCAAGCGCATCGTGGTGGGCGAGTGCGGGCATGCCTGGCGCGTGGCCTACAGCTTCTGGAACACGCTCGTGGGCATCGGTGCCGGCGGCAAGGACCCCTTCGCGATCGAGTTGCAGAACCAGCTCGACGGCCGCTACAAGCAGCCGATGCACATCTGCGAGTTCACGCACGACCTCATCGGGCGCGGCGCGCTGCGTTTTGACAAGGAGAAGAACGACGACCGCATCGTCACCTTCCACGACTCGTGCAACGTGGCGCGCGGCTCGCGCCTGGGCGACACGCCGGGCGGGCAGTTCACGATCCCGCGCGACATCATCCGCGCCGTGGCGAACCGCTTCCACGACATGGCGCCGGACACCACGCACGAGGCCACCTTCTGCTGCGGCGGCGGCGGCGGCCTGCTCACCGACGACCTGCTGGAGCTGCGCGTCAAGGGTGCGCTGCCGCGCATGGAGGCGCTGAAGAACGTGGTGGACATGCACGGCGTCAACTTCATGGCCGCCATCTGCGCCATCTGCAAGGCGCAATTCTCGAAGGTCCTGCCGCTGTACGGCTTCGACATGGGCATGGTCGGCGGCGTCCACCAGCTCGTGAGCAAAGCCATCCGCCTGAATTGAATCCCGAGGAACCGCGATGTCATCCAACCCCGGCCAAGCCACCGTCAAGCCGCTCACCTTCCGCCGTTATAAGGACGGCGATGTGAAGGTGAAGCGCTGGCAGGACGAGATCTTCGACGCCGACCATTCGCACAAGTGCCCCACCTACATCCAGAGCACGCCGCCGTGCCAGGGCTCGTGCCCTTCCGGTGAAGACATCCGCGGCTACCTCAACATCGTGCGCGGCATCGAGAAGCCGCCCGCGGGCATGAAGTGGCAGGAATATGCCTGGCGCCGCCTGACCGAGGCCAACCCGCTGCCGAGCGTCATGGGCCGCGTGTGCCCCGCGCCGTGCGAGAGCGGCTGCAACCGCAACCAGGTCGAAGACTTCGTCGGCATCAACTCGGTCGAGCACTTCCTTGGCGAGTGGGCGATCGAGAACAAGCTTGCCTTTCCGAAGCCCGAGGTCGAGAGCGGCAAGACGGTAGCCGTCGTCGGCGGCGGGCCGGCCGGGTTGTCGGTGGCCTACCAGCTGGCGCGCAAGGGCCACGATGTGACGCTGTTCGACGAGCGCGCCGAGCTCGGCGGCATGATGCGCTACGGCATCCCCGGCTTCCGCACGCCGCGTGCGGTGCTCGACGCCGAGATCCAGCGCATCCTCGACCTTGGCGTCACGGCGCGCACGGGCATGCGCATCGGCCGTGACATCACCCTCGAGCAGTTGCGTGCCGACTTCGACGCGGTCTTCCTCGGGCTCGGTGCGCAAAGCGGCCGCCCGCTGCCCATCGACGGCGGCGAGGCGCCCAACGTCGTCACTGCCACCGCCTTCCTCAAGGCCTTCAACGAGGGCCGCATGTTGCACGTGGGCAAGCGCGTCGTCGTCGTCGGCGGCGGCGACACCTCGATCGACGTGGCCACGGTGGCGCGGCGCCTGGGCCACATCGACCAGGTGCACGAGAGCGACCGGCCGGAGAACGCCATCGCCGGCGGCACCGGCTACGCGGCGCACGACGCCGCCGTGCTTTCCAGTCGCCAGGGTGCGGAGGTGACGCTGACCTCGGTCTTCGCGATCGAGAAGATGCAGGCGAGCAAGCACGAGGTCGAGCATGCGCTGGGCGAGGGCATCGCCATCCGCGGCGGCCTGGTGCCCGTGGCCGTGATCAAGGACGCGACCGGTCGCGCCACGGCGCTGCGCGTGATGCGCTGCGAGGCCAAGCTCGCCGGCGGCAAGCTCGAGATCAAGAACGTGCCCGGCACGGAAGAGGACATCGAGGCCGACCTCATCGTCTCGGCCATCGGCCAGGCGGTGGACTTCACCGGGCTGGAGGGCCTGAACAACGGGCGCGGCGCGGTCGCCGCCGACAAGAACTACCAGGTGCAGGCCGGTGGGCAGGCGCAGCCCGGGCTGTTCTGCGGTGGCGACGTGATCCGCCCGCACCTGCTGACCACCGCCATCGGCCAGGGCGCCATCGCCGCCGACGGCATCCACCGCCACCTGCTCAGCGAGGCGCTGGACAAGCGGCCCAAGGTCGACGTGCACAGTTTCGACCTGATGCGCAAGATGGTGGAGAAGGGTCTGAAGGTCACCGAGATCAGGGAGCCCGTGTGGGGCACCGACGCCAGTTCGGGCGCGGTGCACAACTTCGACAACCGCAGCGACCGCTACGTCATCCCGCACAAGGAGCTCTTCCTGGGGCACTTCCCCTACAGCGCGCGCATCCAGCGCAAGGTCGTCGCGCTCACCAAGGAGGAGGCGCTCAACAACTTCGAGGAGCGCCTGCTGCCGCTGTTGGAGGTGCAGGCGCAGGCCGAGGCCAAGCGCTGCATGAGCTGCGGCCTGTGCTTCGAGTGCGACAACTGCGTCGTCTACTGCCCGCAGACGGCGGTGTTCAAGGTCAAGAAGAGCCAGAGCACCACCGGCCGTTACGTCGACACCGACTACAACAAGTGCATCGGCTGCCACATCTGCAAGGATGTCTGCCCCACGGGCTACATCCAGATGGGGCTGGGCGAATAGGTCGGCCATGCGTGCGCGCGCCGCTCTCGTTGCCGTTGCCGTTGCCACCGCCGCGTGGCTGTTGCCGCTTGCGGCGACGGTGGGCGCCGCGCCGGTGATCGAGCGCGCGACCCAGGGCGAGCGCTGCGTCGAGGACACCGCCAGCATGCGGCGTTACCACATGCGCTTCCTCGAGCACCAGCGCGACGCCACCGTGCACGGCGGCATCCGCGGCGCGAAGCACAGCCTGAAGGGCTGCATCGACTGCCATGCCAGCAAGGCCACCGGCAGCGTGGCGCAGGCGAAAACCGACTTCTGCGTCGGCTGCCACACCTACACGGCAGTGAAGATCGACTGCTTCGACTGCCACGCCACGCGGCCCGCTGCCGGCCACGCGAGCGCCACGGAGGCGAAGAAGTGAGCCGGCGCGGCTTTCTCGGCGTGGCCGCGGCCGGCGTGGCCGGCGTGATGCTGGCGCCGGGCGTGCGGCTGATCGAGATCGCGCAGGCGGCCCCCGCGGTGCCCGCGGGCACGCCGTCGGCCGGCGCCAGCCCCAAGGTGCGCTGGGGCATGCTCATCGACACGACGAAGTGCGCCAGCGGCTGCACCGATTGCGTCACCGCCTGCAACACCGAGAACGGCCTCGACCCGCGCCCCACGCCCACCTCGGCGCAGTGGATCCGCAAGGTCGAGATCAAGGAAGTGAAGACCGGCCGCCAGGCCTCGGTGCCCGTGATGTGCCAGCACTGCGCCGAACCGCCCTGCGTGGACGTGTGCCCCACCGGCGCCAGCTTCAAGCGCGCCGACGGCATCGTGCTGGTCGATCGCCACAGCTGCATCGGCTGCCGCTACTGCATGATGGCCTGCCCGTACAAGGCGCGCAGCTTCGTGCACGAGCCGCTCACCGACCAGAAGCCCGAGGTGCCGCGCGGCAAGGGCTGCGTCGAGAGTTGCACGCTGTGTGTCCACCGCATCGATGCCGCGGCCACCCCGGCGTTGGCCAACACCGCCTGCGCCGAGGCCTGCACGAAGGCCGGCCACGGCGCCATCGTGTTCGGCGACCTCAATAACCCCGAAAGCGAGATCTCGCGCCGCGTGCGCGAGCTGCGCAGCACGCAACTGCGCGCCGACCTGCGGCTGGACCCGGGCGTGCGTTACCAGGGCCTCTGAGCGCCAGCGATGACGAACTCCGCCGCCGAATCGCGCAACTTCTGGCTGCTCGCCACGACCGGCGCAGGCGTCACGCTGGCCGGCCTGCTGGCAGCGCACTTCATGGAGGTGCACGGCCACATCGTCACCGGCATGGACAACCAGGTGGTGTGGGGCCTGCCGCACGTCTTCGCCATCTTCATGATCGTTGCCGCCTCGGGCGTGCTCAACGTCGCCAGCATCGGCTCGGTCTTCGGGCAGCCCCTCTACAAGCCGCGCGCGCCGCTGTCGGGACTGCTCTGCCTGGCCCTGCTGGCCGGCGGCCTGTTCGTGCTCATGCTCGACCTCGGCCGACCCGAGCGTGTGATCGTCGCCGCCACGCACTACAACTTCACCTCGGTCTTCGCGTGGAACGTCATCCTCTACTCGGGCATGGCGGCCATCGTCGCCGTCTACCTGTGGACGATGTTCGAGCGCCGCTTCCATGCTTGGTCCAAGCCGGCCGGCATCGCGGCGCTGGTGTGGCGCTTCGCGCTGACCACCGGCACCGGCGCGATCTTCGGCTTCCTCGTCGCGCGGCAGGCCTACCAGTCGGCGCTGCTGGCGCCGCTGTTCATCGTTCTCAGCTTCGGCTGGGGACTGGCCGTCTTCGTCATCGTGCAGGCGGCCATGTACACCTGGAACGGGCGCACTCTTCCGGCGCCGGCGCAGCAACGCCTGGCGCGCCTGCTCGCGATCTTTCTCGCCGCTTCGCTGTACCTGGTGGCGGTGTTCCACCTCACCAACGCCTACTTCGCGCGCCAGGCGGATTTCACCGCCTTCATCCTGCAGGACGGCGGCGCCTACCCGCTGCTGTTCTGGACAGGCTACGTGCTTCTGGGCTCGGCCGTTCCTTTTGCGATGCTGATGTGGCCCACGGCGCGCGCCGGGGTCGGGCTGCCAGTGGCGGCGGGCTTCGTCGTGCTGGGCGCCTTCGCGTTCCTCTACGTCTTCATCATCGGCGGGCAGGCCTTTCCGCTCGAGATCTTCCCCGGCCATGTCGTGAGCAGCGCCTTCGGCGACGGCCGGGTCGCCGCCTACGCGCCGCGCTGGCCCGAGTGGCTGCTTGGCCTGGGGGGGTTGGGCGTGGCCTTCCTCCTCACTGCGGTGGGCGTGCGCGTGCTCGACTTCATGCCGCAGGACGACCTGCCGGAGATCGCACCGTGAGCGCGCCGGCCGCTGCACCGCGCCTGCTTGTCAGCGCCGCGCACAAGTCCTCCGGCAAGACCACCATCACGCTCGGCCTCGCCGCCGCCTGGGCGGCGCAGGGCTTCGTGGTGCAGTGCTTCAAGAAGGGGCCGGACTACATCGACCCGATGTGGCTGGCGCTGGCCAGCGGCCGCGCCTGCCACAACTTGGATCCGCACCTGAGCGAGCGCGCGGCCATCCTGCAGCGCGTGGCGCAGGCCTGCCGCGGCGCCGACCTCGCGCTCGTCGAGGGCAACAAGGGCCTGTACGACGGCCTGGCGCTGGACGGCAGCAACAGCAATGCGGCGCTCGCCCAGATGCTCGGTGCGCCGGTGCTCCTGGTGCTTGATGCGCGCGGCATGACGCGCGGCATCGCGCCACTCATTCTCGGCTACCAGGCCTTCGACCGCGACATCCGCATCGCCGGGGTCGTGCTCAACCGCGTCGGCGGCGCGCGCCACGAGTCCAAGCTGCGCGCGGTGATCGAGCACTACACCGACGTGCCGGTGCTCGGGGCGGTGGCGGAGGACGCGCAGCTCGCGCTCGCGGAGCGGCATCTCGGCCTGCTGCCCTGTGCCGAGCATGCCGGTGCCGCGGCCTGGGTGGACGGGGTCGCGAAGGCGGTGGCCGCGCAGGTCGACCTGGGGCGCGTGCGCGCCCTGGCCGCGCTGGCGCCGACCGCACCGACCGAGCCGGTCGCAACTGCCACGCCGGCCGCGCCGACGATGCGGTTGCCCACGGCATTGGTCCCATCGGCGGCCACGCCGGAACCGTTGGCGCAAGGGCCGTCCGATGCCGCCACAATGTGCGTCATGCCGAACTTGTCGGCCGCGCGTCGCCGGCCTGGCGCCGGCCTGCGCATCGGCATCGCGCGCGACCGTGCCTTCGGCTTCTACTACGCCGACGACCTCGAGGCGCTGCGCGCCGGCGGCGCCGAGCTGGTGTTCATCGACACGCTGCACGACCAGGGCCTGCCGGCGCTGGACGGGCTGTTCATCGGCGGCGGCTTCCCCGAAACCTGTCTCGATGCGCTGGAGGACAACCCGGCCCTGCGCGGTGCCCTGCGCTCGGCCATCGAGGGTGGCCTGCCCACCTATGCGGAATGCGGCGGGCTGATGCTGCTGGCGCGCTCGATCCGCTGGCGCGGCCAAGTCGCCGAGATGGTCGGCGTCATCCCTGGCGACGCGGTGATGCACGAGCGGCCCGTGGGCCGCGGCTACGTGCAGCTAGGCGAGACCGACGCGATGCCATGGCCGGCGAGTGCGGCAGCGGGTCGCTGCGGCTCGGTGACGGTGCGCGGCCACGAGTTCCACTACGCCAGCCTCGAAGGGCTGCCTGCGGGCCTGCGCTACGCGTGGCGGGTTCAGCGCGGCCACGGCATCGACGGCCGGCACGACGGGCTCGTCATGCACAACCTGCTCGCCTCGTTCAGCCACCTGCGGCACGGCGCGGGCGCGTTGTGGGTGGACCGCTTCCTCGCCCATGTCGACGCGGTGCGCGCGCGGCGCGGTGAGTCGCCGGTGGAGCGGCGCGGCAGCGCACCGGCCTCCCCTGCGGCCCCCGAGGCGCAGGCGCGACGCGCCTTCGCGCGCGCGCCGGCGGCTTGACAAGCGTCGAGAGGCCCCGCGCGATGGTGCCGCCGCGCTTCGTGCAGGTGGGCGGGCACGCCGTGGCCACCGACTCCGAGGGCTACCTGCTCGACCGCGCCCAGTGGTCCGAGGCCTTTGCCCAGGCGCTGGCAAGCGAGGAGGGGCTCGGGCTCACGCCGGCGCACTGGGAGGTGATCCGTTTCCTGCGCGCCTACTACGACGAGCACGGCGTGCAGCCGCAGGTCCGTGTGATGATCCGCCAATTCACCGAGATTTGGGGTCCCGGGCGAGGCAGCAACCACGCGCTGCATGCGCTGTTCCCGGCAGGGGGTCCGCAGAAGCAGGGCAATCGGTTGGCCGGGCTGCTGCGCACGAAGGGCGAACATTGAAGTCGACAGTCCACGCGGCCGGCGAGGACGGCGCCGTGGCGCCGGTGGCGCCGGTGGCGCTGGTGGGTGCAGGCCCCGGCGACCCCGAGTTGCTGACGCTGCGCGCGGCGCGTCTGCTCGCGCAGGCCGAGGTGGTGGTCTACGACAACCTGGTCGGGCCGGGCGTGATGGCACTGGTGCCACCCGCGGCCGAGCGCATCTACGCCGGCAAGCAGCGCGCCAACCACAGCATGGCCCAGGAGGGCATCAACGAGTTGCTGGTGCGGTTGGCCAGGACGGGCCGGCGCGTCGTGCGGCTCAAGGGCGGCGACCCGCTCACCTTCGGCCGCGGCGGCGAGGAGCTGCTGGCGCTGGCCGAGGCCGGCGTGCCTTTCGAGGTGGTGCCGGGCATCACCGCGGCGCACGGCGTCGCGGCGTACGCCGGCATCCCGCTGACGCACCGCGACCACGCCCAGGGTGTCGTCTTCGTCACCGGCCATCTCAAGGACGGCACCTGCGACCTCGACTGGGCGGGCCTGGCGCGGCCGCGCCAGACGGTGGTGATCTACATGGGCCTGTCGGGCCTGCCCACCATCACGGCCGAGTTGATGGCGCACGGCCTGCCTGCCGACTGGCCGGTTGCCGTCATCTCCAAGGGCACGCTGCCGCAGCAGCGCGTGGTGGTCGCTACGCTGGCCACGGTGGCCGGCGAGGCGGCGCGCGCCGGACTCTCCTCGCCCAGCCTGACGATCGTCGGCCAGGTCGTGCGGCTGCGCGAGCAGCTGGCCTGGTTCGAGATCCTGGCCCGGGAAGGTCTCGCCGCGAAGGCGTGAGGCAGGGCGAGCCTCGTCCGGGAAGCGTTGGCCCTGCCGGGGCGCCGCTCAGCCGAGCTGCTGCGGGACGGTACCCTGCGCCTGTTCGGCATGGCGCCGGCGGCGCAGCCCGGCCGCGAAGAGGCCGACGCCCAGCAGCGCCAGCGTCGAAGGCTCCGGCACGTTGTGCGTCAGGAGGTCCTGGCGATCCGATCCGTTGCTGCCGCGCGTGTCGACCAGCACGACCAGGTTGTTCGCGGTCGGACCGTTGTTCGCCTCGATGGCGTTGAGCCAGCCCTGCGCCAGCGTGCCGATGGCACCGCCCGCGTCGTTGAGGCGGAAGGACCCCGTGCTCAGGTTGCGATCACGGTCACCGTAAGACAACTCCCACAGCGCGACCTGGAACGCCGCCGCCTCCACGTCGCTGTCGACGCCGCTGTAGTAGGTGCCCCACAGCTCGGAGATGCGGGCCAGGTCGTAGCCGGCGTCCCCCGGGGCGCGTGCGGTGTAGGGGTTCTGGAAGGGCGTCAGGTAGACCTCGGGCTGCAGGCAGAAGCTCATGAAGCTTTGCCACGCCGCCGAGGTGCCGTGCGCGCGGTAGTCCAGCGAGAACACGCCAGCGTGGGCTGACACGCCGCGTTGTTGCGCGGTGCCCGCATTCAGCGTGAAGCCGACCGCGGCGTACAGTCCGCTGTCGGCATTCGGCGTGAACACGTTGCCGTTGCGATCAGCGACCTCGTACTGCGCGCCGACCACGATGCCGGCGTGCGCGGTGGTGGAAATCGTGGCAGCCGTCGCGAGGGCGGTGAGAGCGGCCAGGGCGGGGAGGAGCTTGCGAATCATCGGGTCCCATCGACATCTGTTGAGCGCGGCAACCGCGCGGTGCCCGATGGATTGCAGCTTGCGTGCCCGGCACCCGGCACGCGGGCCCGGCGGGTGAAATGGGTCACGAGATCGACGCCGAAGCAGGCAGCTCTTCACGACTGCGTGGCGCCGCCAGGACCAGGCCAGGCGGCAGAGCGCGCCGGGCTGGACGTGGCTGTCAAAGATCCCGACGTGACGAATGCCGCGCACTCGCTCTCCGGCGTTGCTTGACGATCGCGGGGACGGGGGGACGGGGGGACGCGGGGGTGCGGGCGCGCGCCGCGGGCCTCGTTCGAGGTCCTGGCCGAGGGGCCGGTGGACCGGTCTGACCTCAGCGCGAGCCGGGGCCGAGCCGCGACTCCACGGCAAACACCGCCGCCTCCACGCGAGAGCTGAGGTTGAGCTTGGCGAGGATGTGCCGCACGTGCAGCTTCACGGTGTCGTGGCTGATCTCGAGCGCGCGCGCGATCGTCTTGTTGCTCTCGCCGCGCGCCAGGTGGTCGAGGATCTGGCGCTCGCGCTCGGTCAGCGCGGCGATCATGTCCTGCCGGTTGCCCGCCCGCGGGCCGGCCTGCAGCAGCTGCGCGAGTTTGAGCGTCATCGCCGGCGCCACCACGAGCTCGCCGCGTGCCGCGTTGGCGATCGCCGCCACCACTTCCTCGGGCTCCATGTCCTTGAGCAGGTAGCCGCGCGCGCCGGCACGCAGGGCCGCGGCGAGGTCCTGCTCGGAGTCGCTCATCGTCAGGATCAGCACCGGCGTGTCGATGCCTTCGGCGCGCAGGCAACGCAGCAGCGACAGGCCGTCGGTGCCGGGCATGCGCAGGTCCAGCACCAGCAGGTCGGGCCGCTGTTCGCGCAGGGTGGGCGCCACCAGGGCCAGGTCACCGAGCGCGGCCCGCACGTCCATGCCGCCGCGCTGGCGCAGCAGGTCCGCCAGGCCCGTGCGGCACAGCGCATGGTCGTCGACGAGCACGATGCGTGGAGCGGGCATCAAGGCACCTCGGCCGCGGCGGCGGGTGCCGGGGTGGGCGACATCGCGTCCCGCGACGCGACGGCGCGCGCAGCGTCGGGCCGCGGGAAGCGCAGGCGCACACGCGTCCCGCCTTCGGGCAGCGCCTCGACGTCCAGCGTGCCGCCGAGCCGACGGGCGCGTTCGTGCATGATCGACAGCCCGTAGTGGCTGCCCCGCTCGGGCGCGGCGGCGGCCGCGTCTCGCGCACCGTCGGCCATGCCGGTGCCGTCGTCCTGCACGAGCACGAGCACCTGCGTGTCGGGCTCCAGCCGCAAGCGCACCCAGGCGCGTCGCGCGGCGGCGTGCCGCGCCACGTTGGCCAGGGCTTCGCGGACCACATGGACCACCTGCACCTCCTGCTCGGGGCGCAGCAGCCCCGCGGGCAGCTCGTCGTGCAGTTCCAGCGCCACCGGGCACGAGCGGCGGAAGTCCTCGGCGCTGCTGACCAGCGCGTGTGCCAGGCCCAGCGGGTCGGGCGGCGTGCGGAACTCGGTGAGGATGCTGCGCAGGCTGGCGTGCGCCTGCCCGACCGCGTCGCGCACGTCGGCGAAGTAGCGCTCGGCCTCCGTGCCGCGCCCTTCGCGCATGGCGTCGTGCAGCAGCAGCAGGCGCATCTTCACGAAGGCCAGGCTCTGGCCGATGCCGTCGTGCACGTCGGCGGCCAGCGCCTGGCGCTCCTGCAGCACGCCGGCGCGCAGGTTCTCGGTCGCCAGGCGTGCGTTGTCCAGCGCCAGGCCCAGCAACTCGCCGGCCGTCTTCAGCAGCGCCAGCACGTCGGCCGGCGGCTCGCGGCCGGAGTCGAAGAAGAGGGTGACCAGCCCGAGCACGCGGCCGCGGTGCTGCAGTGGAACGGCCAGCACGCGCTGGCAACCCTCGCCGAAGTACTGGCCGTGGCTGCGCGCCGCGCAGGGGGTGAGGTCCTGCGTCCACACCGGTTGTGCGCCAGCCAGTGCCATACCGCACGCCCCGCAGTCCGATTCCACCTCGCGCTCCGCCTCCAGCACCTGGGCTGGCACGCCAGCACCGGCGAGCAGGTGCATGCGCTGCTCGCGCGGCCCGAGCACGCGCACGGCGCCGCCGGCGGCGCCGGCGATCCTCATCAGCGGCTCGAGAAACCGCTCGAGCAGCCGGCGCAGGTCGTCGCCGGCCGCGAGCCCGGCGGCCAGTTCGGCCAGCAGGTCGCCCGGCGCTGCCGGCGCGACCGGCGGCAGGGGCGTGGCGCCCCCGGCCGTGTGCGAAGGCCGCGGATCGGCTGCGGGAAACGAGGGCGCAAAGGACATGGTGCGGGCGGCGAGGCCGGAGGCAAGCTTAAGGCCTTGTCCTTCCGCGTTGCATAGGGCCGCCACCGTGACCGGTTTCTCCAGTCAGGCTGAGCGGGATTTTCCGGTTTCCCCGCGTGCAGGGTCTGCCTACGATCCCGCGACCGGGGTGGGATCGTGCTGCGTTGGCGCCGCCGGCCGCCCCCACGGCACGCACACCGCACCTGGAGACAAGCCATGAAGCCCGTTGCAGAGCTGCTGAAGAAGCATGATGGCACCTTGTGGCACGTGACACCTGCCGACACGGTGTACGTCGCGCTCGAGCGGCTGGCCACCCACGAGGCCGGTGCGCTGCTGGTGATGGACGGCCAGCGCCTGGCGGGCGTGTTCTCCGAGCGCGACTACACGCGCAAGGTGGTGCTGGCGGGCCGCAACTCGCGCGCCACGCTGGTATCGGAGATCATGACCCGCGAACTTGTCACCGTCTCGCCGCGCACGGGCACGCACGAGTGCATGACCCTGATGAGCGAGAAGCGGGTCCGCCACCTGCCGGTGGTGGATCGCGGCACCGTGCTGGGCATGATCTCCATCCGCGACCTGATGAACGACATCATCGCCGAGCACGAGTCGACCATCGCGCATCTGGAGAGCTACATCCAGTCCTGAAGGCGGCGCCGGCCCGGCGGCCGACTTCCGCCGTGCGCCGCGGCCGCGTCAGTCGCCCTGCCGCTCGGCCGCCGCCTCGGTGCAGTGGCGGATGAAGGTGTCCATGCCGCGGCCCAGGCGTTTGTCGCGGTGCAGCACCATCGACAGGCGCCGGCGCGGGCGCGTTAGCCGCGTCGCGATCTCGACCAGCGTTCCCTGCTCGATCTCGTGCGCCACCGTCTCGCGCGGCACGCAGGCCAGTGCGGCGCCGGTGGCCACGAGGCGCTTGATGGCCTCGGCGCTGCCGAGCTCGAAGCCCACATTCAGCGGCCCCAGCTGGTCCATGAGCCAGCGGTCGGCGGCTTCGCGCGTGCCCGAGCCCGGTTCGCGCAGCGCCCAGACCGCCTCGCGCAACTGACGGGCGCTGGCCGGCCGCCCGGCCAGCGCGTGCGTGGGCGCCGCGACCACGAGCAGTTCGTCGACCAGCCAGGGGCGTACGACGAGCTGCGGGTGCGTCTGCGGGCCTTCGATGAAGCCGACGTCGACCTCGAAGGCCACCACCGCCCGGATGACCTCGCTCGTGTTGCCGATCATCAGACGCACAGGGCTGGCCGGATGCGCCTGCTTCCAGCGCCCCAGCAGCTCGGGCAGCAGGTATTCACCGACGGTCAGGCTGGCGGCCACGCGCAGCGGCGCATCGTGCTCGTGCGAGAACAGGTCCTGCAGGCCCGCGGCCCGATCCAGCAGCGCCGCGGCCTCCGACAGCAGCGCCAGGCCGTTTTCGTTCAGCAGCAGGCGGCGCCCGACGCGGTCGAAGAGCTGCGCGCCCAGAGTGCGCTCGAGGTCGGCCAGCGTGGCACTGGCCGCCGACTGCGAGCGGGCCACCTGGCTGGCAGCGGCACGCGTCGAGCCGGCGCGGGCCGTGGCCACGAAGACCTCCAGCTGGCGCAGGCTCAGGCGCAGCCTGGCATGGCTGCCAGCATCCGATGACTGATTGCTTTTTCGGGTCACTGTGACCGGTATTGTCGGCTTTTCTTCAGGGAACCTCTCTAGAGCAGGCCGGGCCCGGCAGGGGGAGACTTGTCTCCGATGGCGGCGACCGTGCCGCCGCACCCTTGATTCCCGGCAGAAGATGAGACCGTCACCATGAGCCCGCTGGTCAGCCCCCATGGGGCATCGGAACTCAGGCCGCTGTTGCTCGAGGGTGCCGCACTCGAAGCCGAGCTGGCGCGCGCGCAGGCGCTGCCCAGGCTGCGTGTCAGCTCGCGCGAACGGGGCGACCTCATCATGCTGGGCATCGGCGGCTTCACGCCGCTCGCCGGATTCATGGGCGAGGCCGACTGGCGCGGCGTGTGCGACCGCATGCAGATGGCCGACGGACTCTTCTGGCCGATCCCGATCACGCTCTCGGTCGACGAGGCCGCGGCGGCGGCCATTCCCCCGGGCGGCGAGGTCGCCCTCACCGACCCCGACGACGGCCACGTGCTGGCGACCATGCGCGTCACCGCGCAGTACCGCATCGACAAGGCGCGCGAATGCCAGGCGGTCTTTCGCACCACCGATCCGGCACACCCCGGCGTGAAGATGGTGCTCGAGCAACCGGCGGTCAACCTGGCCGGCCCCGTGAAGGTGCTGTCGCAGGGCGGTTTCCCGGAGAAGTACGGCGCTCTGTACATGACGCCAGCGCAGACGCGCGCGCTCTTCCGCGAGAAGGGCTGGTCGCGCGTGGCCGCCTTCCAGACCCGCAACCCGATGCATCGCTCGCACGAGTACCTGGCCAAGTGCGCCATCGAGGTCTGCGACGGCGTGCTCGTGCATTCGCTGCTCGGCGCGCTCAAGCCCGGCGACATCCCGGCCGACGTGCGCACGCGCGCCATCGCGGCGCTGGCCAAGGACTACTTCGTGCCCTCCACCATCGTGCAGGCCGGCTACCCGCTGGACATGCGCTATGCCGGGCCGCGCGAGGCGCTGCTGCACGCGCTGTTTCGCCAGAACTACGGCTGCTCGCACCTCATCGTCGGGCGCGACCATGCCGGTGTCGGCAGCTACTACGGCCCCTTCGACGCGCACCGCATCTTCGACGAGATCCCCGCTGGCGCGCTGCAGACGCAGCCGCTGCGCTTCGACGTCACCTTCTGGTGCTTCAAGTGCGGCGGCATGGCCAGCGGCCGCACCTGCCCGCACACCGACGCCGACCGTCTGCAGGTGAGCGGCACGCAGTTGCGCAAGTGGCTTTCCGAGGGCCAGCCGGTACCGGCCGAATTCAGCCGCCCCGAGGTGCTGGAGGTTCTGCGCGCCTACTACGCCGACCTGGACGGACGTGCCACCGGCGCCGCCCCTTCAGCCCCTGGCGCCGCCTCGTCGAGATAGCACGCGAACGCATGAAGGTCTGCATCGTCTCTGACAGCCACGACCGCGCCGAGCCGCTGGCCCAGGCGGTGCGCGAGGCCAAGTCGCAGGGCGCCGAGGTGGTGATCCACTGCGGCGACCTGATCGGCACGCAGACGCTCAGGCCCACGCTGGCCCTGGGCTTGCCGGTGCACATCATCCACGGCAACAACATCGGCGACCCGCAGTCGCTGCACCGCTGGGTGGCCTTGCACAACGGGCAACTGCACTACCACGGGGCCGATGGGCGCATCGAGCTCGCCGGCAGGCGGGTCTTCATGGTGCACTACGACGACTACGGCTATGCCATGGCCTGCACGGGTCACTGGGACCTCGTCTGCTGCGGCCACTCGCATCGCGCCGAGGTGCGCCAGGTTCCCAGCGTGGACGGCAAGTCCACCTGGCTCGTCAATCCCGGCACGGTGGCCGGCCTGGCCGCACCTTCGACCTGGGTGATGGGCGACCTGGCGGCCATGCGTTTCGAGGTGCAGGAGCTTGGCGCTGCACCGCGCCCGCAAAACCCCAGCACCCACGACCGACCCACCCCGATGCTGGCCGCCAGGCCCTGAAGAGACGTTTCGAGGAGACCGCCCCATGTTCGCCCAGAACCCGTTTGCTGCATTGAGCGGCACCTTGCCGCCGAACGCCATGCAGATCTATGTCGTGCTGATGGTGCTGGCGGTGATCGCCGGCACGCTCTTCGACATCGTCCACAAGGGCAGCGCGAAGTACTTCTTCGCCAACTGGCGCAAGACGCGTGGCCAGGGCAAGCCGGTCGACGTCGCGTCGATCGCCGTCAAGACCGCCGTCGTCGACGTGCTCGCCTCGGGCGAGTTCTGCAACCAGCGGCGGCGCATCGCGCACCTGCTCACGATGTACGGCTTCGTGCTCTACGTCGTCAGCACCGCGGTGCTGATCTTCGGCTACCCGGCCAGCGCGGCGGCCTCGCCCTGGCCGCAGCTGTGGTGGCTCGGCGGCCTCATGCTGCTGGCCGGCGGCTACTGGTTCTGGTTCTTCATCCGCGTCGACGTGGCGGCCGAAGGCAACACGCCGCTGCGCCTGATGCGTGCCGACCTCTTCATCCTCTCGCTGCTGGCCAGCGTGACGCTCGGCCTGTTGTGGGCGTGGAGTCAGGCGCAAGGGGCCCAGGGCGGCGCGGCCTCGGGTGTCCTGTTCGGCCTGTACATCCTCGCCACCACGGTGCTGTTCGGCGGCGTGTACTGGTCCAAGTTCGCGCACATGTTCTTCAAGCCCGCAGCGGCCTTCGAGAAGCGCGTGGCCAAGGCCAACGGCACCAACCTGAACCTGCCGCTGCAGACGCGCGACGACCCTGCGCAGCGTGCCAGGCATTCGATGGAACTGCTGAAGGACGCCCCGATGGACATGGGGCTCGGCATCAAGCGCGAAGCACCGCGTCACTACTAGAACACCGCCCGCCCAACCCGCAGAAAACACCAGGAGCCAGCCCATGCCCACCTTCGTCTACATGACGAGATGCGACGGATGCGGACACTGCGTCGACATCTGTCCCTCGGACATCATGCACATCGACAAGACCACCCGGCGTGCCTACAACATCGAGCCGAACATGTGCTGGGAGTGCTACTCCTGCGTGAAGGCCTGCCCGCAGCATGCCATCGACGTGCGCGGCTATGCCGACTTCGCGCCATTGGGCCACAGCGTGCGTGTCGACCGTGACGAGCAGAAGGGCACGATCGCCTGGCGCATCAAGTTCCGCAACGGCACGGAGAAGAATTTCCTCTCGCCCATCACCACCAAGCCCTGGGGGCAGGCGATTCCCAAGCTCGCCGAGGTGCCCGCGCCGGCCAAGGACATGCGTGCTGGCGAGTTGCTCTACAACGAACCGAAGTACCTCCGCATGGATGACGGCGGCCTGCGGTCGCTCGAGGCGGCGGGCCTCAAGCTCAAGACGGGGGTGACCTACTGATGGCCTACGAAACGATCATCGAAGACGGCATCGACGTTCTTGTCGTCGGTGCAGGTCTGGGCGGCACCGGTGCCGCCTGGGAGGCGCGGTTCTGGGGCCAGAACAAGAAGATCGTCATCGCCGAGAAGGCGAACATCGATCGTTCGGGTGCGGTCGCCCAGGGCCTGTACGCCATCAACTGCTACATGGGCACGCGCTGGGGCGAGAACCAGCCCGAGGACCATGTGCGCTACGCCCGCATCGACCTGATGGGCATGGTGCGCGAAGACCTGCTGTTCGACATGGCGCGGCACGTGGACTCCACGGTGCACCAGTTCGAGGAGTGGGGCCTGCCGATCATGAAGGACCCCAAGACCGGGCGCTATCTGCGCGAGGGCCGCTGGCAGATCATGATCCACGGCGAGTCGTACAAGCCCATCGTGGCCGAGGCGGCCAAGAAGTCGGCCGACAAGGTCTTCAACCGCATCTGCGTCACCCACTTGCTGATGGACGAGAGCAAGGAGAACCGGGTGGCCGGGGCGGTGGGCTTCAACGTGCGCACCGGCAACTACCACGTCTTCAAGTCCAAGGCCGTCATCTGCAGCGCCGGCGGCGCCTCCAACATCTTCAAGCCGCGCTCGGTGGGCGAAGGGTCGGGGCGCACCTGGTATGCGCCCTGGTCGTCGGCGTCCGCCTACGGCCTGCTGATCAATGCCGGCGCCAAGATGACGCAGATGGAGAACCGCATCGTGCTGGCGCGGTTCAAGGACGGCTATGGCCCGGTCGGCGCCTACTTCCTGCACCTGAAGACCTACACGCAGAACTGCCTGGGCGAGGAGTACGAATCGAAGTGGTTCCCGGCCCTGCAGCAGATGGTCGGCAAGGAATACCTGGATCCGGAAGTCTCGCACCTGACGCACCGGCCGATCCCGACCTGCCTGCGCAACCATTGCATCATCAGCGAAGTGAATGCCGGCCGTGGCCCCATCCACATGGTGACCATGCGCGCCTTCCAGGACCCGCACCTGGAAGAAGTAGGCTGGGAGAACTTCCTCGGCATGACCGTCGGCCAGGCCGTGCTGTGGGCGTCCACCGATGTGGACCCCAAGAACGAGAACCCCGAGCTCACCACCTCCGAGCCGTACGTGATGGGTTCGCACGCCACCGGTTCGGGCGCCTGGTGCTCGGGCCCGGAGGACCTGTCACCACCCGAGTACTTCTGGGGCTACAACCGCATGACCACGATCGAGGGCCTGTTCGGCGCCGGTGACGCGGTCGGCGGCACCCCGCACGCCTTCTCGTCGGGCTCGTTCACCGAAGGCCGCCTCGCCGCCAAGGCGGCCTGCAGGTACATCGACGACGGCAAAGGCGAAGGCATCGTCGTCTCCCAGGAGCAGATCAACCGCCGCAGGGAGGAGATCTACAAGCCGATGGAGCACTACAAGATCTACCGCAACGAGATCGTGGCGGGCGATGTCAACCCGCACTACATCAACCCCAAGCAGGGCCTGGACCGCCTGCAGAAGCTGATGGACGAGTACTGCGGCGGCGTGACGGTCAACTACATGACCAACGAGAAGCTCCTGAGCATCGGGCTCAAGAAGCTCGCCATCATGGAGGAAGACCTCGAGAAGCTTGCTGCCAAGGACATCCACGAGTTGCTGCGCGCGTGGGAGTTGAAGCACCGCCACCGCGCCGCCGAATGCGTGACGCAACACACCCTGTTCCGCAAGGAGACGCGCTGGCCGGGCTATTACTACCGCGGCGACGCGATGAAGGTGGACGATGCGAACTGGCACGTGCTGACGGTCTCGCGCCGCGACCCCAAGACGGGCGAATACACGATGGAGAAGGCGCCCTGCTATCACCTGGTGGCCGACGAGAAGTAGGCTTCCGTTCCCTGTTGTCCCCTGGCATCCCTGGCACCGCTGGCTGTGAACATCATCGAGAAGTCCGACGCGGAGATCCTGGCCCTGGCCAAGCCCTTGTGGCGCGACATGGTCAGGTACTCCAACGAAGGCAAGTACGGCGAGTTCTCGAGGAACTTCGCCAGCTCGCTCGCGCGGGCCATGGACCAGGTCGCGGCGGGCCACCAGTTCGCGAACAGCGAGCTGGCGCGCAGCCTCAGCGAGGAGATCGACCCGCTGGGCATCATCCGCCGCGGCGAACACGTGACCGTGCTGTATCGGCAGCGCAGCACCAAGAAGCCGGGCGAGTGGCTCGGCCGGCTCGTTCTCGGCTACGAGGATGGCAAGCTGCGCATCTTCGGCGCTTCCATCTTCTGACCCTTGTGCCTGCACGTTCGAACACCCTCGTGAGCCCAGTCGTCTGCGCCGGCAAGTTCGTCGAGCTGACCTACAAGGTCAGCGACAGGAAGACGGGCCACGTGCTCACGCGCGTCGAGTTCCCGCTGGGCTACGTGCACGGGCACAACGAGATCCTGGCCCCTGCGGTGCACAGCCAGCTCGAAGGCAAGTGCGCCGGCGACACCATCGAGGTGCCGATCGACGGCAACCAGATCTTCGGCCCTCGGGACGAGTCGCTGGTCTTTGCCGATGACATCGAGAACGTTCCCGAGGAATATCGGCAGGTCGGCACCTCCATCCTGATGGAGAACGACAAGGGCCAGACGCGCAGCTTCCTCGTCACGCACATGGATGACGAGAGGCTCACGGTCGACGGCAACAACCCGCTTTGCGGCAGGGAGGTCGTCTTCACCCTCGAGATCCTGACCGTGCGCGACGCGACCGAAGAAGAAACCCGGGTGGGCGGGGCGATCCATGCCGGCGCCGCCATCGACCCCTCGCACCTGCGGCCTGTCTAGGCTGCCCGACAAGCGGCAGCCCTCACTTCACGACAAGAAAGGTGACCCATGAGCGACCACAAGCCTCCCCCCGCCAAGGTTCCTGACGGCGTGACGCCCTACGTGACGACGCGTCAGATGCCGGCCAACGAGAAGGGCTTCGTCGGCTTCGAAACCATCTGGAAACCATTCCAGAAGGTGGCCGAATACAAGACACCGAAGAAGCCGTAGGCGTCATCCGCGCAAGCGAGGGGATCGCCGTGGCCGCAGGGCGCGACGTAGCCCCGCCCATGCGTCCCTGCCCATATGGCCCGGCGGCCATATCCACATGCCGAAGTCGTCTCAGCTGCTGTGGCGGGCAGCGGCACAATGCGGCCCCCGCGAGCAGTCTGCAGGAGCCTGAGGCATGGAGCACCATCATCCGAAGAAGGCCCACGAGATCATCGAGGCCAACCCGAACACGCTGCTGATCGACTGCCGCACCGAAGTCGAGTTCTTCTATGTCGGGCATCCGGTGGACGCCATCAACATCGAGTGGAACACGGCGCCCGACTTCGAGGTGAACCCGCACTTTGCCGACCAGGTGCTGCGCATGGCCGGGCGCAAGGACCGGCCGATCATCCTCATCTGCCGCAGCGGCAAGCGCTCGGTCGATGCCGGGCTCGAGCTGGAAAAGCACGGCTTCAC
>JALHOU010000037.1 GCA_022842825.1 Rubrivivax sp.
CCGCCCGCCGCCCTGCCCGCGCCATCGACCATGCCCCGGCGCCCACCGGGCGCCGCGCCCGGGGTCGCCCCGGTCACGCCCGCGCCTGGGCCGGGCCAGGTGGTGCCACTGCCCCCGGTCACCGGGTCACAGCAGCCGCAGCTTCGCTAGAAGCGCGCAGAGCGTTCTCTCTGGGCTTTGCGGGCCCGCGGACCCCTCGGTGACCCGCGCACGCACCGGTTGCGCCCGCCAATCAGTCTATTTGGAGCCGGGCGGCAGCACCGGACAAGGTGCACCTCGGCAGAGCCGAAGAACGCGGCGGCCCGGCGAGAACCCGCCGGCGAAGGTCAGTACAGCTTCGGCCCGAAGATCGCCGACATCTCGATCTCCTCGTGCGGGTCGGGCGTGAACGGCTCGGGCTCGTCGTCCAGCCGGCTGGGTGTGGAAGGGCCGGCCTCCTCGCCCTCGGCCACCTCGGTGAGCAAGGCGGCGGCGCTGCGCACGAGCGGCCAGGCCAGCGTGGCGCCGGTGCCGTCGGTGGCCTCCATGCCGATCTCGAGCAGCGCCGAGGCGCTGAACAGGTTGAGCGCCTGGTCCAGGCCGCGATGGTGGTGGCTGCGGCAGAACACGCAGTAGTCCGTGACGGCCGGCGCGATGCGCGAGGCCACCATCAGCGCCGCGCAGGCGGGCACGCCATCGATCATGAGCAGGTGGCGCTTGCTCGCCGCCATCAGCATCACGCCCACCATCACCGCCACCTCGAAGCCGCCGAAGGCGGCCAGCACCTCCACCGGCTCGGTGATGTCGCGGTGCCGGGTCATCGCGCCCATCACCACGGCCATCAGGTGCGTGAGGCGGCCCGTTTCCATGTCGGGGCCGCTGATGATGAGGTCGCGGATGGCGCTGTCCGTGAGCTTGGCGAGCACGAGCGAAGCGCTCTCGTGGGCGCCCACGCCCACCCCGGCCAGTACCGTGGCGTTGCCGCGCAGCTTGTCGCCGATCTCCATGCCGGCGCGCATGGCCGCGTGCGCCTGCTCGAGCGTCATGGCCATGGCCACACGCGTGTTGCGCGTGCCATGCGCGATCTTGCGCAGCAGCAGGCGGTCGTGCAGCGGCGGCTCGTCGGCCATGCCGCAGTCGACCACCGTCACCGTCATCTGCTGTGCGCGCGCGAACACGGTGAGCGGCAGCTGGCTCGTGAGCAGCTTGCGCACCGTCTCGCTGGTGCCGCGATTGCGCACCGTGCTCGTGTCCACGCCGTCGACGGCGACGCCGTGGTCGGCCGCGAAAACCATGAGCTGCGGCTCGCGCAGGCGCGGCTTGAGCGTGTTCTGCATCAGCCCGATGCGCACCGCCAGCGGCTCCAGCTCACCCAGCGCGCCGCCGGCCTCCTGCCGGCGCACGAGCTTCTCGCGCAACGCGCGCTCGAGCGCGGGGTTGGAGGTCGGGGTGACGAGGGAACGGGCGCCAGCCATGGGCCGCGAGTCTAGCGAGGCTCGGCACCCAAGTGCGCTATCTCAGGAAGAGGCGGTACACCGGGTTGCGTGTTTCTTCGACGAAGGGATAGGCCAGCGAGCGCAGGAAGGCGGCGAAATCGCGCTCGTCGCCGGCCGGCACCTGCAGGCCCACGAGCACGCGGCCGGAGTCCGCGCCCTGGTTGCGATAGTGGAAGAGGCTGATGTTCCAGCCCGGGTGCATGGCCGCGAGGAAGCGCATCAAGGCCCCGGGCCGCTCGGGGAATTCGAAGCGGAAGAGGCGCTCGTCGCGCGCCAGCTCGCTGCGCCCGCCGACCATGTGCCGCACATGCTCCTTGGCGAGTTCGTCGTCGGTGAGGTTGACGGTGCCGAAACCGTGCCGCACGAAGTGGCGCTCGATGCGCTCGGCCTCGTCGCGCCGGCTGATGGTGAGGCCGACGAAGACATGCGCCTCGTCCTCGTCGCTGATGCGGTAGTTGAACTCGGTCACCGAGCGCGGGCCGATGAGCTCGCAGAAGCGCTTGAACGAGCCGCGCACCTCGGGGATGGTGACGGCGAACAGCGCCTCGCGACGCTCGCCGAACTCGGCCCGCTCGGCGACGAAGCGCAGGCGGTCGAAGTTCATGTTCGCGCCGCAGGTGATAGCCACGAAGGTGCGGCCCTTGAGCTTGTGCGTCTCGGCGTACTGCTTGATCGCCGCGACCGGCAACGCGCCGGCCGGCTCGAGCACGCTGCGCGTGTCCTGGAAGACGTCCTTGATGGCGGCGCAGACGGCGTCGGTGTCGACGCAGACGTAGTCGTCGACGAGTTCGCGCACGATGCGGAAGGTCTCCGCCCCCACCTGCTTGACGGCGGTGCCGTCGGAGAAGAGGCCGACATCGGTGAGCATGACGCGCCGACCCGCCTTCACCGAACGCAGCATGGCGTCGGAGTCGACCGTCTGCACGCCGATGATGCGCACCTCGGGCCGCAGCGCCTTGATGTAGGCGGCCACGCCGGCGGCGAGACCGCCGCCGCCGATGGCCACGAAGACGGCGTCCAGAGGCCCCTGGTGCTGGCGCAGGATCTCCATGGCCACGGTGCCCTGGCCGGCGATGACATCGGGGTCGTCGAACGGGTGCACGAAGGCCAGCCCCTCGCGCGCCTGCAGCCCGAGCGCGTGCGCATAGGCGTCCGAATAGCTGTCGCCCTGCAGCACCACTTCGCCGCCCAGCGCATGCACGGCGTCGACCTTCAGCTTGGGCGTCGTCACCGGCATCACGACGACGGCACGACAGCCCAGGCGCCGGGCCGCCAGCGCCACGCCCTGGGCGTGGTTGCCGGCCGAGGCGCAAATGACACCACGCGCCAGGGCCTGCGCGTCCAGGCGCGCCATCTTGTTGTAGGCGCCGCGCAGCTTGAAGCTGAACACCGGCTGCTGGTCTTCGCGCTTGAGCAGCACGTGGTTGCCGATGCGGCGCGACAGCGCCCGCGCCGGCTCGAGCGGCGTTTCACGCGCCACGTCGTAGACGCGCGCGGTGAGGATGCGCTGCAGGTACTCCGCCGCGATCCGGCGACCCTTGCCGGACAACGAGGTCGGCAGGGCGGCTTCGGGGGGCGCCGCTTCCTTGGGCTTGGCTGTGGGCTTGGTCGGCACGGTCGATGCGAGAGGGTGCGCCGCAGTCCCGGCAAGGGCGGGCTACCGGCAAGCGGGCGCGGATGATAAGCGCGGCCCTCGCGCCGGATCACTGGGCGCTTCGCACCCGCGCCGGGCAGAAAAAAGAGGGCCCGGACCTTGCGGGCCGGGCCCAATCCACCCTTTTGGAGGTGGAGGAGACAATCGGCGGGTTCCGTGGTGCGGCCACCCTTGCGACGCAGTCTATCACCCGTTTGCTGCGGTGCAATATGCAGGCACGACGAATTTCCCTCAGAGCCAGTGTCCACCGCCCGCCGGGGCGCGGACATTGAGGTGAGTCAATCCAAGATCGCCCGAGCGGCAGGAGCGCAACGATGGAATGCACGGTGCATTGGGCCGGGGGGCTCGGCATGGGCTTCGTGGCCGAGACGGGCAGCGGACACCTGCTCACGATGGACGGCGCGCCCGAGGGCGGCGGCCGCAACCTGGCGCCCCGGCCGATGGAAACGCTGCTCGCCGGCGCAGGCGGCTGCACCGCCTATGACGTGATGCTGATCCTCAAGCGCGGGCGGCACGACATCCGCGCCTGCCAGGTCAAGCTCGACGCCGATCGCGCCAGCGAGGACCCCAAGGTCTTCACGCGCATCCGCATGCACTTCATCGTCAGCGGGCGCGGCGTACCGGCGGCCGCGGTGGAACGCGCGATCGCGCTCTCGCACGACAAGTACTGCTCGGCCACCATCATGCTGGGCAAGACCGCGGCGATCGAGACCACCTTCGAGCTCATCGAGGCCTGAGCGGCCTTGGCGCCGCAAGGCGTGCGCGCACGATCCGCCGCTAGGCGCCTCCACCGGGGGCCGCACATGAGAGCATGCAGATGCACGCGATGCGCGCGCCCGGACCTGATGCGCCGCGTTGCCCCTAGACGTGATGCGCCGTGGCCGTCATCACCTTGGCCGCCAGCCGCATGAGGCCGCGCACCGGCAGCGGCAGCGCTTGCGCGCCGGCGGCCTGCGCATCTTCGGCGTGGCGGCGTTCGTCGTCCTTCATTTGCGCCACGATGGCGCGTGAGCGGCCGTCGCCCGGCGGCAGGCGCTCGAGGTGGCCGGCCAGGTGCTGCTCGACCTGCCGCTCGGTCTCGACGACGAAGCCCAGGCTCAGCGCGTCGCCGATGCGGCCCGCCACGAGACCGATGCCGAAGGCGCCGGCGTACCAAAGCGGGTTGAGCAGGCTCACGCGGTCGCCGAGCTCGCGCAGCCGCTGCTCGGTCCACGCCAGATGGTCGGTCTCCTCGCGCGCCGCCTGCTCCATCTGCCTGCGCAGCGGCTCGCTGCGCGCGGTAAGTGCCTGCGCCTGATAGAGCGCCTGCGCGCAGACCTCGCCGACGTGGTTGACACGCATCAGCGCGCCGCTGAGGCGGCGCGCGTCCGCGTCGAGCGCATCGTCGACGCAGGGCCCCGCGGCCAGAGAGGGTGGATAAGGTCGCGCGCTGTGCGCGGAGCCGGCGACAGTGCGAAGCGCCGAATCGACGCTGGCGAGGAGGCGATCCATCGGACTCATGTCAATCGAGAATAGCCCAAGAGGCGGCGCGCACCCGCCCGCGACCCGGCCTCGGGTTGTCACGGATAGGGGCTTGTTTCCCGTTGTTGCCAGACAACATCCCCGCGGCTTTTCTGGCCCGCTTGTTGGCAAGCGTCACGGCGCTCTGGTGCAATAGCTTCAACTTCCGCTGAGGAGGTTGGCCTGATCAACCCAGTGGCCCGTCGGTTCTCGCGATCGGACCTCATCCGATTCCAGGAACCCGATATGCCCGGGTGACCTCCCCGATCGGGACCTCTTGTTCAACCTAGGAGATCTCTGCAATGAAAAAATCTCTGCTCGCCCTGGCTGCGCTCACCGCGTTCGCGGGCGTCGCTTCGGCCCAGTCGTCGGTCACCCTGTTCGGCGTCGTTGATCTGAACGCGCGCAGCGTGAAGAGCGGCACCACCTCGATCAAGACGCTGAGCCAGGACGGCATCGCTTCTAGCCGTATTGGCCTCCGTGGCGTCGAAGACCTGGGCGGCGGCCTCCGTGCCGGCTTCTGGCTTGAGGGGGCAATTCAGCCCGATACCGGCTGCGGCACGAGCGCCGTTCCGACCCCGGCAGCTGGCGCGTTCAACTGCGGTGGACAAAGCTGGCAGCGCCGCAGCACCTTGAGCCTTATGGGCGGTTTCGGTGAACTGCGTCTCGGCCGCGACTACACGCCGACATTCTGGAACCACACTGTGTTCGACCCGTTCGGCACGAACGGCCTTGGCTCGCAGACCAACCTGATGGCGCAGCCGGGCGGCTCGACGAACCCCTTGGGCTCCGGTGCCACGACCCTGGTGCGTGCTAACAACACGATCGGCTACTTCCTGCCCGCCATGGGCGGCCTGTACGGCCAGGTAATGGTGGCCGCTGGCGAAGGCATCTTCGGCAACAAGTACACCGGTGGTCGCCTCGGCTACGCTGGTGGCCCGGTGAACGTTGCTGTCGCGGTCGGCAAGACTGAGTTGACCTCGTCGAATGACCTCTCAGCGGTGAACCTCGGCGCGTCGTTCAAGATGGGTAACTTCACGCTGTTTGGCCAGTACCACAAGTACGAGGTCGACACCCCGGCCAACACCGACCAGACGAACCTGATGGTCGGCGGCACGCTGGCAATGGGCGCCGGGACGTTGAGGCTTTCCTACGGCAAGGCCAGCGCCGACGTCACCGCGCGCGAAGGCACTCAAGTTGCAGTGGGATACGTGCACGACCTGAGCAAGCGCACCGCGCTGTACGGCACTTTCTCTCGTATTGCCAACGATACGGGTGCCCGATACGCTGTCGCTTCCCTGCCGGCTTTCGGTGGCACTGAAGCCAAGCCGAAGTCGACCGGCTACGAGTTCGGCGTTCGCCACACCTTCTGATCCTGACGCCCGAGCGGGCGCTTCAATCGGCAAGGGCCGCCTCCGGGCGGCCCTTTTCTCTTGTTGAGAGACAACCCAGTTCGTCGTGCCCGAAGCATCATCCTCGCCCTTGCCGCGGTGCCTTCGCCACATTGGCCGATCATGGTGGTGCCTGCTCGCCCTGGCTGGGGCTTGCTCGTCGCCGCCGCCGGCAGGCGAACCGCAAGCGCTTCCCGGCGGCTGGCAGCCCGTAGTCCTGCCCGGCAAGCTGCGCACGCACTACAGCCAGGCCCGCAAGGACGGCCGCGACGCCGTGGCAGCCCGCTCGGAGCGCTCGGCCAGCATGTTGCGCAAGCGCGTGTTGATCGCGCCGGAGAAGCTCGGCCCGGTGAGCTTCTCCTGGTGGGTCGACGACCTGATCGGCGATGCCAGCGTCGCCGACATCGACCGCGAGGACGCACCGGCGCGCGTCATGTTCGGCTTTGACGGCGATGTCTCGAACCTCTCGCGCCGCACGCGCATGATGTTCGACCTCGCCGAGGCTCTGAGCGGCGAGCGCCCGCCTTATGCCACGCTGATGTACGTGTGGGACGCCAAGGCGCCTGTGGGCACGGTCATCGTCAACCCCCGCAGCGACCGCATTCGCAAGATCGTCGTCGACTCAGGTCCGTTGAACTTGCGACGTTGGCGAGACCACCGGCGCGATCTTCGCGCCGACTTCCGCCTCGCCTTCGGTGAAGACCCGGGTCCATTGCAGTCCGTCGGGGTGATGACTGACAGCGACAATACGCAGTCAAGCGCGCTGTCCTGGTACGGGGCGGTGACACTCCACTGAGCCACCGCGCCAGCGGTTCGCCTCCCCGCCGATGCTCGCCTTCATCCTCCGCCGCCTGCTGCAAGCCATCGTCGTGATGCTGACGGTGGCCTTCCTTGCCTTCATGCTGTTCCAGTATGTCGGCGACCCGGTCACCAGCCTGCTGGGGCAGGACGCGACGCAGGAGCAACGCGAGCAGTTGCGCCGTGACCTCGGCCTCGACCAGCCGTTCCCGGTGCAGTTCGCCAAGTTCGTCGGCAACGCCGTGCAAGGCGAGTTCGGGCTCAGCCTGCGCCAGGGGCGCAAGGTCTCGACCCTCATCGCCGAGCGCTTCCCGGCCACGCTCGAGCTCGCTCTGGCGGCCGCCGTCATCGCCCTCGTCGTCGGCGTGCCTCTGGGCGTGTACTCGGCGCTGCGGCGCGGCCGCTTCGGCTCGCAGGTGGTGATGACGCTGTCGCTGCTCGGCGTTTCGCTGCCGACTTTCCTCATCGGCATCCTGCTCATTCTCTTCTTCGCCGTCATCCTGAAGTGGCTGCCGAGCTTCGGCCGCGGCGACACGGTGGCGCTCTTCGGCTCGAGCGCCTGGACGACCGGGCTGCTGACGCTGGACGGCTGGAAGCATCTCGTGCTTCCAGCCATCACGCTGAGCGTGTTCCAGCTGGCCCTGATCCTGCGCCTCGTACGCGCCGAGATGCTGGAGGTGCTGCGCACCGACTACGTGAAGTTCGCGCGCGCCCGCGGGCTCGAGGACCGCGCCGTCTACTTCGGCCACGCGCTGAAGAACACGCTCGTGCCGGTGATCACCATCACCGGGTTGCAGCTGGGTTCGCTGATCGCGTTTGCCATCATCACCGAGACGGTGTTCCAGTGGCCGGGCATGGGCTTCCTCTTCATCCAGGCGGTGCAGTTCGCCGACGTGCCGGTGATGGCCGCCTACCTGTGCCTCATCGCCCTCATCTTCGTGCTCGTCAACCTGGTGGTCGACCTGCTCTACTTCGCCGTCGACCCGCGCTTGCGCATCGAGCGGCCGGCCGGCGGGCATTGAGCTGCCACGAAGCCACGAACCGAAGCCCCCGCCCCGTGAACACCTCGACCGCCCCGCCCACGGCCGCCGCCTCGACGACGGCGCTGCAGCGCTTCTTCGACGGCGACGTCTGGCACAGCTTCAAGAACTCGCCGATGGCCATGATCGCCGCGGCCATTGCCTTCGTCTGCGTCTTCTGTGCCGCCTTCGCGCCCTGGGTGGCGCCGCACAACCCCTTCGACCTTGCGTCGCTCAATCTCTCCGACGCGCGCTTGCCGCCCGCCTGGGCCGAAGGGGGCCAGATGCGCTACCTGCTCGGCACCGACGACCAGGGGCGCGACATCCTCTCGGCACTGTTCTACGGCGCGCGCATCTCGCTGGCGGTCGGGCTGGCCTCGGTGCTGCTGTCGGTGTTCGTCGGCGTCGGGCTCGGCCTGCTCGCGGGCTTCGCGGGCGGCAAGATCGATGCCTTCATCATGCGCGTGTGCGACGTGATGCTGAGCTTCCCCTCGATCCTGATCGCGCTGCTCATCGACGGTGTCGGGCGGGCGATGTTCCCGAACGCGCACGACACGCTCGCCTTCGGCGTGCTGATCTTCGCCATCTCGCTGGGCGGCTGGGTGCAGTACGCGCGCACGGTGCGCGGCTCGACGATGGTGGAGCGCAACAAGGAGTACGTGCAGGCCGCGCGCGTCATCGGCGTGGCGCCGCTGCGCATCATGTTCAGGCACGTGCTGCCCAACGTCATGGGGCCGGTGCTCGTGCTGGCCACGATCCAGGTGGCCGCTGCCATCCTCACCGAGGCCACGCTGTCCTTCCTCGGCGTGGGCGTGCCGCCCACCTCGCCTTCGCTGGGCACGCTCATCCGCATCGGCAACGACTTCCTCTTCTCCGGCGAGTGGTGGATCACCATCTTCCCGGGCGTGATGCTGGTGCTGATCGCCCTCAGCGTGAACCTGCTCGGCGACTGGTTGCGCGACGCGCTCAACCCGCGCCTGCGCTGAAGCCCGCCTCCGCCCGCCCCCGACCATGCCCACCCCGCCGCTGCTCGAAGTGAAGAACCTGCGCGTGGAGTTCCCCACGCGCCGCGGCACGCTGCTGGCCCTGGACGACATCTCGTTCTCGATCGACCCCGGCGAGGTGCTCGGCGTGGTCGGCGAGTCGGGCGCCGGCAAGTCGCTCACGGGCGCGGCCATCATCGGCCTGCTCGAGCCGCCCGGGCGCATCGCCGGCGGCGAGATCCGCCTCGAGGGCCAGCGCATCGACAACCTGCCCTACGAGCAGATGCGTGCGATCCGCGGGCGCAAGATCGGCGCCATCTTCCAGGACCCGCTGACCTCGCTCAACCCGCTCTACACCATCGGCCGCCAGCTCACCGAGACCATCCAGACGCACCTGCCGGTGAGCGGCGAGGAGGCGCGCCAGCGCGCCATCCGCCTGCTGCAGGAAACCGGCATCCCGGCCGCCGAGCAGCGCATCGAGCAGTATCCGCACCAGTTCAGCGGCGGCATGCGGCAGCGGGTCGTGATCGCGCTGGCGCTGGCCGCCGAACCCAAGCTCATCGTCGCCGACGAGCCGACGACGGCGCTGGACGTGTCGATCCAGGCGCAGATCATTTCGCTGCTCAAGCGGCTGTGCAAGGACCACGGCGCCGCGGTGATGCTGGTCACGCACGACATGGGCGTCATCGCCGAGACCTGCGACCGCGTGGCCGTGATGTACGCCGGCCGCATCGCCGAGGTCGGGCCGGTGCACGATGTCATCAACGCGCCTTCGCACCCGTACACGGTCGGACTGATGGGCTCGATTCCGGCGATGGACGAGGACCGCGAGCGCCTGGCGCAGATCGAGGGTTCGATGCCGCGCCTCACGGCCATTCCGCGCGGTTGCGCCTTCAACCCGCGCTGCCCGCAGGTCATGGACCGCTGCCGCAGCGAGCGGCCCGAGCTGATGCAGGCCGCCGTCACGCGCGCCGCCTGCTGGCGGGTGCAGGAACACAAGGTGACGGCATGACGGCCCCGCTCGTGGAGGTGCGCGACCTCGCGAAGACCTTCGACGTTTCCGCGCCCTGGCTGAACCGGGTGGTCGAACGCAAGCCGCGCCAGTTCGTGCATGCCGTCGATGGCGTCTCGTTCACCATCGCCCAGGGCAGGACGCTGGCGCTGGTGGGCGAGTCCGGCTGCGGCAAGAGCACGGTGGCGCGCCTGCTGGTCGGCCTCTACGCGCCCACGCGCGGCGAGGTGAGGTTCGGCGGCCAGCGCACGGACGACATCGCCCGCATCGGCAGCAGCGAGCTGCGCACGCTGCGGCGGCGCATGCAGATGATCTTCCAGGACCCCTACGCGAGCCTCAACCCGCGCTGGAAGGTGCTGAAGATCGTGGGCGAGCCGCTCACCGAGCACGGCCTCGTGGGCGGCGAGGAGGCGCTGCGCGCCAAGGTCGGCGAGTTGCTCGCCGGCGTGGGGCTGGCGCCGGCCGATGCCGAGAAGTTTCCGCACCAGTTCAGCGGCGGGCAGCGCCAGCGCATCAGCATCGCGCGGGCGCTGGCCACGCAGCCGGAGTTCCTCGTCTGCGACGAGCCGACCTCGGCGCTCGACGTGTCGGTGCAGGCGCAGGTGCTGAACATCATGAAGGACCTGCAGAGGAGCCGCGGCCTCACCTACCTCTTCATCTCGCACAACCTGGCCGTGGTGCGGCACGTCTCCGACGAGGTGGGCGTGATGTACCTCGGCCGCCTGGTCGAGCTGTCCGGCAAGCGCGAGCTCTTCGCCTCGCCGCGGCATCCGTACACGCGCATGCTGCTCGACGCGATCCCCGACATCCGCATGACCGGCCGCGCGCGTACGCCGGTGCAGGGTGAAGTGCCGAACCCGCTCAACCCGCCCGCCGGCTGCGCCTTCCACCCGCGCTGCCCGCATGCCAATGCACGCTGCTCGGCCGAACGGCCGGTGCTCGCGGACGTCAAGGGCGTGCGCGTCGCCTGCCACGCGGTGCAGGAGGGGCGGATTTAGCCTCCGCCGCAGCGCGCGAGCTGGCCGCGCGCGCGGTGCGCCCCGCGCCCCTCGGAGAGCGGCACGACTCCGGGGTCGTGCCCGCGTTCAATGCTGGATCAGGCGCTCGGCGGCGAAGAGCTCGGCCGGCTGCTCGCGCTCACGAATCAGGTGCACGGCGGCGCCATCCACCATCACCTCAGCGGCACGAGGGCGCGTGTTGTAGTTGCTCGCCATCGCCATGCCGTAGGCGCCAGCCGACAGGATGGCGAGGTGGTCGCCCACGGCCACGGCCAGGTCGCGCTGGCGGCCCAGCCAGTCGCCCGACTCGCACACCGGCCCGACCACGTCCCAACGCTGCGGCAAGAGGCCCGGCCGCGCCTCGCAGGGCTCGATGCCCATGTAGGCGTCGTACAGCGCCGGCCGCGTGAGGTCGTTCATCGCCGCGTCGACGACGCAGAAGTTCGTCACCTCGCCGGGCTTGAGGTACAGCACCTCGGTGACCAGCACGCCGGCGTTGCCGACCAGCGAACGGCCCGGCTCGAGCAGCACCTCGCGGTGGCCGTGACCACGTGCGTCCAGGCGCCCGAGCAGGCGGCCGACGAGCACGTCGGCCGCCGGCGGCGACTCGTCGGTGTAGGTGATGCCGAGGCCGCCGCCGACATCGACATGGCGCAGGCCGATGCCCTCGGCCTCGACCGACTCCACCAGGTCGAGCAGGCGGTCGAGGGCGTCGAGGTAGGGCTCGATCTGCGTGATCTGCGAGCCGATGTGGCAGTCGATGCCCTCCACGCGCAGGCCGGGCAGCTCGGCGGCAAGCCGGTACGCGGCCAGCGCCTGCCCGTGCGCGACGCCGAACTTGTTGCCCTTCAGGCCCGTGGAGATGTAGGGGTGCGTGCCGGCGTCCACGTCGGGGTTGACGCGCAGGCTCATTGGAGCGCGCACGCCATGGGCACGCGCCACTTCGTCGAGCACGCGCAGCTCGCCCTCGCTCTCCACGTTGAAGCAGCGCACGCCCGCCTCGAGCGCCAGCGCCATCTCGTCGCGCCGCTTGCCCACGCCCGAGAACACGATGCGATCGGCGCGCCCCCCGGCGGCCAGCACGCGCGCCAATTCGCCGGCGGAGACGATGTCGAAGCCGCACCCTGCCTCGGCGAAGGTCTGCAAGACCGCCAGGTTCGAGTTCGCCTTCATCGCGTAACAGACGAGGTGCGGACGGCCTGCCAGCGCACGCTGGTAGGCGCCCACCGCGGCACGCATCGCGTTGCGCGAGTACACGTAGAGCGGCGTGCCGAACCGGCGCGCCAGTTCGGCCAGCGCGTGCCCTTCGAGCTGCAGCGTCGCGCCGCGCCGCGCGAGATGCGGCGCACCGGGAAGGACGGCCGCGGCCTGTCCGGCGGCGCTCATCGCGCCGGGCCCGATGCCGGCACCGGGGCGGACGCGGCGCCCGGCACGGCCGCCGTGCCGGGCAAGGTCAGGGGTCCCTTCTGGCCGCAGGCCGCGAGGCCAGCCAAGACCATGGCGGCAACGACAACGCGCGCCACCGATACACTGCCCAAGCGTTTCCCGTTGCGATGCATGCGAGGCATTCTAGTGAGCACCCAGGCGCCAACCCACGGGCCGCAAACCGCGGCGCGCATCGCACTGAGCGATGCCGACTACGTGCGCGAGACGAGCGCGTTGCTCGCACGCATCGAGGCCACCTGCGACCGCTGGCTCGACGAGGACGTGATCGACATCGACACGCATCGCACAGGCGGGCTGCTCGAACTGGTCTTCCCCGACCGCAGCAAGATCGTCATCAACACGCAGCCGCCGCTGCAGGAGATGTGGCTGGCCGCCCGTTCCGGTGGCTACCACTACCAATGGGACGGCCGGAGCTGGCGCGACACCCGCGACGGGCACGAGTTCCTGCAGATGCTCTCGCGGCAGGCCAGCGCACAGGGCGGGCGGCCGCTGGCCTTCTAGCGACCTGCAGCGCCTGTGGCGCCTTGCCGACGCAGCAGCGCCGCGCGCGCAGCTCAGCGCTTGAAGAGGTCCAGGATGCTGCTGCGCTCTTCGGTCGAGGCCGCCTTGGGCGGCAGCGGGTCGTCCAGGCCCACGCCGGTGACGCCGCGCCCGCCCGTGAACTCCTCGAACATCCAGTAGCCGCCCTCGCCGGCCACGCCCGGCGGCGGCGTCAGGGTGGCCGTAGGCACGCCGCGCAGCGCGTGCTGCATGTACTCCACCCACACGGGCAACGCCAAGCCGCCGCCCGTCTCGTTGGACCCCAGCTTCTTCGGTGTGTCGTGGCCGATCCACACGACCGCCGTCAGCGTGGGGTGGAAGCCGGCGAACCAGGCGTCCATCGAGTCGTTGGTGGTGCCGGTCTTGCCGAAGATGTCCTGGCGCTTGAGCAGTGCGCTGGCCCGCGCCGCGGTACCCGAGCGCGTCACCTCCTGCATGAGGCTGGTCATCACGAAGGCGTTGCGAGCCGGCAGCGAACGCATGCCCTCGTCCAGCGGCGGCGGCTTCACCTCCAGCAGCAGCTTGCCCTTGTGGTCGGTAATGCGCTGGATCAGCATCGGCGGCACGAGATAGCCGCCATTGGCAAAGACGCTGTAGGCCACGCCCATCTGCATCGGTGTCACCGATCCGGCGCCCAGCGCCATGGTCAGGAAGGGCGGGTGCCGCTCGGGCGGGAAGCCGAACGCGTTCAGCCACTGCTGCGCGCGCACCGGCGTGATGTACTGCAGCACGCGGATCGACACCATGTTCTTGGAGCGGGCCAGCGCCGACTGCAGCGGCAACGGGCCGGCGAACTCGTTGTCATAGTTCTTCGGCTCCCAAGGCTGGCTGCCGGTTTCGGCGGCGTCGAAGAAGAGCGGCGCGTCGTTGACCACGGTTGCCGGCGTGAAGCCTCTCTCGAGCGCCGCCGAGTAGATGAAGGGCTTGAAGGCCGAACCCGGCTGCCGCCAAGCCTGCGTGACGCGATTGAACTTGTTCTTGCCAAAGTCGAAGCCGCCCACCATGGCGCGCAGCGCGCCCGTGCGCGGGTCGAGCGCCACGAACGCGCCCTGCACCTCCGGCAACTGGGTCAGCGACCAGGCGCCCTTGGCCCCTTTCACGGCGCGCACCACGGCGCCGCGGCGGATGCGCTTGTTCGCGCTGGCGCGCTCGGCGAGCCCGGAGGTCACCGGGCGCAGGCCCTCGCCGGTGACGCTGATCGACTCGCCGTCCTGCAGCATCGCCACCACCTTGCGCGGCGAGGCCTCGAGCACCACCGCCGCGCGCAGTTCGCCGTTGTCGGGGTACTCGGCCAGGGCCTCGGCGACACGCGCGTCCAGCTTCGCCAGGTCGGCCGGCAGGTCGACAAAAGCCTCCGGGCCGCGGTAGATCTGCCGCAGTTCGTAGTCGATCAGGCCGCGCCGCAGGGCGCGCCAGGCGACGGCCTGCTCGGCGGCGTTCACCGTCACGTAGACGTTGAGCCCGCGGGTGTAGGCCTCTTCCCCGTACTGGGCGTAGACGAGCTGGCGGGCCGTCTCGGCCACGAACTCCGAGTGCGACAGGGTGTCCCCGGCGATGCGGTAGCGCAACGGCTCGGCCAGCGCCTGCTCGTGCTGGGCCTCGGTGATGAAGCCGGACTCGAACATGCGATCGATGATGTAGCGCTGGCGCTGGGTGGCACGCTTCTCATTGGTCACCGGGTTGTAGTACGAAGGGCGCTTGGGCAGGCCGGCGAGCATGGCCGCCTCGGCCACCGTCACATCCTTCAGGCTCTTGCCGAAGTAGATCTCCGCGGCCGCTGCGAAGCCGTTGGCGCGCTGGCCGAGGAAGATCTGGTTCATGTACAGCTCGAGGATCTGGTCCTTGCTGAGCAGGCTCTCGATCTTCAGCGACAGCAGCACCTCGTAGATCTTGCGCGTGAAGGTCTTCTCCGAGGAGAGGTAGAAGTTGCGCGCCACCTGCATGGTGATGGTCGAGGCGCCCTGGCTGCGCGCATCGCGCAGGTTCTCCAGGGCCGCCCGCGCCACGCCCTTGTAGTCGACGCCGCCGTGCTGGTAGAAGCGCGTGTCCTCGGCAGCCAGCACGGCGTCCTTCATCACCTGCGGCATCTGGCCGATGGGCGTGAAGTTGCGCCGCTCCTCGCCGAACTCGCCCAGCTGCACACCGTCGGCCGAGAAGACGCGCAGCGGCAGCTTCGGCCGATAGTCCGTCAGGGCCGAGATCCCGGGCAGGTTCGGGTAGGCGACCGCGAGCGCGATGCCCACCAGCAGCAGCACCGTCAGCAGTACCGCCCCCAGGCCGGCCAGGGTCCAGCCGGCGGCGCGCGCGGCCCACTGCAGCCATGCGGGCCACGCGGCCGTCCAAGCCACGCGCCGCGTAGCACCCGAGCTGGCTCCCGAACTGGCAGGCGTGGATGAGGGCTCGGGCTCGGCTTGGGCCATAGGGGTCCCGTGCGACGGGAGGCGAGATTATAGGAAGCGGGCCTTGCCGGCCCCGTCGCTGACCACTCAGCCCGATCGGCGCCGCGGGCCAAGCCGCGGCCGCCGACGGGTCAGCCTGCGCCTGAACCCATGGGCCCACGCCAGCGGCGCGGGGTGCCGTGACTTCCTCCACGTGGCCCTGGCTCGCGCCCGCCACGCCAGGGTCCCAGGCCCGGCCCGAGTTGTTTCAATCCACCCCGCGCGCGTCGGACTTCAGCAACGACCCCTTACCGCTGACGGCCTGTTTTTCTTTGGACCACAAGGGGTTTACTGCTAGCATTGAAGTAACTTCTTAACAAGCCGTGACCGGAATGGACAGCGCGGCAGGCATCGTTGCCGGTGCATTCCAAGCGGCTGAGGAGTGATCGAGTTGAGCTTTCTGGACACGTTGCTGGGGCGCAAGCACCCCCCGATGATCGGCCTGGACATCAGCTCGTCCAGCGTCAAGCTGGTAGAGCTGGGGCAGACCAAGTCGGGTGACTTCGTGCTCGAACGCTTCGCCTCGGAGCCGTTCGAGAAGGGCTGGATCACCGACGGCCAGATCGAGAAGTTCGATGACGTCGCGGCCGCCGTCAAGCGCGTAGTGCAGAAGAGCGGCACGCGCACCAAGCACGTGGTGATGGCGATGCCCCAGTCGGCCGTCATCACCAAGAAGATCATGCTGCCTGCCGGCCTGCGCGAAGAGGAGATGGAACTGCAGGTCGAGAGCGAGGCCAACCAGTACATCCCGTTCTCGCTGGACGAGGTGAGCCTGGACTTCTGCGTCATTGGTCCGAGCCCTACGTCGGCGGGCGACGTGGAGGTCCTGATCGCTGCAAGCCGCAAGGACCGCGTGCAGGATCGGCAAGGTCTGGCCGAAGCCGCCGGCCTGAAGCCGATGGTGCTGGACATCGAGTCGCATGCCTCGCGCTTGGCCATGAGCCGCGTCGTCGCGAGCCTGCCCAACGAAGGCCGCGACGCGCTGGTGGCGCTGTTCGAGATCGGTGCCGACACCACAAGCCTGAAAGTCCTGCGCGACGATGAACTGCTATACGACCGCGATCAGGCTTTCGGCGGCGCGCAGCTCACGCAGCTGATCAGCCGGCAGTACGGCTTCTCGTTCGAGGAGGCCGAGTTGAAGAAGCTCTCCGGTGACCTGCCCGAGGACTACGAGGCGGCCATCCTCGGGCCCTTCGTCGACAGCCTGTCGCAGGAGATCGGCCGTGCGCTGCAGTACTTCTTCACCAGCACGCCGCACCACAAGGTCCACTACGTGATGCTGGCCGGCGGCACCGCCACGCTGCCGGGCCTGAAAGACCGCGT
The DNA here is from genome assembly GCA_022842825.1 of Rubrivivax sp. Classification (GTDB taxonomy): domain Bacteria; phylum Pseudomonadota; class Gammaproteobacteria; order Burkholderiales; family Burkholderiaceae_C; genus Rubrivivax. Next base: position 16,578 of record JALHOU010000037.1, read on the forward strand.
CACCGACCTCACCGGTTTCGCCTCGAGCGTGGTCAACCCGTTCGAACAAATGCAACTCGGTTCCAGCGTGCGCGAGGGGCGTCTGCGCCGCGAGGCGCCTTCCTACCTCACGGCCTGCGGGCTGGCGATGCGGAGGTTCATGCAGTGATCCTCATCAACCTGCTGCCGCACCGCGAGGAAAGGCGCCGCCAACGCAAGCGGGCCTTCTTCGTCGGCATCGCCGCGGCCGCCCTGGGCGGTCTGCTGGTCGTGGGGCTGTGGTACTCGGTGCTGCAGCAGATGACGTCGGCGCAAGTCTCGCGCAACGACTTCCTGAAGGCGGAAATCGCGCGGCTGGACGCGCAGATCCGCGACATCGCCAACCTGCGCGCCGAGATCGACGCCCTGAAGGCGCGGCAGGCGGCGGTGGAAAACCTGCAGACCGACCGCAACCTGCCCGTCTACCTGATGGACGAACTGGTGCGGCAGACACCCGAGGGCGTGTACCTCACGGCGATCCGGCAGACGAACCAAGTCATCGCCATCAACGGCGTCGCGCAAACCAACGAGCGCGTATCGGAGTTCCTGCGCAACACGCTCTACAACTCACCCTGGCTCGAGCGGCCGGAGTTGGTGGAGATCAAGGCCATCACGGCCTCGGGCCCCAACAAGGAGCAGCGACGGCTGTTCGAGTTCTCGATGCGCGTGACCCTCAAGCGTCCGCAGGCCCAGGCGCCCACAGGCGCCGCCTCGGCCCCGGCCGCCCCCGCGTCGGCCGCGGCGACCAAGTCTTCGTGAGGCGGGCATGGCGACAAGCAAGTCTTCGACCCTCGGCTTCGAACTGACCAGCCTCTTCGACCAGGCGGCGGGCCAGTTCCGCAACCTGAACGTCAACGAGCCCGGCCAGTGGCCCACGCTTCCCAAGCTGACGCTATGGATCCTCACCGTCGTGCTGGTGGTGGTGGCCGGTTGGTTCGGCCTGCTGTCCTCCGCGCAGGAAGAACTCGACTCGGCGCGCGCGCAGGAACCGCAGTTGAAGGCCACCTACCGCAACCGGCTTGCGCAGGCGGTCAATCTGGCTGAACTGCGCAAGCAGAAGCTGCAGGTACAGGAGTACGTGACGCAACTCGAGAAGCAGTTGCCAGGCAAGGCCGAGATGGATGCGCTTCTGTCCGACATCAACCAGGCCGGCCTCGGCCGCGGGCTGCTGTTCGAGCTGTTCCGCCCGGGGCAGGTGCAGGTGAAGGACTACTACGCCGAGCTGCCGATCGCCATCCGTGTCAGCGGCCGCTATCACGACGTAGGCGCCTTCACGGCCGATGTGGCCAACCTGTCGCGCATCGTGACCCTGCACAACCTGAACATCGTGCCAGGCAAGGACGGCGTGCTGGCCATGGACGCCACCGCGCGGACCTACCGCTACCTCGACGCGACCGAGGTGGCCGAGCAACGCAAGGCGCAGCAGGCCGCCGCCAAGCCGGGGGGGGCCAAGCCATGAGGCCGATGCGACTTTCCCGACAGCCATCCCGCCGCCTGTGGGCGATCGGCATCGTCGCCACCGCACTCGCGGCTGGCTGCGGCGCCGAACACGAAGAGCTGCAGCAGTGGATGGAACAGCAGAAGCGCGAGGTCAAGCCCAGCGTGACACCTCTCGCGGCGCCCAAGAAGTTCAATCCTCAGCCCTACGCCAGCGCGCAGGCGGTCGATCCCTTCAGCCAGCAGAAGCTGAGCGTCGCCCTCAAGCAGGAGGCACGCCAGCCCAACTCGCTGCTCGCCGCCGAACTCAACCGCCGCCGCGAGCCGCTCGAGGCGTTCCCGCTCGACGCGATGAGCATGGTGGGTAGCGTCAACAAGCAGGGGCGCCCGTACGGCCTGCTGCGCGTGGACAACCTGCTCTACCAGGTCAAGGTGGGTGACTACCTGGGCCAGAACTACGGCCGCATCACGCGCATCGGCGAGACGGAGATCGCGCTGCGCGAGATCGTGCAAGACGCCGCCGGCGAGTGGATCGAGCGTCCGGCGACGCTGCAGCTTCAGGAGAGGGGACGATGAAAGCCGGCCACCCGACACGCATGGAGATTCCCCAGGAGACCCGCACCATGACTTTCCGCTGGCGAGCCGCCCATGCCGCCTTGGCCACCGCCTTGGCCGCCGCTCTCCTGGCCGTGGCCCCCGCGGCCCTGGCGCAGAACACGATCCAATCGATCACGAGCACGCAGCAGGCCGGCACCGAGGTCGTGCGCATCGAGTTGAGCGAAGCGCTGCCTGCGGTACCCACCGGCTTCTCGATCCAGCAGCCACCGCGCATCGCCATCGACCTGCCGGGTGTGGGCAACGCGATGGGCCGCAACAGTGTCGACATCAATGTGGGCAACCTGCGTTCGGTGAGCGTTGCGCAGGCTGGTGACCGCACGCGCCTGGTGCTCAACCTCAAGCAGGCCTCGGGCTACCGCGCCCAGGTACAGGGCAAGACGCTGCTGCTGGTGCTGGACGCCGCCGGCGGCGGCACTCCCGCCGTGGCTTCGGCCGGCGAGCAAAGTGTGCAGTTCGCACCCGCGCAGAACACGACCCCGCAAGGCCTGCGCGACATCGACTTCCGCCGCGGCAGCGACGGCGCCGGTCGGGTGATCGTCAACCTGCCGAGCAACCAGGTCGGCGTGGACATCCGCCAGCAGGGCCAGAGCCTCGTCGTCGAGTTCCTCCGATCGACGCTACCCGACAACCTGCGCCGCCGCCTCGACGTCACCGATTTCGGCACGCCGGTTCGCACCGTCTCCACGATCCAGAGCGGCGACCGCGTACGCATGGTCGTCGAGCCGACAGGTGCCTGGGAGCACAGCGCCTACCAGACCGACACCCAGTTCGTGCTCGAGGTGCGGCCGATGAAGGTCGACCCGAACAAGCTCACACAAGGCCCGGGCTTCCAGGGCGAGAAACTGTCGCTGAACTTCCAGAACATCGAAGTTCGCGCGTTGCTGCAGGTGATCGCCGACTTCACCAACTTCAACGTCGTCACCAGCGACACCGTCACCGGCAGCGTCACGCTGCGCCTGAAAGACGTGCCCTGGGACCAGGCGCTGGACATCATCCTGCAAAGCAAGGGCCTGGGCGTGCGCAAGAGCGGCAACGTGCTGTGGATCGCGCCCAAGGACGAGCTTGCCGCCAAGGAACAGGCCGACCTCGAGGCCCGTCGCAAGGTGACCGAGCTCGAACCGCTGCGCACGCAGGCGTTCCAGCTCAACTACACCAAGGCGGAAGACGTGGCGCGCGGCCTGCTCGGCACGACTTCGGCACAAAGTGGCGGCGGTTCCGGTACGGCAGCCACGCGCATCCTGTCGCCGCGCGGCTCGCTCATCTTTGAGTCGCGCACGAACCAGCTGTTCGTGAGTGACATCCCTTCCAAGCTCGAAGAGATCCAGTCGCTCATCACGAAGATCGATATCCCGGTGAGGCAGGTGCTCATCGAGGCGCGCATCGTCGAAGCGGACGACACGTTCGGGCGCGCACTCGGGGTGAAGCTTGGTGGCAACGATCTGCGCGGTTCACGGGGTGGCACAGCGGGGTATCCGTTGTTCGGAAGCGACCGCGCTGCATTCGGCGGCAACTACAACGCGATCGGCAACATCACCCAGCAGCCAGGGGCGCCGAGTTCCTACAGCGACACGCAGTTCGTCAGCCTTCCCGCCAACGTCAGCGGCACATCGTTCGGTGGCGCGACGGCGGCGAACTTTGCCCTGTCGCTGTTCTCGTCGTCTGCAAATCGCTTTCTCAACCTGGAGCTCTCTGCGCTTGAGTCCGAGGGTCGTGGCAAGATCATCTCGAGCCCGCGCGTCATCACCGCAGATCAGGTGAAGGCGCTCATCGAACAGGGGACGGAACTGCCCTACCAGCAGGCCACCTCCAGCGGCGCCACGTCCATCGCGTTCCGCAAGGCGAACCTCAAGCTCGAAGTCACGCCCCAGATCACACCAGAGGGCAACGTCATCCTCGACGTCGACGTGAACAAGGACAGCGTGGGCATCGCCACGGTGGCGGGCTTTGCCATCGACACCAAGCACGTCAAGACGCAGGTGCTGGTCGAGAACGGCGGCACCGTGGTGATCGGCGGCATCTTCACGCAGAACGAGCGTGACACCCTTAACAAGGTGCCCCTGCTCGGCGACATTCCGATCATCGGCTACCTGTTCCAGAACAGGGTGCGGTCGACGGCAAAGACCGAACTGCTCGTGTTCATCACACCGAAGATCGTGACTGACCGAACCACGGCCCGCTAGGTCCCCGAACCGCCCACTTCCACGTGCTGATCAAGAGTCGAATGCCATGAAGCTGAATCGTCGCGCGAGAGCTCCCTTGCTGATCGTTGGGGTCGTTGCTTGCCTGGTGGCCTGCGGCGTCGGAAACGACGAAGACGAGGCCGGCGGTCTGACTGCCTTCAATGTGACGCCTACGTCCATGACCCTGACCGGCCCCAATGCAACGACCTGCGGCTCGGGTTTTGCGACTCGCGTCTATGTGAATGGCGGGACTGCTCCCTACCGAGTAACAAGCACGCTTCCTGAGGACGTCGTTGTCTCAAGGGGCACGGTTGAGCACCCCGGAGAGTTCTTCGACATCACGCTTCCGTTTGCCAACACCTGCCTCACGACAGTTCCCGTGCTGGTCATTGACAAGCTTGGTCGTCAGGCGACGGTGACGATCTCGTCAGTAAAGGCCGCGACCTGACGTTCGTTCGCGCCAGTCACGATTGACTGGACAGTGCGGTCATCAGGGCAGGGATGTTGGAAGCACCCCTCACCCTCTCCCTCGTTGGCATGCCTGGATGCGGCAAGTCGACCGTCGGTCGGCACCTGGCACGCCAGCTCGGCCTGCGCTACGTCGACAGCGACCACGAGATCGAGCGCCGGATCGGCATGCCGATCCGCGAGTACTTCGCCTCGCACGGCGAGCCGGCCTTCCGCGATGCCGAAGCGGAGGTGATCGAAGACCTGACGCAGGCCAGCGGCTGCGTGCTGGCCACCGGCGGTGGGGCGGTGCTGCGGCCCTCCAACCGCGAGGCTCTGCACGGGCGCACGCAGGTGTTCTACCTCCGGTCCACGCCGGAGGACCTGCATCGGCGCCTGCGCCACGACACGCAGCGTCCGCTGCTGCGGGTGGCCGACCCGCTGCGGCGGCTGCGCGACCTGTATCGCGAACGCGATCCGCTGTACCGCAAGGCAGCCCACTTCGTGGTGGAGGCGGCACGTCCTTCCGTGAGCGCGCTGGTCGGCATGGTGCTCATGCAGCTCGAGCTGGCTGGCCTTGTGAGTGCAGAGCAGGTACCGTCGCCGGTCGACCAGCTTCGTCAGCCTCGCTGAACGGCGCCGTAAACTCGCGCCGCCATGAGCGCGACCGATCCCAAGGCTTCGGCCTCCTTCCCCACAGGCACCGCAGAGGGGGGCGCCAGGGCGCGCGTCTCGGTCGACACCCCGGGCGGGCGCTACGAGATCTGCATCGGTCCCGGCCTCATGGCCTCGGCAGAGTCCTGGTCGGGTCTACCTCGCGCCGCCGATGCGGTCATCGTCAGCAACCCCACGGTCTGGGCGATTCACGGTCAGGCACTCGCGGCCGCCATCGCACCTCACCATCGCCGCGTGACGCATGTGCTTGTGCCGGACGGCGAGCAGTACAAGGACTGGGCTTCGCTGCAACGCATCTACGACCACCTGCTCGGCTGCGGCTGCGACCGCAAGACGTTGCTCTACGCGCTGGGTGGCGGCGTCGTCGGAGACGTCGCGGGTCTTGCCGCGGCCACGTACATGCGCGGCGTGCCCTTCGTGCAGGTGCCGACGACCCTGCTGGCGCAGGTCGACAGCTCGGTGGGCGGCAAGACCGCGATCAACCATCCGCTGGGCAAGAACATGATCGGTGCGTTCTACCAGCCGGCCCGGGTGATCTGCGACCTCGCGACGCTTGACACGCTGCCCCGGCGCGAACTGGTGGCCGGGCTGGCCGAGGTCGTCAAGTACGGGCCCATCTACGACGACACGTTCCTCGGCTGGATCGAGGAGCATCTGAGCGCGCTGCTGGCCCGGGAGCCCGCGGCACTGCTGCACGCGGTTCGGCGGTCGTGCGAGATCAAGGCCGCAGTGGTCGGCGCCGACGAGCGCGAGAGCGGGCAGCGCGCAATCCTCAACTTCGGCCATACCTTTGGCCATGCCATCGAGGCGGGTCTCGGCTTCGGCACCTGGCTGCACGGCGAGGCGGTGGGCTGCGGCATGGTGCTGGCCAGCCACCTGTCGGCTGATCTGGGTCTGGTGGCTCCAGCCTATGCCGAGCGCATCGAGCGGCTGATCGCGCGCGCCGGCCTGCCGATACGGGCGCCCGCCCTGCCGGGGGAACGCTGGCTGGAGCTGATGCGCCACGACAAGAAGGCCGAGGCCGGGGAGATCCGCTTCGTGCTGGTCGAGAGCCCGGGTGCGGCCGCGCTGCGCCCCGCGCCCGACGCGCGGGTGTTGGACGTGATCCGGCGGCTCACCGAAGGCGCCGCTCCCGGTGACCCCGCCACGTTGTACCGGCAGTGAGTTCCAGTCGCGACGCCGTCGGGCTCGCCCCCTGGGCCTGCTGGCCCGAGCGCAGCCGCGGCCGGCGCTTTGCCGAGCCCGCGGCCGGCACGCGCGACGAGCATCAGCGTGATCGCGACCGCATCGTGCACAGCACGGCCTTTCGCAGGCTGGTCTACAAGACGCAGGTCTTCGTCAACCACGAGGGCGATCTCTTCCGCACGCGCCTCACGCACTCGCTCGAGGTGGCCCAGGTGGCACGCTCGGCCGCGCGCCAGCTGCGCCTGAACGAGGACCTGGTCGAGGCCATCGCGCTCGCGCACGACCTCGGACACACGCCCTTCGGACATGCCGGCCAGGACGCCTTGCACGGCTGCATGTCGGCCCATGGCGGCTTCGAGCACAACCTGCAAAGTCTGCGCGTCGTGGACACCCTCGAGCAGCGCTACTTTGCGTTCGATGGCTTGAACCTGACCTTCGAGGCCCGCGAAGGCATCCTCAAGCACTGCTCGCGGCGCCACGCGCTGCGCCTGTGCGCGGCCGAAGCCGATGGCCCGGCGCGCCGCTTCGTCGACGGTGGCCAACCCAGCCTCGAGGCCCAGCTCGTCAACCTGGCCGACGAGGTGGCCTACTGCACGCATGACATCGATGACGGGCTGCGCTCGGGCTTGCTGCAGCCGGCGCAACTCGAGGCGGTGCCGCTCTTCGCCCACTGGCACGAGGCCGCCCGTGACGATCATCCTGGCGAGGCACGCGGCCGCGCCAGGACGCCACCTGGACGGCGCGTGATCTTCGAGACACTTCGCCGCCTGTTGTCGGCGCTCATTGCCGACCTCGTCCAGGCAACCGAGGCGGCGATTGCAGCCACTGGGCCCTCGGACATCGGCGCCGTTCGCTGCGGCCCGGCGCTGGTCGCGTTCTCCGGCTGCCAGCGCGCGCAGATCGACGCGCTCAAGCACTTCCTGTTCGGCGCACTCTACCGCCATCCACAGGTGACGCAGACCACCGCCCTCGCGCGGCAGGTGGTGACCGAGCTGTTCGAGGCCTATCGGTCGGATCCAGGGGAGATGCCGGCCGAGCACGCTGCTGCGCAAGACACGCCGCGAGCGGTGGCCGACTACATCGCCGGCATGACCGACCGCTTCGCCTTGCGCGAGCACCGCCGGCTCACCGGCCGCCGCGTCTTCGGCGACGTCTGAAGATGGCGCGGCAGCATCGGCTGGTTCTGCCCGGGCTCCCGCACCTGCTGGCGCTGCCGGCGCTGGCCGGGGTTCATCCCTTCCCCAGCCCCGAGGACCGCATGCGTTTCCTTGTCATCCTGCGCGACGCCGCGGCGGGCGAGAAGGTGCTCGTGCATGCCTATGCGCTGCTGCCGGACGAGCTGCGGGCTCTTGCCACGCCGCCCGACGCCGGCGCGCTTTCGCGCTGGGTGCAAGCCATGGGCCGGCGCTATGTGAGCGCCTACAACCGCCATCACGACCGGTCCGGGACACTCTGGTCGGGCCGCTTCCGCAGCACGGCACTCGAACCGGGCGCCTGGACTCTGACTGCCTTGCGCTTCGTCGACGGCGCATCGGCCGAGCCCGGCGTCACCAGCGCCCGCCACCGCTGCGGCGGGGCACGCGATGCCGGCATCGTCGACCCCGAGGAGTACTGGTCGCTCGGCAACACGCCTTTCGAGCGCGAGAGCGCCTTTGCGCAGTTGCTCGCCGAGCCGCTCGCCGAGGCCTGTGTCGCGCGCCTGCGACGCTGCCTCACCGGCAGCTGGGTCTGCGGTGACGACGCGTTCCTGCGCGGCCTCGCAGCCTCCGGCAGCCATTTGCGCACCAGCCCGCGACCTCGCGGGCGGCCCCGACGGCGCACGTGAGGCGGCTCCTGCCTCCTTCCGGTGGGGCGTGTTGGTGCGGGTGGCTCAGTCGTGCCCTGGATCGAGTCGAGATGTGTCCCCATTTAATGACAGGACGAAACGATGTCCTTCTCATATATGTTCTGACCCTGTTTCAAATTGATTGCCCCTCATGCTGCGCTGCGGTAGCCTCGCCCGACGAAGCGGGCCGCCCGCCCGGGAGTTCCCATGTCTGACCGCGCTCAACCCCAGCCCACGGCCGACTCGGCCAGTCACACCGAACTGGCCCATGCCACCTGTGCCGGCCTGTACGACCCGACGCAGGAGCACGACGCCTGCGGCGTCGGCTTCGTCGCCCACATCAAGGGCCAGCGCGCGCACGGCATCGTCGAGCAGGGCCTGAAGATCCTCGAGAACCTCGACCACCGTGGCGCAGTGGGTGCCGACAAGCTGATGGGCGACGGCGCCGGCATCCTCATCCAGATCCCGGACGACTTCTATCGCGCCGAGATGGCGCAAAACGGCCTCGCGCCCGACGGGTCGGTCGGCGTCAAGCTGCCCCCGCCCGGCGAGTACGGCGTGGGCATGATCTTCCTGCCCAAGGAGCACGCCTCACGCCTGGCCTGCGTGCAGGAGCTCGAGCGGGCAGTGAAGGTCGAGGGTCAGGTCCTGCTCGGCTGGCGCGACGTGCCGGTCGACCGCGAAATGCCGATGAGCCCGGCCGTGCGCGCCAAGGAGCCGGTGATCCGCCAGATCTTCATCGGCCGAGGCGCCGATGTCATCGTGCCCGACGCGCTGGAGCGCAAGCTCTACGTCATCCGCAAGACGGCGAGCGCGGCAATCCAGAGGCTCAAGCTCACGCACAGCCGCGAGTACTACGTGCCCAGCATGAGCTGCCGCACGGTCATCTACAAGGGCCTGCTGCTCGCCGACCAGGTGGGCCAGTACTACCGCGACCTGCAGGATGCGCGCGTCGTCTCCGCCTTCGCGCTCGTGCACCAGCGCTTCAGCACCAACACCTTCCCCGAGTGGCCGCTGGCGCACCCCTATCGCTTCGTCGCGCACAACGGCGAGATCAACACCGTCAAGGGCAACTTCAACTGGATGCGCGCCCGCGAAGGCGTGATGAAGAGCCCCGTGCTCGGCGACGACCTGAAGAAGCTCTACCCCATCAGCTTCGAGGGCCAGAGCGACACCGCCACCTTCGACAACGCGCTCGAACTGCTGGTGATGGCGGGCTACCCGCTCGCGCACGCTGCGATGATGATGATCCCCGAGGCCTGGGAGCAGCACGAGCTCATGGACGAGCGCCGGCGCGCCTTCTACGAGTACCACGCCGCGATGCTCGAGCCCTGGGACGGCCCGGCCGCGATGGTGTTCACCGACGGCAAGCAGATCGGCGCCACGCTCGACCGCAATGGCCTGCGGCCCGCGCGCTACATCGTCACCGACGACGACCTCGTCGTCATGGCCTCCGAGAGCGGCGTGCTGCCCATTCCCGAGAGCCGCATCGTGCGCAAGTGGCGCCTGCAGCCGGGCAAGATGTTCCTCATCGACCTCGAGCAGGGCCGCATCGTCGACGACGAGGAACTGAAGAACCAGTTCGCCAATGCCCGCCCCTACCGGCAGTGGATCGAGAACGTGCGCGTGCGGCTCGACACCATCCCGGCCGAAGGCGAGCGCCCGGCGCACACCGAGACCCTGCTCGACCGCCAGCAGGCCTTCGGCTACACGCAGGAAGACCTCAAGTTCCTGCTCGCGCCCATGGCCGCCCAAGGCGAGGAGGCCATCGGCTCCATGGGCAACGACAGCCCGCTCGCGGTGCTGTCGGACAAGAACAAGCCGCTCTTCAACTACTTCAAGCAGCTCTTCGCGCAAGTCACGAACCCGCCGATCGACCCGATCCGCGAGGCCATCGTGATGAGCCTGAACAGCTTCATCGGCCCGAAGCCGAACCTGCTCGACATCAACGCCGTCAACCCGCCGATGCGGCTCGAGGTGGGCCAGCCCATCCTCGACTTCGACGACATGGCGCGCCTGCGGTCGATCGAGAAGCACACCGGCGGCAAGTTCCGCAGCTACGAACTCGACATCACCTACCCGCTCGCCTGGGGCCGCGAGGGCGTCGAGGCCAAGCTCGCGTCGCTGTGCGCCGAGGTGGTGGATGCGCTGAAGACCGGCCACAACATCATCCTCATTTCCGACCGCCACGCCAGCCGCACGCAGGTGGCCATCCCCGCCCTGCTCGCGCTTTCGGCCGTCCACCACCACCTGGTGCGCGAAGGCCTGCGCACCACGGCCGGGCTCGTCGTCGAGACCGCCTCAGCACGCGAGGTGCACCACTTCGCGGTGCTCGCTGGCTACGGTGCCGAGGCCGTGCACCCCTACCTGGCGATGGAGACCATCGTCGAGCTGCAGGGCTCGCTGCCGGGCGAAGTGAACGCAGACAAGGCGATCTACAACTACATCAAGGCCATCGGCAAGGGCCTCAGCAAGATCATGTCCAAGATGGGCATCAGCACGTACATGTCGTACTGCGGCGCCCAGATCTTCGAGGCCATCGGCCTGAAGTCCGACTTCGTCGCCCAGTACTTCCGCGGCACCGCCACGCAGGTGGGCGGCATCGGCGTCTTCGAGGTGGCCGAGGAAGCCTTCCGCATGCACCGCGCCGCCTACGGCGACGACCCGACCCTCGTCAGCATGCTCGAGGCCGGCGGCGAGTACGCCTGGCGCGTGCGCGGCGAAGAGCACATGTGGACGCCCGACGCCATCGCCAAGCTGCAGCACGCCGCGCGCGCGGGCAAGTGGGACACCTACAAGGAGTACGCCCAGCTCATCAACGACCAGAGCCGCCGCCACATGACCTTGCGCGGCCTGTTCGAGTTCAAGGTCGACCCGACCAAGGCGATCCCGGTCGAGGAGGTCGAGCCCGCCAGCGAGATCGTCAAGCGCTTCGCCACCGGCGCCATGAGCCTCGGCTCCATCAGCACCGAGGCGCACACGACGCTCGCCATTGCCATGAACCGCATCGGCGGCAAGAGCAACACCGGCGAAGGCGGCGAGGACCCGGCGCGCTACCGCAACGAGCTGAAGGGCATCAAGGTCACCGCCGGCACGAAGGTCAGCGACATCATCGGCAAGAAGGTGATGGAAGCCGACATCGAGCTGAAGGACGGCGACAGCCTGCGCAGCAAGATCAAGCAGGTGGCGAGCGGCCGCTTCGGCGTCACCACCGAATACCTCGTCAGCGCCGACCAGATCCAGATCAAGATGGCCCAGGGCGCCAAGCCCGGCGAAGGCGGCCAGCTGCCTGGCGGCAAGGTCAGCGAGTACATCGGCATGCTGCGCTACAGCGTGCCCGGCGTCGGCCTCATCAGCCCGCCGCCGCACCACGACATCTACTCGATCGAAGACCTGGCGCAGCTCATCCACGACCTGAAGAACGCGAACCCGCGCGCGTCGGTCAGCGTCAAGCTCGTCAGCGAAGTCGGCGTTGGCACGGTCGCCGCCGGCGTGGCCAAGTGCAAGGCCGACCACGTGGTCATCGCCGGCCACGACGGCGGCACCGGCGCCAGCCCCTGGTCATCGATCAAGCACGCCGGCACACCGTGGGAGCTGGGCCTGGCCGAGACGCAGCAGACGCTGGTGCTCAACCGCCTGCGCAGCCGCATCCGCGTGCAGGCCGACGGGCAGATGAAGACCGGCCGCGACGTCGTCATCGGCGCGCTGCTCGGTGCCGACGAATTCGGCTTCGCCACCGCGCCGCTGGTGGCCGAGGGCTGCATCATGATGCGCAAGTGCCACCTCAACACCTGCCCGGTCGGGGTGGCCACGCAAGACCCGGTGCTGCGCAAGAAGTTCGCAGGCAAGCCGGAGCATGTCGTCAACTACTTCTTCTTCGTCGCCGAGGAAGCGCGCCAGATCATGGCGCAGCTGGGCATCCGCACGTTCGACGAGCTGATCGGCCGCGCCGACCTGCTCGACACGCGCAAGGGTGTCACGCACTGGAAGGCCAGGGGCCTGGACTTCGCCCGCGTCTTCCACCTGCCGGCCGTGCCGCCCGAAGTGCCGCGCCGCCAGGTCGAAGAGCAGGACCACGGTCTCGCCAAGGCGCTGGACAACAAGCTCATCGAACGCTGCCGTCCCGCCATCGAGAAAGGCGAGAAGGTGCAGTTCATGGAGGACGCGCGCAACGTCAACCGCAGCGTCGGCGCGATGCTGTCCGGCGAATTGATCCGCCAGCGCCCGGAGGGCCTGCCCGACCACACCATCTTCATGCAGATGGAAGGCGTGGGCGGGCAGAGCTTCGGCGCCTTCCTGGCCAACGGCATCACCCTTTACCTCATCGGCGACGCCAACGACTACACCGGCAAGGGACTCTCCGGCGGCCGCGTCGTGATCCGCCCGAGCATCGACTTCCGCGGCGACGCGACGAAGAACATCATCGTCGGCAACACGGCGCTGTACGGCGCCACCAGCGGCGAGGCCTTCTTTCGCGGCGTGGCGGGCGAGCGCTTCGCCGTGCGCCTCTCGGGCGCCACGGCGGTGGTGGAAGGAACCGGTGACCACGGCTGCGAGTACATGACCGGAGGCACCGTCGTCGTGCTCGGCAAGACCGGGCGCAACTTCGCCGCCGGCATGAGCGGTGGCGTGGCCTACGTCTTCGACGAGGACGGTCACTTCGCCAGCCGCTGCAACACCAGCATGGTGAGCCTGGAGAAGGTGCTCGCGCGCGAAGAGCAGATGGGCCCGAACACGTTCCTGGCAGGCATGCACCGCGAGACGCCCGATGAGGCGCTGCTGAAGAAACTGGTCGAGGAGCACCACCGCTGGACCGGCAGCCTGCGCGCGCGCGAGATCCTCGACAACTGGGCCGCCTCGCGCGCCCGCTTCGTGAAGGTGCTGCCGCACGAGTACAAGCGTGTGCTGCTGCAGCGCGCGGAGAAGGCCGCCAAGACCGAAGCCGAGCAGGCCACCTCCAAGGCCAGGGCGAGCGCCTCGGTGCCGGCCAAGTAGGCCGGCGCAGGCATCGCGCACAGGCGTCAACGAACATCCACTGGAACGACGATGGGCAAGGTCACCGGCTTCCTCGAATACGAACGCCTCGAAGAAGGCTACGAACCCGTGCAGATGCGGCTGAAGAACTGGAAGGAGTTCGTCATCGGCCTCAACGCCGAGCAGGCCAAGCAGCAGGGCGCACGCTGCATGGACTGCGGCACGCCGTTCTGCACGAGCGGCTGCCCGGTGAACAACATCATCCCGGACTTCAACGACCTCGTGTACCGCGGCAGCCCGGCCGACTGGCACGCGGCCATCGAGGTGCTGCACCAGACGAACAACTTCCCGGAATTCACCGGCCGCGTCTGCCCCGCGCCCTGCGAAGCGGCCTGCACGCTCAACGTCAACGACGACGCGGTGGGCATCAAGAGCATCGAACACGCGATCATCGACCGCGC
>JALHOU010000038.1:0-23882 GCA_022842825.1 Rubrivivax sp.
GCCGCCGCCTCCCCCGCCGCCTCCCCCGCCGCCGCCTCCTCCTCCCCCGCCGCCGCCGGCTCCGGTGAGCGAGAAGGTGACCTTCGCGGCTGATGGCTTCTTCGCTGTCGGTCGCTCGAACCTGCAGCCCCAGGCGCAGGCCAAGATCGCCGACCTGGCCGAGAAGGTGAAGGGCATGGCGCTCGAGGTCATCATCGTCGTCGGCCACACTGACTCGACGGGCAACGCCGCTGCCAACCAAAGGCTGTCGGTGGCACGTGCCGAAGCCGTGAAGGCCTACCTTGTCAGCAAGGGTGTGGAGCGCAATCGCATCTACACCGAAGGCAAGGGCGCCTCGCAGCCGGTGGCCGACAACCGCACCGCCGAAGGCCGTTCGAAGAACCGCCGCGTCGAAATCGAGGTGGTCGGCACGCGCGCCAGAAAGTAGGCGTGCAACGCGGGGACTTCGGTCCCTGCCGTCAGAGGAACCCCGCCCCGGCGGGGTTTCTTGCTTTTCAGGCCCGCGACTACCATCACAGCCATGATGACGAGCAACGTCGACGCGCAGGAACTTGCGAAGTTCAGCGAATTGGCGCACCGCTGGTGGGACCCGACCAGCGAGTTCCGCCCGCTGCACGAGATCAACCCGCTGCGCTTGGCCTGGATCGAGGAACTCGCAGGCCTCGACGGCAAGGCCGTGCTCGACGTGGGCTGCGGTGGCGGCATCCTCGCCGAGTCGATGGCCGCGCGTGCCGCCAGCGTGCTCGGCATCGACCTCGCCGGCAAGCCGCTTGGCGTGGCGCGCCTGCACGCGCTGGAGCGCGGCGTGACCAACGTCGACTACCGCGAGGTTGCCGTCGAGGCGCTGGCGGCGGAGCAGCCACGGTCCTTCGATGTCGTCACCTGCATGGAGATGCTCGAGCATGTGCCCGACCCCTCTTCGGTGGTCGCCGCCTGCTCGCGCCTCGTTCGCCCGGGCGGCTGGGTCTTCTTCTCCACGCTCAACCGCAACCCCAAGTCCTTTGTGCAGGCCATCGTCGGTGCCGAGTACGTGCTCGGCCTGCTGCCGCGCGGCACGCACGAGTATGCGAAGTTCATGCGCCCGAGCGAACTGGCGCGCTGGTGCCGCGAGGGCGGCCTGTTGCTGGAGGCGACGCGCGGCCTCGGCTACAACCCGCTGACGCGCCGCTACCGGCTGACAGACGATACCGGCGTCAACTACCTCGTCGCGTGTCGCAAGAGCGCGTGAGGGGGCGCGAGGGGCGAATGAAGCGCGCGCGAGGCGCCCGTGACATGCCGGTGCCGTCGCCATGAGTCGATGCCCTCTGCAAGCCGTGCTCTTCGACCTCGACGGCACGCTCGTCGACAGCGCGCCGGACCTCGCGGACGCCGCCAACACGATGCTCGCGCAACGTGGCCTGCCGCCGGTGCCCTACGAGCATCTTCGGCCGCTCGCCGGTTCGGGCGCGCGCGGCATGCTCTCGCGCGCCTTCGGTCGCACACCGGACGACGACGACTACTTCGCATTGCGCGACGAGTTCCACGCGCTCTATGAGCAATGCATGCTGGCCAACGCGCGAGCCTTCGACGGCATCGAGCCGTTGCTCGGGCATCTGCAGGCCCGTGGCCTGCCGTGGGGCATCGTCACCAACAAGGCGCGCCGCTTTGCGGGGCCGATGGTGCAGGCGCTGCCTCCGCTGGCCGGCGCGGCCACGCTCGTCTGCGGCGACTGCACGCCGCACACGAAACCCCATCCTGCACCGCTGCTCGAGGCGGCACGGCGCCTGGCCCTCGACCCGGCGCGCTGCGTCTACGTTGGCGACGACGCGCGCGACGTTGCGGCCGGCCACGCCGCCGGCATGCGCACCGTGGCCGTGGCCTGGGGTTACCTCGGCGCCGGAGCCGTCGTCGGCGAGTGGCAAGCCGGGCATGTCATCCAATCGCCGGCCGAGCTCTTGAATTGCCTGGATCTGGCCTAAACTGGACCGCTTGGGACCGACCTGGCTTCGACGTGGGTACGGAGTCGACGCGGGGCATGCCGAGCACCAGTTCGCTCGTAAATCCACTGGAAACAAAGTAACTGCGAACGATCAAACGTACGCACTCGCCGCTTAAAACCGGTGAGCCTCTCAACGGCAGGCCGATGGGCCGGGTTGAAGGTCGCAAGACCAACGACTGAGAGGTCATTCACATCGGCTCGTCCCCGACTGCGTCATTCATCCGGGGCCTAAAACCAAGTGACTCGGGGCCCAGGTAGCGTGCTGCTGCGCGACCCAGGCTCTCAGACTCAAATCAGACAGCTACGCATGTAGAACCGTCCGGCGAAGGCTTGCGGACGGGGGTTCGATTCCCCCCGGTTCCACCATCCATGGCAGACGCGGGTGCCACTTCGGCACCCGCGGCCCGCGCGGCGTCCAGGCCACCCATCGACTTGGGCATGGACAGTGCCGTCAGCTCCGTGATACTGTATATAAATACAGTTTCGCGCCATCTCAAGGACCACCTCCTCGGGCGATGGCGCAGGGAGACCGAGCCATGCCCTTGCCGGAAGAAGCATCGCCGCCGCGCCTGCTGGGCCTGCTGCGCCAGCAGATCCGCTACCTGCACTACAGCCGGCGCACCGAGTACGCCTACGAATACTGGGTGCGATCGTTCATCCGCTACCACGGCCTGCGCCACCCGGCCGAGCTCGGGCATGGCGAGGTCGAGGCGTTCCTCAGCTGGCTGGCCACCGAGCGGCAGGCCTCGGCCTCCACGCACAAGCAGGCGCTCTCGGCGCTGCTGTTCCTCTACCAGAAGGTGCTGCACCTGGACCTGCCCTGGGTGGCAGAGATCGGCCGCCCGCGCACCCTGCGTCGCCTGCCCGTGGTGCTGAGCGGCGAGGAGGCGGCGCGCCTGTTCGACGCTCTCGACCGCCTTCGCCCCGGTGCCGATGTGGCGGCGGGCCAGGTGGCGCGTGCTGCATCAACCCCGCATGCCCTGCTCGCCCGCCTGCTCTACGGCACCGGCATGCGCCTGCTCGAAGGCGTGCGCCTGCGCGTCAAGGACATCGACTTCGACCGCCGCGCCATCGTCGTGCGCCACGGCAAGGGCGGGAAGGACCGCGTCGTGATGCTGCCGGCCGCGCTCGAGTTGCCACTGCGCGAGCAACTCCAGCGTTCGCACGCCTTGTGGGCAGCCGATCGTGCCCAGGGCATTGCCGGGGTGGAGGTGCCGTTTGCCCTCGACCGCAAGTACCCGCGGGCCGGCCTCTCCTGGAGCTGGCACTGGGTGTTCCCGCAGGCCACCTGCTCGAACGATCCGCGCAGCGGCGTGCATCGCCGCCACCACCTCTTTGAAGGCACCTTCCAGCGCGCCTTCAGGCAAGCGGTCGAGGTGGCGGGCATCGACAAACCCGCCTCGCCGCACACATTGCGGCACTCCTTTGCCACGCACCTGCTGCAGGCCGGCTACGACATCCGCACCGTGCAGGAGCTGCTCGGCCATGTCGATGTGAGCACGACCATGATCTACACGCACGTGCTGCGCCTGGGTGGCGGCGGCGTGAAGAGTCCGCTCGACGCGCTGGGCAGCGGTGCTGCGCTGGCTGGCGGGGCGGGCGGCTTCGCCCCGGTCGGCGGCACCGGCGCGGGGCCCGGCGTCGACATGCGCCACGGGGTCGCTTCTGCGCACTGGCCGCCGGCCGGACGGCGGATCGAGGAGCCGGCTGCGCCTTACGAGGCCGCCGGGTCCTAGCCAGCCCCACGTCCGGTCGCCGGCAAGCCTCCCCAGCACGCCTCAGCGGCCATCGCTCCGGCGTGTGGCCTCGTCCGACATTCCGGCGCTCACAGGATCACGGCGCATTCCGTGCGCACACTCCACTCCCTACCCGGCTACGCCGAGCTGCATTGCCGCAGCAACTTCAGTTTCCTGAGGGGCGCGTCGCACCCCGAGGAACTGGTGGAGCGCGCGCATGCGTTGCGCTACGCCGCGCTCGCGATCACCGACGACTGCTCGCTCGCCGGCGTCGTGCGCGCGCATGGCGAGGCCAAGCGCCTGGGGCTGCACCTCGTCATCGGCGCCGAGATGCGCCTGGCGCGCACTGCGGGCGCCCAGAATGCCTTGTCGGCCCCCACGGCCATGCAGGGCGTCGAGGCAGGGCCGCACCTCGTGCTGCTGGCGCAGTCGCGCCGTGGCTACGGCAACCTCTCGCAGTGGATCTCGGTGGCGCGCCGCCGTGCCGCCAAGGGCGAATACCTGGCGTTGATGTCCGACCTCGAGGGTCGCGTTCCGCATCTGCCCACCCTGGCCGGCCTGCCCGACAACCAGGCGCTGCTGCTCACGCCCTACGTGCTCGGCATGGCGCAGCCCTTCGAGACGCTGCTCGCGCACGCGCTGTGGCTGAAAACCTGGTTCGCCGAGCGCGCCGCGCTCGCGCTGCCGCAACTGCTGAATGCGCACGACGCCCTGCTCGCCGAACTTGTGCAGCGCGTGGCCACGCTCACCGGCCTGTCCATCGTGGCCGTGGGCAGCGTGCTGATGCACGCGCGCTCCCGCAAGCCGCTGCAGGACGCGCTCACCGCCACGCGCCTGAAGCGGCCCGTGGCCGAGTGCGGCTTCGCGCTCGAGCCCAATGCCGAGGCGCATCTGCGCTCGCGCGCGCGCCTGACGCAGATCTTCCGACCCGAGTGGATGGAAGCGACCGTCGAGCTCGCCGCGCGCTGCGTCTTCTCGCTCGACGAGCTGCGCTACGAGTACCCGGAGGAGATCGTGCCCGCCGGGCACACGCCCGCGTCGTGGCTGCGGCAGTTGACGGAGGAGGGCGCCAGGAAGCGCTTTGCCGCGGGCGTGCCGGCGGCCGTGCGCGCCACGCTCGAGCACGAGCTGGCGCTCATCGCCGAGCTGCGCTACGAGCCCTATTTCCTCACCGTGGCCGACCTCGTGATGTGGGCGCGCGGCCAGGGCATCCTGTGCCAGGGGCGCGGCAGCGCGGCCAACTCGGCCGTGTGCTATTGCCTCGGCGTCACCGAGGTCGACCCGGCGCGTTTGACGCTGCTCTTCGAGCGCTTCGTCAGCCGCGAGCGCAACGAGCCACCGGACATCGACATCGACTTCGAGCACCAGCGCCGCGAGGAGGTCATCCAGTACGTCTACCGCAAGTACGGCCGCCACCGCGCCGCGCTCACCGCGGTGGTCATCAGCTACCGGCCGAGGAGCGCCCTGCGCGACATGGGCCGCGCGATGGGCATCGACCTCGACCGCATCGACGCCGTGGCCAAGAGCCAGCACTGGTTCGACGGCCGCCGCATCCAGGCCGAGCGCCTGGCCGAGAACGGCTTCGACCCCGAGTCGCCCGTGTGCAAGCTGTGGGTGGAGCTGACGACGCAGCTCATCGGCTTTCCGCGCCACCTGAGCCAGCACCCCGGCGGCTTCGTCATCGCCCGCGACGACCTCGCACGCCTGGTGCCGGTGGAGAACGCGGCGATGGAAAACCGCAGCGTCATCCAGTGGGACAAGGACGATCTCGACGCGCTCGGGCTGCTCAAGGTGGACCTGCTCGCGCTCGGCATGCTCAGCGCCATCCAGCGCGCGCTGCGCTTCATCGCGTTGAAGAAGAGCGTGCCAGAGTTCCGCATGCAGGACGTGCCGGCCGAGGACCCTGCCGTCTACGAGATGCTGAGCCGCGGCGACAGCGTGGGCACCTTCCAGGTCGAAAGCCGCGCCCAGATGAGCATGCTGCCGCGGCTGAAGCCGCAGAACTTCTACGACCTCGTCATCGAGGTCGCCATCGTGCGCCCCGGGCCCATCCAGGGCGGCATGGTGCACCCCTACCTCAAGCGCCGCAGCGGCGAGGAGCCGGTGGACTACCCGAGCAGCGAGGTGAAGCAGGCGCTCTCGCGCACGCTCGGCGTGCCCATCTTCCAGGAGCAGGTGATGCAGCTCGCCATCCTGGCCGCCGACTTCACCCCCGGCGAGGCCGACGCGCTGCGCCGCGCCATGGCGGCGTGGAAACGCAAGGGCGGCCTCGGCCCCTTCCACGCGCGGCTCGTCGGCCGCATGGTCGAGAAGGGCTATGCCAGCGAGTACGCCGAGCGCATCTTCAAGCAGATCGAGGGCTTCGGCGAATACGGCTTCCCTGAAAGCCACGCGGCCAGCTTCGCGTTGCTGGTGTACGTGAGCGCATGGATCAAGCGCCACCACCCCGATGCCTTTCTCGCCGCGCTGCTCAACAGCCAGCCGATGGGCTTTTACGCCCCGGCGCAACTGGTGCGCGACGCGCGCGAGCATGGCGTGGCGGTGCGGCCGGTGGACGTGCTGACGAGCGACTGGGACAGCGCGCTCGAACCCGCTGGGTCGGGCAAGCAAGAGGCCGGCGAGGGCGGAGAGCGCGGAGAGGGCGGCGATGCCGAACCGCTCTGGCCCGTGCGCCTGGGCTTCAGCCGCGTCTCCGGGCTGCCGGAAGAAGCGGCGCGGCGCATCGTTGCCGCGCGCACCGAAGCCCTCTTCGCCAGCCCCGAGGACCTCGCGCGCCGCGCCGCGCTCGACGCGCATGCGCTCGGCCTGCTCGCCCAGGCCGACGCGCTGCAGCCCCTCACCGGCCATCGCCACCAGGCCGCGTGGTCGGTGGCCGGCATCGACACCCGCGCCACGCCCATGCTCGCCCGCACGCGCACGCACGAGGCCGCGGCCGAGCTGGCCGCGCCCGACATCGCCGAGACCGTGCTCGCCGACTACCGCGCCACCGGCCTCAGCCTCGCCCGGCACCCGGTGGCGCTGCTGCGCGAGGAGCTCGCCGCCTTCAGGGTGCAGCCCGCTGCGGCGCTGCGCGACTACCCGAGCGGACGCCTGGCGCGCGCCAGCGGCATCGTCACGCACCGCCAGCGCCCCGAAACCGCCAAGGGCGTGGTCTTCGTGACGCTCGAAGACGAGACCGGCGCCGTCAACGTCATCGTCTGGCCGGCCGTGGCCGAGGCGCAGCGCAAGCCGCTGCTGGCGAGCACGCTGCTCACGGTGTACGGCATCTGGCAGCGCGAGGGCGAGGTGCGGCACCTCGTGGCGCGCAAGCTGGTGGACCACTCGGATCTGCTGCAAGGCCTGGCTTCGCGGAGCAGGAACTTCCGCTGAGCACCGCCGGCTGCCGCGCCCGGCCAGCGTTGTCCCCCGGCGCTCGCGGCCCCGGCCCGCGTCGCCGCGCCATGCGCCGGGCTCGGCAAGAATGGCGGCTTGAACCTCGCAGCCACCCCACCGGGCGCCGGCCCCGTCCTCGTCATCTTCGACTGCGACGGCGTGCTCGTCGACAGCGAGCGCATCAGCCACATCGTGCTGCAGCAGATGCTCGCCGAGCACGGCGTGCACATCGGCTTCGACGAGGCGGTGGCGCGGTTCATGGGCACCTCGATGCCGCACACCCTGGCCGTGGTGCAGCAGCTGACGGGCGTGCCGCCCGAGGCGTTCCTGCCCGCGTTCCGCGCCCGCACCTACGAGGCCTTCACCTCGCAGCTCGAGCCCGTGGCCGGCATCGTGGCGCTGCTCGACAGCCTGGCCACGCCGTACTGCGTCGCCTCCAACGGCCCGCGCGAGAAGATGGAGCTGACGCTCGGCCGCACCGGCCTGCTCGGCCGCTTCGTGCCGGGGCGCCTGTTCAGCGCCGACGACGTGGTGAACCCGAAGCCGGCGCCCGACCTGTTCCTGCACGCTGCCGCCAGCCTGGCCGTGCCGCCCGAAGCGTGCGTGGTGGTCGAAGACACGCCCACGGGCGTGCGCGCCGCGCGCGCCGCGGGCATGCGCGCGCTGGGTTATGCGGCCATGACGCCGGCCGCGCGGCTGCACGAGGCCGGTGCCCACGCCGTCTTCGATTCGATGTCCACGCTGCCGGCCCTGCTCGGCCTCGGGCTCGCGCCGGTGTGATCACAAGGCGGCGCGGCGCGCATCACGGGTCAGCGACTCGTTCGAAGGCGCGCCGCTGCCGGTGCCCGCGGCGGAACGCAGGTGCGCGGCGGCTCGGCCTGCCGGGGCCGGCCCCGATGCGGGCCGGCGCGGGGCACGTGCAGAATGGGGTATCCCCTCCACCCAACGCACCGCCGCATGAACGCCCCACTGCCTGCTTCGGCCCTCGCCTCGCTCCCGCCCGCCCTCGACGAGGTCCGCGCCCACGAGGCCGAGATGGTGGCCATCCGCCACCGCATCCACCAGAACCCCGAGCTCGCCTTCGAGGAGAACGCCACCGCCGATCTCGTCGCCGAGTCGCTCGCGCGCTGGGGCTACGAGGTGCACCGCGGCCTCGGCGTCACCGGCGTCGTCGGCACGCTGAAGGTGGGCATGGGCACCAAGCGCATCGGTCTGCGCGCCGACATGGACGCCCTGCCCATCAAGGAGGCGAGCGGCAAGCCCTGGGCCAGCCAGGTGCTCGGCAAGATGCACGCCTGCGGGCACGACGGCCACACGGCGATGCTGCTTTCGGCGGCGCGCCACCTGGCGGCGACGCAGCGCTTCGACGGCATCCTGCACGTGGTCTTCCAGCCTGCCGAGGAAGGGCTGGGCGGTGCGAAGAAGATGCTCGACGACGGCTTCCTCGACCTGTTCCCTTGCGATGCGATGTTCGGCATGCACAACATGCCCGGCCGTCCGCTCGGCAAGTTCGCCGCCGTGCCTGGCTATGCGCTGGCCAGCAGCGACAGCGCCATCATCAAGGTGCGCGGCACCGGCGGCCACGGTGCCATGCCGCACTACGCGGCCGACCCCGTGGTGGCCGCCTCGAGCCTGGTGATGGCCTTGCAGACCATCGTCTCGCGCAACGTGCCGCCGCTGCAGATGGGCGTGGTCACCGTCGGTGCCTTCCTGGCCGGCGATGCACCCAACGTCATCCCGGGCGTGGCCGAACTGCGCCTGACCGTGCGCGCCTTCCGCCCCGAGGTGCGCGACCTGCTCGAAAAGCGCATCAAGGAGATCGCCCATTCGCAGGCCGCCACCTTCGGCTGCACCGCCGAGGTGGACTACCAGCGCCGCTACCCGATGCTCTACAACCACCCCCAGGAGACCGCGTTCTGCACCCAGGTGCTGCGCGAGTGGCTCGGCTCCGAGGGCCTGCTCGACCAGGAGCCTGTCACCGGCAGCGAGGACTTCGCCTTCTTCCTCGAGCGGGTGCCCGGCTGCTACGTCTTCATCGGCAACGGCGAGGGCAGCGAGGGAGGCTGCATGGTGCACAACCCGGGCTACGACTTCAACGACGCGGCGCTGTCCACCGGCGCCAGCTACTGGGTCAAGCTGGCCGAGACCTGGCTGCGCAAGGGCTGATCCGCCGCGCCGGGGCCTTCGGGCCTTGGGGCCGCGTCCGCGCGGCCGGCCGGCGCGGCTTGTCCGGAACTGATCGAATCTCGTCGCGCCGCGAGTGGCGCCGGCGATCGAACGTGGGCACAGTGCGGGCCATCGTTGCTCCCAGGTGCGCACCCGTGAAGACCTGTCTTCTCGTCATCGACGTCCAGGCGTCGTTCACCCGCCGACCCTATTTCGACACGGCGGCCCTGCCGGCCTTTCTCGAAGCGCAGAACGCCCTCGTCGCCGGCGCGCAGGCGCAGGGCTGGCCCATTGCGCGCGTGTTCCACCGCAGCGAGGTGGACGATGCGGCCGACCCCTTTGCGCCCGCCTCCGGCCTGGTGCGGCCGCTCGAAGGGCTGCGGCCGTTCGACGCCGCGCTCACCGTGCACAAGACGCGCCACAGCGCCCTCGTCGGCACGGGCCTGGACGTGTGGCTGGTGAGCCAGGGCGTGCGCCGGCTCGTCATCAGCGGCATCCGCACCGAGCAGTGCTGCGAGACGACGGCGCGGCATGCCAGCGACCTGGGCTGGGACGTGCACTTCGTGCCCGAGGCGACGCTGACTTTCCGCATGCCACTGGAAGGCGGCGGCCAGCTCACCGTGCCGCAACTGCGCGAGCGCACGGCCGCCGTGCTGCACCGGCGCTTTGCGCAGGTGATGCCGGTGGCGCAGGCGCTGGCTTCGGCCTGAAAGCTGCACCGCACGCCCCACCCGCGCCCGCGTGCGCCCAGGCTCGAAGACACAGGAGAACCGCCCATGGCCGGTGGACCCACCGACATCTGGTTCGTGCTGCCGCGCGGCAGCCTCATCCTCGACTGGGCCGGCCCGGCCGAGGCTTTCCGCATCGCCAACCTCGAAGTGGAGGACGCCGGCGGCGAAGTGCCGTTCCGGCTGCGCTTCACCGGACCCGAGGCAAGCTCGCTGAGCTCGGTGGGCGCGACGCTGGCCGGCCTGCTGCCGCTGCCTGAACGCGTGCCGACACCGGCCTGGGTGGTCGTCGTGGGCAAGACTGGCACTGGCGCGCGGCGCGCCGACGACCGCGAGGACCGCGCCGTCGTGCAGTGGCTGGCGCGCCAACGCCCCGGCCACCGGGAAGGGGTGCGCCTCGTCACCGTCTGCTCGGGCGCCTTGCTCGCTGCGGCCGCCGGCCTGCTCGGCGGCCGCCGCGTGACGACCCATCACCTCGACATCGAGCACCTGCGCGGTCTCGATGCGAAGGCGGTGGTGGTGGCCGACCGTGTCTTTGTCGAGGACGGCGAGGTCTGGTCGAGCGCCGGCGTCACGGCGGGCATCGACCTCGCGCTGCATCTCGTGGCCGCGCATTGCGGCCCGGTGGTGGCGGCGCGCGTCGCGCAGCGTTTGGCCGTGGCCCTGCGGCGCGGCCCGGACGACCCGCAGCTCTCACCTTTCCTCGCGCACCGGCAGCATCTCAACGCCCGCCTGCACCTCGTGCAGGACGCGGTCTCGCGCGCGCCGCGCGAAGACTGGAGCGCCCAACGCATGGCGGCCGTGGCGCGCACGACACCGCGCACGCTCACGCGGCTGTTCACCGAACATGCCGGCACCACGCCGCTGGCCTATGTGCGCGGCATCCGCGTCTCGCTGGCGCGCTCGGCGCTGGCTGCCGGCAGCTCGGTGGCCGGCGCGGCGGAGGCGGCGGGGTTCACCTCGGACCTGCAACTGCGGCGCGCGTGGCGCGCCAGCGGCGCCGCCGGCGCGCCCTCGGGTCGCCGTCGGGCGCGCGATGCCGGAGATGCGGCATGAACGCCGGCAGTTCCACCGGCGAGGTGGCCGATGCGGGCGGTCCAGGCGGTCCTGGTGGCGTGGACGGTGCGCGCGGCACCGGCCGCGGACTGCGCGCGCGGGCCGAGATGCTGTTGCGCTTGATGGGAGGAGCGATGGTCATCAGCCTGGGTTGCGGGCCTTGTGCGACAACGGGCGCGGCCGCAGCGACCGCCGACGAGGCCGACACGGTCGCCCTCCAGCACGTGGCTCTGGACCTGCGCTTCGACTGGCCCCGGCGACAGGCGCATGGCAGCGCCACGCTGACGCTGATGCCGCGCGTGCCCACGCGCACGGCGCGGCTCGATGCCGGCCGTCTGCAGATCGAATCGGTCTCGCTGGCCAGCGGCCGCCGCCTCGCCGCCACCTACGACGGCGGCGACCGCGACGGTGGCCTCGTGTTGGCACTGGACCGCATCTACCGGCCGGGCGAACGCGTCGTGGTGCGCATCGCCTACCGCACCGGCTGGGTCAACCAGAGCGACCCGGCCAACCTGGGCGGCAGCATGGGCAAGGGCCTGCGCTTCTTCGCCCCCACCACCAGCGACGCGCGCAAGCGCCGCCAGCTTTGGAGCAGCGGCGAGCCGGGCAGCGCCCGCTACTGGTTCCCCACGCTCGACCGGCCCGACGTGCGCCACACGACCGACCTGCGCGCCACCGTGCCGATACCGCTGCGTGCCATCGCCAGCGGCATGGCGGCCGGTGTGCAGGCGCATGCCGACGGCACGCGCACCTTCCACTGGCGCGTGGCGCAGCCGCAGGCCAGCCACCGCGTCGCGCTCGTCGTCGGCGAGTACGAGAGCGTGCGCCAGCGCCACGAAGGCATCGCGCTCGACAACTTCGGCTACCCCGACGAGCTCGAGGGTGTCGCCGCCAGCGTGCCGCGCCTGCCGGACATGCTGCGCTACTTCGGCGAGCTGACCGGCATGCGCTTCCCCTTCCCGGCCTACCGGCAGGTCTTCGTGCAGGACTTCCCCTGGGGGCACGCGGGCGCCATGCTGGGCGTTCAGACCGAGAACATGGTCGACGACGCGGGCACGCACGCCGACTTCCTGTACCTGTGGAACGGCCTGCAGGCCGAGACGCTGGCGCAGCAGTGGTTCGGCCTGCACCTGGCGCCCCGCGACTGGAGCCACCTCTGGCTCGAGCGCGCCTTTGCGCACCATCTGGCCGGGCTCTACAGCGAGCACAAGAACGGGCGCGAGGAATTCCTGCTGTGGTACCAACGCGCCGGGCACGGGGCTTACCTCGGCGACTGGGCCGGCGGCGCGCGCGTGCCCGTGGTCAACCCGCGCCACGCCGAGACGCCCGGCTTCCTGAGCGGCAACGACCCCTACTTTCGCGGCGCGGCGGTGCTGCACATGCTGCGCACGATGCTCGGCGACGACGCCTGGCGCTGCGTGCTGCGCCGCTACGTGCGCGAGCACGGCGGGCGCCTGGTCGACACGGAGGACTTCCGGCGCGCCGTGGAGGCCGTGGCCGGCCGGCCGATGCACTGGTTCTTCGACCAGTGGCTGCACGGCGTGGGCCATCCGGTGTTCGAGGTGACCTGGCGCCACGACGGCGAGCGTCGCGCCGTCGAGCTCACGGTGCAGCAGGTGCAGCAGCCCGACCCGAAGGTGACGGCGTTTCCGCAGCCGGCCTACTTCCAGGGCCCGGTGGACCTGGATGTCGACGGTCGCGTGTTTCGCGTGTGGCTGGAGGCGAAAGCGGTCAACACCTTCGTGCTCGCCGCCGAGCGACCGCCTGCTCTGGTGCACTTCGACCACGAGGGGGCATGGATCAAGGAGCTGCGCTTCGCCAAGCCGCCCGAAGAACTGCTGCACCAGCTGCGCAGCACGGGCGACGCTGCCGGCCGCCAGTGGGCGATGGACCAGCTCGTGGCACTGGCCCGCGCCACCGACACCCCGGCGGCGCTGCGCCAGCGCATCGTCGGCGCGCTCAGCGAGCTGGCCGCCGGCCGCCACTACTGGCGCGTGCGCTTCAATGCCCTACAGGCGCTGCGCACGGTGCTCGCGCCCGGCCTCAGCGTCACGCCCACGGCGATCAAGGTGCCGGCCGAGCCGGTGGCGCTGGACGAGAGGACACGCCAGGTGCTGATCGGCGTCGTGCGCGCCGAGGGCGGCTGGCAACGTGCCGCGGCGCTGGGCCTGCTCGGCCTGACGCGCGACGCGGGCCTGGACGGGCTGTACCTGGCGCACCTGCGCGACCCGAGCGACCGCGTCGTCAATGCCGCCGCCACCGCACTGGGCCGCTCGCGCAGCGAGCGGGCCTTCGAGGCGCTGCAGGCGCTGCCGGCCCACCCTTCATGGAAGAACCAGAG
Source organism: Rubrivivax sp. (assembly GCA_022842825.1). Lineage (GTDB taxonomy): Bacteria > Pseudomonadota > Gammaproteobacteria > Burkholderiales > Burkholderiaceae_C > Rubrivivax. Next base: position 13,378 of record JALHOU010000038.1, read on the forward strand.
CCTCATCAGCGCCCTGGACGGCCTGCGCGACCTGGGCGACCCGCGCGGCGTGCCGCTGGCCCTGCAGGCGCTGGCGGACGTGCGCTCGCCGCGCTGGACGCTGGCCACGCCGGTGTGGGATTACCGCCTCGCCGCCGCGCACACGCTGGCCGCGCTCGGGGCGGGCGGGCAGGGCGTGCCCGCGCTGCTGGCGCATCTCGAGGCGGCGGAGGCCGAGAACGATGTCAACGACGTCTTCAGCAACGTGCTGCTGCTCGTGGCGCTGGGCGATGCACGGGGGCTCGACGCCATCGCGCGCCTCGAGGCGCGGCTGGGCGGCGACGCCGAGGCGCTGGCCGTGCTGAAGGGCTACCGGGCGGCGCTGGAGGACAAGCTGAAGGCGCGTTAGACGCGGGCCGTCGAACACCCGGCCTGCGGCCCTGCCTGCCACGCCAGCCTGCCCGTGCGAGCCGGTCGTGCCCGCGCCGGGCCGTGCGGCGCCGATGACGGGCCCACAATGGCGCCATGGAGTTGCCGATCGAGTGGCTGCCGGAGACGGGGCGCCCGGAGCAGTTGATTCTTCTCTTGCACGGCTGGCGCAGCGACGCCCGCGCGATGGCGCCGCTGGCGTTGGCCCTGCGGGGCGCCTTTCCGCAGGCTGCCGTGCTGGCGCCGAACTCGACGTGGGCCTTCGCTCGGCCGGCCCTCGAGGTGGCCACACGTGCGGCGGCGACGGCGTCAGTGCCGGGCCTCGAGCGCGATGAGGAACGCGAAGAGGGGCGCGAAGGGCAGCGCGAAGAGGAGCGCGGTGAGGGACGAGGCCAAGGACGCGATCCTGGGCACGCCTCCGGCCGTGCTGACCTCGGCCGCATGTGGTACTCCATCGAGGACATCACACCCGACAACTGGCCCGGCCGTGTCGCCGGCTGCCTGCCGCCGCTCATCGCCTGGGTGCGCGCGCAGCAGCATCGCCTGGGCGTGGGGCCGGCGGCCACGGCGCTGGGTGGCTTCTCGCAAGGGGCCATCCTTTCGCTGGCCGCCGCGCTGCATGAAGACGGCCTCGCCGGCCGCGTGCTCGCCTTCGGTGGCTGCCTCGTCTCGCCGCCCGAGGCCGCGCCGCAGCGCACCACCGTGCACCTGTTCCACGGCGGCGGCGACGAGATCATCCCGGCCGACGGCTCGCGCCAGGCGCTGCAGTGGCTGGGCGACCTGCAGGGCGACGCCACGCTCGACATCGCCGAAGGCGTTGGACACGAACTGCACCCGGCCCTCATCGACTGCGCGCTGCACCGCCTGACCCACCACATCCCCCTGCGCACCTGGCGTGCCGCGCTCGGCGCGGCGCCCGGCCCGGGGGCGCACTGACCCGCGTCGACCGACGAACCGCCATGCTGCTGCTCCTCTCCCCGGCGAAGACGCTGGACTTCGAGACCCCCGTGCCGCGCGCCCTGGCGGCGCGCGCCAGCGAGCCGCTCTTCGCCGCGCGCGCGGCCGAACTGATCAGCGTGCTGCGCAAGAAGACGCCGGCGCAGGTGGCGCGGCTGATGGAGCTGTCGGACAAGCTCGCCGAGCTCAACGTGCAGCGGTATGCCTCCTGGATGCCCGAGGCGACGCAGCGCAACAGCCGGCCGGCGGCCTGGGCCTTCGCCGGCGACGTCTACGAGGGGCTGCAGGCGCACACGCTCAAGGCCGCCGACTGGACCTGGGCGCAGCAGCACCTGGTCATCCTCTCGGGCCTGTACGGCGTGCTGCGCCCGCTCGACCGCCTGCAGCCCTACCGTCTCGAGATGGGCACCGCGCTGCGCGTGAAGCGCACGAAGGACCTTTACGGCTACTGGGGCGACACGCTGGCCGAACACCTGAACGCGCTGCAGGAGGGCGAGCCCGAGCCGATCGTCGTGAACCTGGCCTCCGTCGAGTACTCGCGTGCCGCGTTGCGCAAGGCGCTGCATGCACGCATCGTGGACTGCGTGTTCGAGGACTGGAAGGGCAGCGGCTACAAGATCATCAGCTTCTTCGCCAAGCAGGCGCGCGGCATGATGGCCCGCCACGCCATCGAGCGGCGCGCGAAGCGGCCGGAGCAGCTCGAGGACTTCGCCACCGAGGGCTACGCCCTCGACCGTGCCGCCAGCGAACCCGACCGGCTGGTGTTCCGCCGCCGCTGACCGCCGGGACGCGGCATGACGGACTCCACGCCAGCGAGCACGGCGCGCCCGCGGTTGTCCAGCGTCGACGCGGTCCGCGTGCTGGCCATCCTGGGCGTCATCGCCATCCACACGACGCCGTTCGAGAGCGCCAGCGCGCCGATCGGCACCCGCCTCGACGTTGCAACGGTGCTCAACCAGGCCACGCGTTTCGCGGTGCCGTTCTTCCTCGTCGTCTCGGGCTTCTTCTGGAGCCGCAAGGTGGCCGAGGCAGGGCAGGTGCGCGGCCCGACGGTGGCGCTGGTGCGGCGCGCGTTGCTCGTCTGGCTGGCCTGGTCGCTGGTGTACCTGCTGCCGGTGAACCTGTTCGACGCGTTGGCGCAGGGCCCTCTCGTGCCGTTGAAGGTGATCTGGTGGAACGTTGCGCTGGTGTTCAGGCGGCCGGCGATCGCGCTGCTCGAGGGCACGAGCCCGCACCTGTGGTTCCTGGTGGCGCTCTCGATCTGCGCGGCCACGAGCGCAGTCTTGATGCATCTCGGGGCGCGCTGGGCGCTCGCCATGCTTGCCGTGGCGCTGTATGCGCTGGGCCTGGCGGGCCAGTCCTATGCCAGCGCGCCTTTCGGCTTGCCGATCGACCCGAGCTTCCGCAACGGCCACCTCTTCGCTCTGGCCTTCTTCGCCACCGGCGTCTGGCTTCAACGTCGGGGGCCGACGGCGGCGTGGCTGCCGACAGGCCTGGTCCTCGCCCTGGCGGGCTTTGTCCTGCACTTGCTCGAGGTGGAGACGAGCCACCGGCTGTGGGGCATGCGCCTGGAGCGCGACTATGTTGCCGGCACCTACCTCTTCGGCCTGGGCGTCGCGATGGCGGCGCTGTCGGGTGCGCGCGTGCTCCAGTGGCGCTTGGTCGCGGCACTCGGACCCCGGGTACTCGGCATCTATGCCTCGCACATGGTCTTTGTCGGGCTCCTGAGACCGCTGGACCGGCGGCTCACGGGGGCGCCGTGGTGGGAGGTGGCGTACCTCGTCCTGGTCTTCGCACTTGCGTTGGGGTTCACCCGCCTGCTGGAGGCGTCCAGGCGCACGCGGCCGCTCGTCCGCTGAGGTCGTGCCGTCGGCCCTGTGCTCGTTCGCCGCCGGTGGGTCGAGGCCGGCGCGAGGCTGGCTCACGACACCGCGCCGGCACCGTAGCGCCCGCTGAGCAGGCGGCCGCCGGCGAAGCGCGCGAGCGCGTAGGGCGCCAGCGGCACGTCGGTCGGTTGGCCCAGGGCCGCTTGCGCCAGCACGCGGCCCACCGCCGGCGAGAGCTTGAAGCCGTGCCCGCTGAAGCCGAAGCCGACGATCAGGCCCTCAAGGCCGGGCACCGGGCCGAGCACCGGGTTCCAGTCGGGTGTCACGTCGTAGACGCCGGTCCAGCTCGACGCGAGTGCCGCCTCCTCCCAGCCCGGGAAGCGCGCTGCCACCTGCTCGCCGATGTGCGCCACGAGGTCCATGCCCACCTCGCCCTGCACGGTGTCGGGCGTGGCCAGCCGCTCGCCGGCCGTGCCTTCGCTCACCAGCATCTGCGTGTCGCCGTAGCTGCGGCCGTAGAGCATGCCCGGCGAGCCGAGGTCCTTGAACACCGGCATGGCGCGTGTGTACGGCGCAGGCCCGGCGAGCGCGAGCACGCGGTGGCGCTCGGCGACCAGCGGCACGTCGATGCCGGCCCACGCGGCCAGTTCGCCCGCCCAGATGTTCTGGGCGCTCACCACCATGCCGGCATCGATGCGGCCCGTCGCCCCGTCGTCGGTCCGCACGCCGCGCACGCGGCCGCCTTCGAGCACGAGCCCGGTGACGGCCACGCCTTCGCGAACGACGACGCCGCGGCGCCGCGCCGCCCGCGCGAAGCTCGTGGCGGTCAGGGTGGCATCGGCGAAGCCGGCGTCGGGCTCGTAGCCGATGAGTGCGGCGTCGTCGAAGCGGGCGATCGGCAGCTTCTCCTTGGCTGCGCATGCGTCGAGCAGTTCCACCGCGATGCCGCGCGCCGCCTGTGCCGCGAGCGCCTCGCGCAGCGGCGCGACCTTGTCGCCCGCGGGCGCGGCGATGAGGTAGCCGCACTTCACGAGGCCGGCGCTCGCCTCGGCGTCGTCCAGATGCTCGGCAAAGCGCTCGAAGAAGCGCCAGCTGCGCTGTGCCAGCTCCACGTTCTGCGGCACCGAGTAATGCGTGCGCAGGATGCCGCTGCTCATGGCGCTGGTGCCGTTGCCCACCTGGCCGCGCTCGAGCACGAGCACGCGGCCGGCGCCCAGGGCGGCGAGGTGCCAGGCCACCGCGCAGCCGATGACGCCGGCGCCGATGACGACGACGTCGGGGCTCGTCAGGGTTTGCATGGGCCCGAGGATAGTCGGCGGCGCGTGTCGGAACGGGCACCCTGCAAGGGCAAATCAGGAGGCGCAACGGCCCTCGGCTTGGGCATCCTTGCCGCTCGAGGCGTTCGATCCAACCTCCCCGAGACGCCCCTGACGAAAGGATTGCCCTGATGACCCCGCGCCGCTCCTTTGCTTCCCTCGTCGCGCTGTTCGCTGCCGGCACGCTGGCCCTGCTGGCCACCGTGGCCGTGGCGCAATCGCAGCGGCTCTTCTTCGGCATCGCCACCGGCGGCACGGGCGGCACGTACTACCCGCTGGGCGGCATGCTGGCGCAGCTCATCAGCAACAAGGCCACGGTGGGCGGCCAGAAGGTCAGCGCCACCGCCGAGGCGGCCGGCGCCTCGGTGGGCAATGCCCGCCTGCTCGGCAACAAGGAGATCGAGTCGGCCTTCGTCGCCGCCGACATCCTCGACGCCGCATTCAACGGCACCGGCCAGTTCAACGGCCAGGCGCTGAAGAACCTGCGCGCGCTCGGCGCCCTGTACCCCGAGACGGTGCAGCTCATCACGCGTGCCGATTCCGGCATCCACAGCGTGCGCGACCTCAAGGGCAAGAGCATCAGCTCGGGCGCCCCGGGTTCGGGCCAGTACCAGCTGCTCACCGACCTGTTGCGCGTGCACGGCATGACGCGCGCCGACGTGAAGGAGGACTCGAGCTCGTTCACGCAGGCGGTGGACAAGATCAAGGACGGCAATCTGCACGCCACGCTCATCACCGCCGGCGTGCCGACCGCGGCGGTGACGGACTTCGCGCAGAGCCACGCGCTGAAGGTGATCCCGCTGGCCGGGCCCGAGGTCGCCGAGCTGCGCAAGCAGCAGCCCTACTACGCCGAGGTGCCGCTGCCTGCCAACACCTACAAGGGCCAGACGGCCGCCGTGCCGACGCTGGCGGTGATGGCCGTGTGGGCCACGCACGAGACGCTGCCCGAGGGCGTGGCTTACGAAGTGACGAAGGCGCTGTACGAGAACACGGCCATCATGGGCCAGGTGCATGTGCAGGGCAAGAACATCACGCTGGCCACCGCCACCGCGGTGGGCACGGCGCCCATGCACCCGGGCGCCGCGCGCTACTTCAAGGAGAAGGGCGTCCTGAAGTGAGGCGCCATGCAGGGCGGCGTCGGGCTGCGGCAGTCGTGTTTCTGGCGGCGGTGCTGGGCTGCACGGCCGTCGCGGCCTGCGAGTTGCGCGCGCAGGAGCACCGCACCGGCCGCGAAGTGCTGCGCGCTGCCCTCGCCGGCGCGGGCGTGCCCGAGATGCGGGTGAGCTTCGTGCACTCGGTGCTCGGCACGCCGGTCGAAGACCGCTACCAGTGGCGCGCCGGCAGCTGGGTGCTGGTGGAAGAGCGCTTCGAGGGCGAGGGCTACGGCCTGCCGCATGCGGCCGAGGCCGGCGAGCGCCTGGAACGCACGGCCGAGGGCTGGCGCCTGCATCTTGCCCGGCCGGTGGAGCCGCTCGTGGTGCGGCCGCTGCTGGCCCAACGCATGCGGCTGACGCTGGACGACGGGCGCACCTGGCTGCTCGGCCAGTTGACCACGCAGTCGCTCGAGCTGCGCCTGCACGGCTGCTGAGGCTGCCGGGGCCGCAAGGACCTGCGGCCCCGCCTGCTGTCTGGCGGCGGCCTGCGCAGCGGTTCCCCTGGGCGGGGGAGCGCGCCGGTGCAACGGGCGCCGCTGCCTTCCCGAATCTCTCGACCTTCCTCCGATCGCGCTAGCGCTTGCCTAACGGTCGCGCGGCATCTTCGCCGGCATGGCGGGCCGCGGTGGCCGGCCGGGGCAGCAGCCCGACGAAGGAGAAGGCGATGAGGGAGCGAGATGCGATTCGGTTGCGTGGCGGCATCGCCGCGCTGTGTGTGGGCCTGGCCGCGGCGCTGGGCGGGTGCGGCGGAGGCGGTGGGGGCGAGGGTGGAGCTGCTCCGGCCCCGGCCCCGGCGCCCGCTCCGGCCCCTGCACCGGCCACCTTCAACCTCTCGGGCACGATCGGCGTGGCCGAGACCGCGGCGGTCGACTCCGACACCAACGACGTCAACCAGACCGGCTACGCCCGCAACGGCACCGTCGCGACGGCGCAGCCGCTGACGACGCCGATGCTGCTGGTGGGCAGCGTGAACAAGCCCAACACCGGCCCGCGCGGCCGCCACAACGACGGCAGCGCCACGCTCGGCGACGAGTTCGACTTCTACCGTGCCGACCTGGCAGCCGGGCAGGTGGTCGAGCTCGAGTTCGCCACCGACCCGGCGCAAAGCGACGTCGACCTCTACATCGTCGACGCCCAGGGCAACGTGCTCGGATTCTCCGAAGGCACGAGTTCGCGCTTCGAGTGCGTGCGCATCCGGCAGGCGGGCACCTTCTACGTCGTCGTGAGGGCCTTCCTCGCGGCCTCGATCTACAACCTGCGCATCGGCGCGCCCGGCACCGGGGCGGGCTGCGCGCAGTCCACCGAGGCCGACCGCCTCGTTCCGGGGCAACTCGTGCTCGAACCGCGCCGCGTGGCGCCCGGGGCCGATGTCTTTGCCAAGGCGGCCGCCGAGGCGAGCGCGGTCCAGCTCGGCGCGTTGTGGCTGCACGCGGCCGGCGCCAAGCTGTCCGACCGCGCCGGCAGCGAGCGCGGCGAACTGCGTGCCGACGTCGGCCCGCAGCTCGTGCAACTGCCCACGGACGCGCGCACGCGCAGCGAGGGCCTGGCCCGGCTGACGGACATCGCGCACACCGCGCGGCAGGGCGCGAGCGCATCGCGCAAGGCCGGCGCGCCGCCGGCGCCGCCGAAGCTGTCGGCGCAGGACATCGGCCGCCGCGCGAGCGCTGCGGCCGAACCGTGGCCCGAGGGCCTGCAGACGCTGCTCTACGCCAAGGAGCTGCGTGCCAGCGGCGCCTTCGAGTACGTCGAGGCCAACTTCCGGCTGCGGCAGCAGGCCATCGTCGGCAACTTTCCGCCCAACGACCGCGCCTACCCCGTGCAGCGCTGGCACTACGAGCAGATCAACCTGCCCTCGGCGATGAGCCGCATCACGGCGCTGAACCTGCCGGCCGCGCAGCGGCGGCCGCTGGTGGCGGTGGTCGACTCGGGCGTCATGCTCGACCACGTCGATCTCGCGCCGCAGCTGATTTCCGTGGGGCGCAGCTTCCTCACCGGCAACACCGAAGGCGACGGCGACCGTGCCGACGCCGAAGACCCGACGCCCGCCGCCACACAGAGGCCGTCGTTCCACGGCACGCACGTCGCCGGCACCGTGGGCGCCGCCACCTACGAGGGCGTGGGCGGTGCGGGCGTGGCGCCGATGGCGCTCATCCTGCCGGTGCGCGTGCTCGGCCTGGACGGCACCGGTTCGTTCATCGACATCATGCAGGGCATGCGCTATGCGGCCGGGCTGGTCAACCGCTCCGGGCAGGTGCCGCCGCGCCGGCCCGACGTGATGAACATCAGCATCAGCGGCATGGGCGCCTGCAGCAGCGCCGTGGCGACCGTGGTGGCCGACGTGCGCGCCGCGGGGGTGCTCGTCGTCGTGGCCTCGGGCAACGATGCCGAGAGAGGAAGCCCCGCCCCGGTGGGCGCGCCGGCCAACTGCCCGGGCGCCATCGCCGTGAGCGCGACCGATGCGAGCCGCGGCGTGGCCTGGTACTCCAACACCGGGCCGCAGATCCGCGTCACGGCACCCGGCGGCGACGTCGCGACGTCGACCAACGGCAGCGGCTCCTCCGACGGCGTGTGGAGCGCCGTCGGCGTGTTCACTTCCTCGGGGCGGCGCCTTTCCGACATCGGCGCGCGGCAGGGCACCTCGATGGCGAGCCCGCACGTGGCCGGCGTGCTGGCGCTGATGCGCTACGTCAATCCCGCGCTGACGGTGGCGCAGGTGGACGATCTGCTCGCTGCTGGCCGGCTCACCGACGAGATCGGTGCCGCCGGCCGCGACGAGCTCTACGGCTTCGGGCTCATCAATGCCCGCAAGGCCGTCGACGCGGCCCTCGCGGCGCTGGCGACACCGCCGGCGCAGCCCGCGGTGCCGCTCGTCGCGTCGCCCACTTCCATCGACTTCGGATCCATGCGAACGAGCGCGGTGATCGAGCTGGCCGCGTCCGGCGTGGCGGCGGAGACCTTCAGCGGCCTGCCGCAGGTGGTGCCCGGCCCGGGTCTGAGTGCGGCGGCGGTGACGGTGGCCGCCACGAACGTGGGCGCCGGCGGCCTTGGCGCCTACACCGTGCGTGTCGACCGCGCCGCGATTCCGAACCCCGGGACCTATTTCCCGACGCTGCGCTTCACGCTGTCGAGCGGGCGTTCGCTCGCGGTGCAGCTGTCGGTGGTCAAGCCGGCCGTGGCCAGTGCCGGGCGCGGCGACTTCGGCCCGGTCTACGTGCTGCTCATCGACCCGGCCACCGGCCGTGTCGAGCACACCGTGAGGGCCACGCACGCCAACGGCCTGTACACGTGGAGCAAGACCGGCTACGCCAAGACGAAGGTGCAGATCGTGGCCGGCGGCGACACCGACAACGACGACTTCATCTGCGCGCGCGGCGAAGCCTGCGGGGCCTTCCCGGTGCTCGACGCCGGTGGTGGGCTGCGCACGCTGAATCTCATCGGCAACCGCAACGACCTGAACTTCTCGGTGGCGCCGGTGGGGGGTGTGTCGGCGGCGTCGGCGGGCGTGGATGCGCAGCCAGGGCTGCGGCGCGGCCCGCCCGAGTGAGGCGAAGGCGCCGAGCAGCTCGGGCGCCCCGGGATCGGCCCCGGGGATTGCCCTGAGCCTGTGCCCTCGAGCCAACGCACAGAATGCGTTCGGCGATGGGTTCCACAGTGCCAGCGGAAGAGACGGCAAAGCAAGACGAGGTCGACCGCCTCATCGAGCAGTTCGACCCCGAGTCGAACTTCCGCCGCCTCGTCGGCCTGTCGGCCGGCATCGTCACGGTGATCGCCGTCGCCCTGTCGGGCTGGCACTACTACACCGCCGGCTTCGGCCTGCACAACGAGATCGCGCACCGTGCCATCCACCTCTCGGTGGTGCTGGGGCTGTGTTTCCTCGTGTTCCCGCGCCAGCGGCGGCTGCCGGGGCCTTGGGAGTGGGTGGTGTCGGCGGGCCTCGGCGCCTTCTACATCGCGCTCGGATGGAGCCTGCTCGGCGCGTTGAACGAGCCGGTGCCCGCGGCAGCCAAGGGGGTGTTCATGGCCGTGCTCGCGGCCATCGCCGCGCTGGCGCTGCCGTTCAAGGTGTACGACGGCAGCCACCGCCACATCCCCTGGCGCGACTGGATCTTCGCCGCGCTCGCGGCGGGCTTCTCGCTGTACCTGCTGGTCTTCTTCGACGGCATCTTCATCCAGCGCCCGGGGCAGCACACGCCCATCGACCTGATGTTCGGCGTCATCGCCATCGCCATGGTCATCGAGGCGACGCGGCGCACGATGGGCATCTTCCTGCCGCTGCTGGCGGTGGTCGTGGTGCTGTACGGCATCTTCGGCCCCTACCTGCCCGGGGGGCTGGCGCACCGCGGCTACAGCGTGCCGCGCGTCGTGGCGCACCTGTACAAGGGCACCGAGGGCATCTACGGCATTCCGGTGGGCGTGGTGGCGACCTTCGTCTTCCACTTCGTGCTCTTCGGCATCATGGCCCAGCTCACCGGGCTCGGGCAGCTCTTCGTCAACCTCGCCACCATCGCCGCGGGCCGCTTCGCGGGCGGGCCGGCCAAGGTGAGCGTGGTGAGCTCGGGCCTCTTCGGCATGATCAGCGGCAGCGCCATCGCCAACACGGTGACCACCGGCGTGATGACGATCCCGCTCATGAAGAAGGTCGGGTTCTCGCCGCGCTTCGCCGGTGCCGTGGAGGCGAGTGCCAGCTGTGGTGGCCAGGTGACGCCGCCCATCATGGGCGCGGCCGCCTTCATCATGGCCGAGACGCTGGGTGTGCCCTACAACCAGCTCATCGTCATCGCCATCGTGCCGGCGGTGCTGCACTACTTCGCGATCCTCTTCATGGTGCACCTGGAAGCCAAGCG
>JALHOU010000038.1:23982-30173 GCA_022842825.1 Rubrivivax sp.
TACATCATCCTGGCCAGCATCGTGGCGCCGGCGCTGGCGCAGCTGGGCGTGCCGCAACTGGCCACGCACTTCTTCGTCTTCTACTATGGCGTGCTGGCCGACGTGACGCCGCCGGTGGCGCTGGCCGCATTTGCCGCCGCCGGCATCGCGCGCAGCGAGCCCATGCGCACCGGCATGACGGCCTTCAGGCTCAGCATGGGCAAGGCGCTGGTGCCCTTTGCCTTCGTGTATGCGCCGGCCCTGCTGTTCATCCAGTTCAGCTGGGGGCAGTTTGCCGTGGCGCTGGTGGGTGCGGTGGTGGCCATCATGGGCCTGGGTGCGGCCTACACGGGCCACTTCGGGCGGCCGATCGGCCGCCTGGCCTTCTGGGCGCTGAATGCGCTGTCGCTGTCGCTGGTGTTCGCCAACCTCGAGGTGACGGCGGTGGCGGCGCCGCTGGTGCTGGCCATCCTGGCGTGGCATGCGAGGCGTTTGCCCGGGCCGCTGAAGCAGCCGGTTGCATAGGCGCCCCCGGGCTGGGCCAAAATCACCGGTCCCGAGGCTGGAACCCGTGATCATGACCGCGACCACCACCGAGCAAGCCGCCAGCAGCACCAAGGGCAACCAGACCGTCACCGACGACCTGCGCAAGTGGATCGTCGAGCAGGCCGAGGCGGGCTGCCGCCCCGACGACGTGCTGCAGGCGATGAAGACCGCCGGCTGGGACGAGGACGTCGCGCTCGACGCGATGGAAGAGACGCTGCGCGCCCGGCTCGACGAGCTCGGCCCGCGCAAGGCCCGCGTGTCGCTGCCGCCCGGCGTGCCGGTGCCCAACCCCGACTACGACGAGAGCAAGAGCCCGGTGATCGATGTCGACGGGCACCCTGTGCGCGTGCTGATGTCGATGGCCGAGCCGCGCGTTTTGGTCTTCGGCGGCCTGCTCACCGAGGCCGAGTGCGACCAGATGATGGCGCTGGCCGGGCCGCGCCTGTCGCGCAGCGAGACGGTGGACAACGCCACCGGCGGCAGCGAGGTGAATGCCGCGCGCACCAGCGACGGCATGTTCTTCGAGCGCGGCGAGGTCGGCCTCATCGACAAGATCGAGCGGCGCATCGCCAAGCTCGTGCGCTGGCCGCTCGAGAACGGCGAGGGCCTGCAGGTGCTGCGCTACCGCCCCGGTGCCGAGTACAAGCCCCACCACGACTACTTCGACCCCGTGCACCCGGGTACCGCGCGCATCCTCGAGCGCGGCGGGCAGCGCGTGGGCACCGTCGTGATGTACCTCAACACGCCCGAGGGCGGCGGTGCCACCACCTTCCCCGACGTCGGCCTCGTCGTCGCGCCGGTGAAGGGCAATGCCGTCTTCTTCAGCTACGACCGTGCGCACGTGAGCACCAAGACGCTGCACGGCGGCGCCCCGGTTACCGCCGGCGAGAAGTGGGTGTCGACGAAGTGGATGCGCGAGCGCGAGTTCAAGTGAGTTGACAGCGCAGGTGGCGCCACTCAGGGCGCCACTGAGGGCGTTACTGAGGACGCCACTCAGGGCGCCACTCAGGGCGCCAGAGTCACCGTCTCGCCGTGCTGCGGCACCCGCACGTGCCGCCAGCCCAGTTCCCGCTCGATGGCCTGGCGCATGGCGTCGGAAGCCTCGGCCTCGCCGTGCACGACAAAGGTCATCGCCGGCGCCGTGCCGCGCATGTTGCGCAGCCACTGCAGCAGCTCGTGCCGGTCGGCGTGGCCCGAGAAGCCCTGCAGGTGGTGCACGGCCGCGCGCACGGGCACGTACTCGCCGTGGATCTTCACCTCGCGTTCACCGGCCAGGAGGCGCGCACCGCGGCTGCCGCCGACCTGGAAGCCGGCAAAGACAATCGCGTGCCGCTCGTCCGGTGCCAGCGCCTTGAGGTGGTGCAGCACGCGGCCGCCGGTGGCCATGCCGCTGGCGGAGATGATGATGCGCGGGTAGCGCGAGGCCGACAGGCGCATCGACGCGGCGGCGTCGGCAACGATGCGCACGCCGTCGAGCAGGTGCGACATCTCGCGCGCCGGCACGCGCAGCAGCTTGTGGTGCCGGCGGTAGAGCGCTGTGGCCTCGGCCGCCATCGGGCTGTCGAGGAAGATCGGCAACTCGCTCGGAATGGCGCCGGCGGCGCGCAGGCGTTGCAGCACGAGCAGCAGCGCCTGCGCCCGGCCGACGGCGAAGGCCGGCAGCACCACGCTGCCGCCGCGTTGCACCGTCTCGCGCACGATGCCGGCCAGCCGCGCCGGCGTGTCCTCCACGCAGTGCTCGCGGTTGCCGTAGGTGGACTCGACGATCAGCACGTCGGCGCTCTCCGGCGGCAGGGGCGCGGGCATCAGCAGGTCCAACGAGCGGCCGACGTCGCCGGAGAAGACGATGCGCGTGCCGTGATCCTCCAGCCGCACCGCGCAGGCGCCGAGCAGGTGGCCCACCGGCGTGAGGTGAATGCGGCTCGTGCCGATCTTGAGCGCGCGGCCCGGCGCGAGCGGCACGAGTTGCGCGATGGCCCGCCGCGCATCGGCCTTGGTGTAAAGCGGCAGCGCCTTGGCGTGGCGCGAGTAGCCGTAGCGGTTGGCGCGCCGCGCGTCCTCTTCCTGCAGGTGCGCGCTGTCGAGCAGCAGCACGGCGGCGAGGTCGCAGGTGGCCGGGCTGGCGTGGATGGGCCCGCGGAAGCCGTGCTTCGCGAGCGCCGGCAGGTAGCCGCTGTGGTCCAGGTGGGCGTGGCTCAGCACCACGGCGTCGACGCCGCGCAGCGCCTCGGCCCAGTGCCAGTTGCGCTCGCGCTGCTGCTTGAAGCCCTGGAAGAGGCCGCAGTCGAGCAGGATCTGTCGCTCGCCCGTGTCGACGAGGTGGCGCGAGCCGGTGACGCCGTCGGCGGCGCCGAGGAAGGTCAGCTTCATGGCTTGTTGGGCAGCGAAGGGCGAGGGTTCGGGATGTGCCCGGGTGCGTTCAGGCACTCAGATCCTGCAAGGCCGCTGACTCGAGCACCGTGACGCCCGGTGCTGCCTCGGCCAGGCCGCGCAGGAGGGCGCAGGCCAGCGCCCTTGCCTCGATGGGCCGCCAGGCCTTGGGGATGAGCCCGGTCAATGGCCTCGTGAGGGCGAGGGCGAACCTCTCTCCCAGGCGCGGCGCTTGGGCCAGGCTGGCGCGGTCGCCCGCCAGCAGCGAGGGCCGCGCGATGACGAGATGGCGAAAGCCCACCGCCCGCAGCGCCGCCTCCATCTCGCCCTTGGTGCGGCTGTAAAACGTGCCCGACCGCGCATCGGCACCGAGCGCCGAGACGACGGCGAAGTGGGTGACGCCGGCCGCCGCCGCGGCGCGCGCGAACGAGAGCACGGCATCGTGGTCGACGGCACGGAAGGCCGCTTGCGAGCCTGCCACCTTGATGGTCGTGCCCAGGCAGCAGATGGCCCACTCGGCGCGCGGCAGCGGCGGCAGGGCGGCGAAGTCGACGACATGCACGCGCTGGCTCGGCCCGGTGGGCGCCATCTCGCGCCGTACGAGCAGGTGCAGCGGCTGCGGCCCCGTCCACAGCGTGGCGAGCGCACGCCCGACGAGGCCTGTGGCGCCGGCCAGCAGGGCGGGGCGCAGGCTGTAAGGCGTGGGGGGGCTGGGCAGGGGCATGCGCCGAGCGTAGCGCATGCGCTGCGCGGTCTCGTTGATCTGGCTCGGTCACCCGGCTGGGCCACGCTCAGAGGGCGAGCCGATGCGGCACAGGCTCGTTGTGCACCGGCTCGCTGTGGCCGTTGCGCCGCGCCTTGCCGCCGCTGCGGCAAAGCCGCCGGCGGGCTGGCCGGTGCGGGCGCAGTCCGCGCCTTCGCCCAGGGGCTCAGGTGCCCTGCGTCACGCGGGGCTCAAGGGCCGCGCATAACTCGTTGCGCTCGCGCAAGCGCTCGCGCCACTCGGACAGTATGCGCGAGTCAGTGGGTTGAAGCGTTCCTGCGTCGCGCACGTCACGCTCCGGAGAAGGCCCTTGAGCCCCGCGCGACTCCGGCGCGGACCGCTGATCGCCCTCACCGGCCAGCCCACCGGCGGCTTCGCGGCACGAGCGAGGTGGACGACGAGCAAAGTCACGCGCTGCGCGCAACGGCCCAGGGGCGGTGTGACCGGTCTTCACCCGGGACCTTGCGGCACCTCGGCTGGGCTTGGTCAAGGTCAGCATCAGACTGTCTGCAGCCGGTCGGTCCCAGCACCTGAATGGCGCTTGAGGCTGAAAGCTGTCATTCGAGGATGGCCACGCGGAACGACCGCTTTACCTCGGTTTGCAGCCCGTTGCGCAGCGATGACCTGATTGCGCTCCGTGAACGGCCGCTTTGGCCGAAGGTGACTGGCTCAATCCGACCCCGACGAGTCGCACGGCCATCGAGATTCGGTGCCGAGTAGCAGACAGGGTGAGAAGGATCGCCTGGCTCACCGTCGGCACGGCCACTATGGCTGGGCTCGGCGGTTTGGCTGATCGAGCGGACCTGATCAGAACTCGCGCCCCAATTGGTAGGCTCGGTCGAGGTACACCCGTCGCGTGGCGTCGCCCGCGCTGTTGACGGCATGGAAGTATTCATGCTCGACCCGCTTGACTCCGGGGTAGCGCAGCGCGTACTCGTCGACCAGCACCTTCATGGCCGCCTTCAGGCCGGCGTCGTAGGACGCCTCGTCCCAAATCGTAGTCTGGAGAATCAAGGCCTTTTCGTGCGTGAGCAGAGGGATGCGGCCTGCGAGGTCGCCGCGCCATGCGTCTGCGGTCATCCCGAAGGCGAAGCCCAGGCTGAACACGCGTTCGATCCAACCCTTGAGAATGGCGGGAAAGCCCACGAAGTAGACCGGCGCTACGAAGGCCAGGGCATCCGCATTGGCGACCTTGGCCTGCTGCTCGGCAACGTCGCGCGGCGGGCCGAGCGCGTGCAGCCGACGAACGAGTTCGCGCTCGTCGCTGTTACCGATCCAGCGCTTGACCAGAATTCTGCGCAGCGGATTGCGCGCACCCGCCATGAGCGACTGCTTGACCTGCCATTGCGTCAGCACGTCGTCGGGCACGCTGTCGTCGACCCAGTCCGGGCCGTCCCGGTCATGGAAAACGGGATTGAAGCGGATCGCGTAAAGGTCGACCACCTCGTTGGTATGCCCAGCATCCCGCAGGCCTTCTGTGAAGCGCTCCAGAACCGCGTGACAGAACGACCGTGGGTTGTGGTGCGCGTAGACGGTGAGAACTCTCATGCCCGCTCCCGAGTTCGACGCTTGCTGCCGCAGATGACGGCCGTTGATCATGGTCCCCAGATCCGATCAGATCAGATTGACACTGCTCAACGGCGCTGAATGGACCCGAGGCCGAGAGGCCAGCGACTGCTCGGCAATGGCGCATCCAGGCGACGTGAACGCATTGGGCGTCAATGCGACTGCGCGTGCATCCGCACGCGCAATGAGGCTGACCACCCGAGACCGGCCGTTCGGCTACGACCGCTGATGGCCGCGAGCGCGAATTCGAGGAATCGCCAGGAAGCTGACGGTCGCCCAGCCGACATGCCCTATGTGCCGGACGAGGCCCGGTCCGCCGCATGGCGGCTGTACCGCCCGACACGCAGAAATCGCCTGTCGGGCGGCACGTGCTTGGCAGAGATCAGATCCCAGTCTGCTCGGAGATCTCCAAGGCATCGTCCACCTCGATGCCAAGGTAGCGAACTGTCGACTCAAGTTTGCGGTGACCGAGCAGCAGTTGCACGGCCCGCAAGTTCTTGGTGCGTCGATAGATCAGCGTCGCCTTGGTTCGCCGCATCGAATGCGTGCCGTAGTCTGCTGGATCAAGACCGAGTTCCTCGACCCAATGTTCAAGGATTCGGGCGTACTGCCTCGTCCCCAGATGAGGCGAGTCATGAATGCGACTCGGAAACACAAAGTCGTCCGACTTCAGTTCAGCCACCTTGATCCACTTCTGAACAGCGTCTCGGGTCGCTGGCGTGATTTCGAACTGCACCGGGCGCTGGGTCTTGTGCTGCATGACCATCGCGCGAGATGCCACTTGGTCGCCGTGGCAGATGTCCCGGACCTTCAGGCCGACCAGGTCGCAGCTGCGGAGCTTGCTGTCGATTCCCAGGTTGAAGAGTGCCAGTTCGCGCACCCGGTTCTCCATCTGGAGGCGGACGCGCAGCGCCCAGATGTCCTTGAGCTTGAACGGCGCCTTCTGGCCGACGATCTTGCCCCTGTT
>JALHOU010000039.1 GCA_022842825.1 Rubrivivax sp.
CGCCAGCGCCTGCGCCCAATCGGCCACGACCTCGTGGTAGCCCGCCAGCAGGCGCCGGGGCCAGGGCAGCGCTGCATGCCGCGCCAAGGCGGCGAGCGCGTGCCGCGACAGCGGCGGCGCGTTGCCGGGCAGCTCGTCGCGCGGCACCTCCCACAGCAGCGCGGCCACCTCCTCGAGCGTGGCCCGCTCGGCCAGCTGCAGCACATCCTGCCCGCGGAAGTGGATGTGCCCCTGCTCGATCAGGCACAGGCCCGATTCGAGCACCGGCAGGCCGAAGTCGAGCGCGTTGCCGGCCGCGCCGCGCGGGCGGCGGGCGGCCGCGTGGCGGCGCTTCAGGTGCTCCAGTTCCGCGCGGCGATAGCGCTTGCCGCGTGCGCCCGCCTGCGCCGCCGGGTGCAGCAGGCGCCGGCTGACGTAGCTGTAGAGCGTGGGCAGGCTCACGCCCAGCAGCGCCGCGGCCTCGCGCGCCGCCAGCCAGTCGGGTGTCTCTTCGGCAACAGGTCGCGCAGGCATGGATCGAGCCAATCAAGATTGACGCGCCACCCTGACGCGCCGTCGAATGCTGGCACAGCGCGAGAAAGCGCTGCCGAAGGAGAAACCCATGAAGCGATTCATCGCCGTGCCGGCGAAGGGCAGGCCATGACGGCCGAGCCGCAAACAGGCCCCGCGGCAGCCGTGGACGCCGCACGCGCGCTGTGGCTCGAGGCCGGGCTGCCGCCGGCGGCGCTCGAACGGCTGCAGCTCACGGGCTCGGAGCCGGCGGTGCCTTCGTCGTTCGCCATCGCCACGGCGCTGCAGGCCAGCCTTGGCGCGGCGGCGCTCGCGGCGGCCGAGCTGGGCGCGGCGAACGGCGGCCCGACGCAGACGGTCACCGTCGATGCCGCCGACGTGGTGCGCGAGGCGGCCTGCCACTTCACGCTCGATGGGCGCAGGCCGGAGCTCTGGGATCCGATCTCCGGCCTCTACCGCTGTGCGGGCGACACCGCCGAAGGGGGCTGGGTGCGCGTCCACGCGAACTTCGCGCACCACCGCGACGGCGTGCTGCAGCTGCTGGGCCTGCCCGCTGGCGCCGCGACGCCGCGCGCGGCCGTGGAGGCGGCGCTGCGCGGCTGGACAGCGCTCGACTTCGAAGCCGCCGCCAGCGAGCGCGGCCTCGTCGTCGCTGCCGTGCGCAGCGCGACGCAGTGGCAGGCCCATCCTCAGGCCGCCGCGCTGGCCACGCAACCGCTGGTGGCGATCGAGCGCATCGGCGACGCGCCGCCCAGGGGCTGGTCACCCACATCACCTGCCGCCGCGGCTGCCACCGCGCCCGTCATGGGTCCCTTCACCGGCCCCTTCACTGGCCCCTTCACCGCTCCGCTAAGCAGCCTGCGGGTGCTCGAGCTCACCCGCATCCTCGCCGGACCGGTGGCCGGGCGCACGCTGGCGGCCTATGGTGCCGACGTGCTGCTCGTCAACGCCCCGCACCTGCCCAACATCGAGGCCCTGGCCGACACGAGCCGCGGCAAGCTCTCGGCGCAACTGGACCTGCGCCGCGAGGAGGACGCCGAGCGCCTGCGCGCGCTCGTGCGCGAGAGCGACGTCTTCCTGCAAGGCTACCGGCCCGGCGCGCTCGTCGGGCGCGGCTTCGGACCGCACGCGCTGGCACGCCTGCGGCCCGGCATCGTCTGCGTGTCGCTCTCGGCCTACGGGACGGCGGGCCCGTGGGCGGCGCGGCGCGGCTTCGACTCGCTGGTGCAGAGCGCCACCGGCCTCAACGTCGCGGAGGCCGAGGCCTTCGGCGAGGCGAAGCCACGCACGCTGTGCCTGCCGGCGCTCGACTTCGGCGCCGGCTTCCTGCTCGCCTTCGGCGCCGCAGCGGCATTGCGCCGCCAGCGGCAGGAGGGCGGCAGCTGGCACGTGCAGGTGTCGCTCGCCGGCGTGGGACGCTGGCTGGCCAGCCTCGGCCGTGTGCCGGGCGGGCCCCAGGCGCCAGCGCTTCGTTTCGAGGGCGCCACGGAAGAGCGCGACAGCGGCTTCGGCCGCCTCGTCGCGGTGCGGCATTCGGCACGGCTCTCCGCCACGCCGGCCCGGTGGCGGCGCCCGTCGATGCCACCGGGCACGCATGCGGCCACCTGGCCCGCTCGCGGCGCGTGAGGCGACTGGCACCACTTCGCGATTGCTCAGAAGTGGGCCTGGGTGGGGCGCACTCTGGCGAACCGTGGCGGGATCGGGACGACGGGTGGTCGGCGCAGCGAAATCAAGGGGGCATTGGGGGGACACGCGAAGCGGGTCCGCCCAAAGAGGACATTCGCGAAGCCGACCACCCGGCGTCCTTGGCGCGCCTCCGCTACCTCAAATCGGCAGCTCGAGCAGCTTCAGCCGCTGCACCTTGCCCGAGGGCCCGCGCGGCAGCTCGCTCACGAAGCGGAAGACCTTGGGCGTCTTGTAGCGGCCGAGCTTCTCGCCGCAGAAGTCTCGCAAAGCCGCCTCGGTGGCCGCATCGGCCGCCTGCCCCTCGCGCAGCACGATGCAGGCGAGGATCTCCTGGCCATAGTGCTTGTCAGGCATGCCCACCGCGGCGGCATCCAGCACGGCCGGGTGCTGCAGCAACGCCTCGTCGATCTCGCGCGGCGCGATGTTCTCGCCGCCCTTGATGATGAGCTCCTTGATGCGGCCGGTGACGAAGAAGAAGCCGTCGGCGTCGCGGTGGCCGAGGTCGCCCGTGCGCAGCCAGCCGTCGGGCGTGAAGGAAGCGGCCGTCGCCTCGCGGTTCTTGTAGTAGCCGCGCATGACGTTGGGGCCGCGGATGGCGAGCTCGCCGGTCTCGCCATCGGGCAGGGGCTGCAGGTCGCGGCCGACGATGCGCGCCTCGCAGCCGCTGGCGCGTCCGACCGAGCCGACCTTGCGCCGCGTGGCATCGAGCGGGTTGCTGAACGCAGGCGCCACCGTCTCGGTGAGGCCCATGGTCTCGATGATGCCGATGCCGAATTTGGCCTCGAAGGCGCGGTGGTGCTCGGGCGGCAGTGCGGCGCTGGCGCTGCGGCAGAAGCGGATGCGCTCGAGCGCCTCGCGCGCGGGGGCCGCGCCTTCGAGCAGGAAGGCGATCATCGTCGGCACCACGTTGATCCACGTGCAGCCGTGCGCCGTGGCCCAGGACCAGAACGACGTGGCCGAGAACTTCGGCGGCAGCACGACGCTGCCGCCATGCGCCAGCGGCGCCAGCATCGTCACCGCGAAGGCATTGATGTGATAGAGCGGCAGCACGCCGAGCACGCGGTCGCCGGCGACGAGGCCGTGTTCGGCGCTGATGGCCCGTGCGTTGGCCGCGAGGTTGGCCTGCGTGAGCATGACGCCCTTGGGCACGCCGGTGGTGCCCGAGGTGTACATGAGCAAAGCCACGGCGTCGGCGGCGGGCGGTGGCGCGGCCATCGGGCCGGCCTCGCTTGCGGGTGCCGCAAGATTTGCGGCATCGTCTGCGGCATCGGCCGCCCCGGTGGGCGCATCGGCAGCCCCATCGGTCAGCGGCGCCGCGGGGTCGACCACGACCAGCGCGACCGGCCGGTCGACACCTTGCAGCAGCGCGCGCACCGGCGCCTCCCACTCGGGGCTCGCGAGGACGACCTTGCAGTCGGAATGCACCAGCACGTAGCGCATCTGCTCGGGCTGCGAGAGCAGGTTCACCGGGTTCACGCACCAGCCGCCATGCATGGCGCCGAGCAGCCACTGCAGCGTCGCCAGGCCGTTGGGCATGACCAGCGAGACGGTGTCGCCGGGCTCGCTGCCCAGTGCGCGCAGCCGCGCCTGCACCTGCCGGCAGCCGCGCGCCAGCCTGGCGTAGGTGAGCGCCTGCCGGCCCTCGGCGTCCAGCGCGTAGATGGCCCCGGGCCACGCCGCGGCGCCATGCTCGACGAGATCGAACACCGACGCCGGCGCGGCGCCGGCCGGCGGCTCAACGGCCATACCGCGCAAAGAAGGCGCCGAAGACCTCGTCTTCACTCGGCACGCGTTCGGCGATGGGCACCGAGATGCGCGTGATGTTCAGGTAGTGCCGGTAGTTCATGTTGTCGGAGAAGTTGTTGCGGCCCCAGGTGCCGCAACCCATGCTGAGCGAGAACGGCAACCCGTTGTCGAAGCTGCCGCCCGTGGCGATGCAGTGCGCCTGGTTGACGATGACGCGCGACACCGGCAGCGTGAGGCCGAGCTGCAGCGCGCGCTCTGGGCGCTTGCTGTGCAGGCCCACAGAGTGGCCGGCGCCCTGGAAGGCGTAGAGGCGCGCGACGATGGCTGCCGCCGCCTCGAAGCTCGCGGCGCGATAGAGCGCCAGTACCGGGCACAGCTTCTCGCCGGAATAGGGGTGGTCGGGGCCGATTCCGGTGCCCTGCGCGTCGGCGCGTTGGGGCACGAGCAGCATGCTCGGCTTCGCGGCGGCGATGGCGCCGAAGCCCGCACGCTCGGCCACCACCGCGGCCGACTGGCCGATGACGGCCGAGGAGAGCTTGCCGTCGGGCCACATCAGCGCCTGCAGCTTCGCGACCTGCGGCGCGTCGAGCAGCGCGGCGCCGCGCCGCACGAGGGCGGCGACGACACGCTCGTACACCGCATCGAGCAGCACGAGGCTGTTCTCGGAGGAGCAGCTCGTGGCGTTGTCGAAGGTCTTGCTGCGCGTGATGCGGTCGGCGGCAGCCTCGATGTCGGCCAAGTCCTCGACTGTCTCGTCGACGATCGCGGCCACGTTGCCGGCGCCCACGCCAAAGGCCGGCGTGCCGCTGGCATAAGCGGCGCGAACATTGGCCTGGGAGCCGGTGGCCACCACCAGGTCGCACTGGCGCATGAGCTCCAGCGTGCTCGCCTTGTCCACCGGCGCGGGCAGCACCTGCACGAGGTCGCGCGGCGCGCCGATGCGGTCGAACTGCGCGTGCACGAAATCGAGCAGCCGCTTCGAGGTGGCCCAGCCCTTGGGCGACGGCGCCACGATCACCGCGTTGCGGCCCTTGAGCGCATTGATGATCTTGTTGGCCGGCGTCGCCGCCGGGTTGGTGGAAGGCGTCACCGCGCACACCACGCCCACGGGCCGCGCGATCTCGACGAGGCCGCGCGCGGCATCTTCGGCGATCACGCCCACCGACCTGGCGCCCTGCAGGTCGCGCAGCAGGCCGAGCGTCTTGCGGTGGTTCTTGCGGATCTTGTCTTCGACGTTGCCGATGCCGGTGTCGGCCACGGCGAGCTCGGCCAGCTCGCGGCAGCGGGCCGGCTCCATGATGGCCCAGCCGGCGGCGGCGACGAGCTCGTCGGTGCGTGCCTGGTCGTGCCCCTCGGCGACGCGCTGCGCGGCGCGCGCCCGCGCCACGAGCTCGCCGACGCGCCGCACCACCTCGGCAGACGCGTCGCCGCGGGCAGGGGCGGTGGCCATGGGGGTCGTCATTCCAGCTTGATGCCGGCGTCCTTCACCAGCTTGGCCCACTTGGGCAGTTCGTCGGCCACCATCTTGCCCAGCGCCTCGGGCGTGCCGCCGACACCTTCGCTGCCCTGCGCCAACAGCCGCTCGCGCACGCCGGGGTCGGCGAGCACGGTGTTGAGCGCCTTGTTCAACCGCTCGATGATGGGCCTGGGCGTCTTCGCGGGCACGAACATCGCGTACCAGCTGTCGACCTCGAAGCCGGCAAGCGCGCCACCGCCGGCCTCGCTGACCGTGGGCACGTCGGGAAACGCGGCGCTGCGCTTGAGCGTGGAGACCGCCAGCGCCTTCAGCTTGCCGCTCTTCACGTGCTGCGCCGCGGCCGGGATGCTGACCCAGAGGAAGGGCACCTGCCCGCCCATCACGTCGGTGACCGCGGGGCCGCCGCCCTTGTAGGGAATGTGGGTCATGTCGGTACCCGTGCGCAGCTTGAACAGCTCGCCCGCCAGATGCCCCGGCGAGCCGTTGCCCACGGAGGCGAAGGCCATGCCGCCGGGCTTGCCCTTGAGCATGGGCACGAGCTCGCCGAGCGAGCCGACGGGCACGCCCGGGTGCGCCACCAGGATCTGCGGCAAGGAAGCCACGAGGCCCACCGGCTCGAAGTCCTTCACGGTGTCGAAGGGCAGCTTCGGGTAGATGGCCGGGTTGATGGTGTGCGAGCTGAGGGTGAAGAGCACCGTGTAGCCGTCGGGAGCGGCCTTGGCCACGACCTCCGTGCCTACCGAGCCGCCGGCGCCGCCCTTGTTCTCGATGACGACGGGCTGGCCGAGCGCGGCCTGGAAGCGCTCCTGCACGATGCGCGCGATGACATCGGTGCCGCCGCCGGGCGGATAGGGCACGACAAAGCGCACCGGCTTGTCGGGCCAGGTCCCGGCCTGGCCGAGCGCCCCGAAGGGCAGGGCCAGCGCGAAGGCGGCCAGAGCGGCCAGAGCAGCCCGCCCCGCCAGATGGCGGCGGCGCGGCGGCTGAAGTGCAGGTTCGGCGATCGGCGTCGTGGAAGTCAGCATGGCGGGGTACCGGGTTGGGGGGTTAGCGCGTGGATTCTTGGCGGCGGGCGCTGGCTGTCAATGCGAGCATGCCCGGCCGGCGCCCAGGCCGCCGCGGTGGCTCCCTAGAATCGCGACCCGCTCTACTGCAGGCCGGCCCCGGCCGCCGCCGCGTCTTGATCGCCACCTTCGCGCGCTGGATCCACTCGGCGCTGGTGCTCCTCTCGGTGCCGGCTCGATTCGCACACCTGTGGTGGCGCGGGCGCGAGCATCGGGGCTGGCGCCTGCGATGGAACGAGCGGCTCGCCTGGGGCGGCCCGCGCGCCTTGCCCGGTGTGTTGTGGCTGCACGCCCAGACGGTGGGCGAAGTGCAGGAGGTCGGCGTGCTGGTGGCCGAGCTGCGCAAGCTCAACCCGAGCTGGCGCTACCTGATCACGCACGGCGAAGCCGAGGGCCGCGCCAATGGCCGCGAGTTGCTGAAGCCGGGTGACCTGCAGGCCTGGCTGCCTTTCGACACCCTGGGCGCGACGCGGCGTTTCTTCAAGCGGCACCAGCCGCGCGTGGGTGTGCTGATGGACCTCGTGCAGCGGCCCAGTCTCATGATGCAGGCCGCGCGTGCAGGCGTTCCCGTGATGCTGGCCAACGCGCGCCTTCCGGCCGCCGCACTGCAGAAGATGCAGCGCCTGCGGGTGCTGCATGCGCCAAGCCTGCGTTCCCTGGCCCTCGTGCTGGCGCAGAGCCACGCCGACGCGCAGCGGCTGGCCAGCGCCGGCGCGCAGCAGGTGCGCGTGGGCGGCAACCTGCGTTTCGACGTGCAGCCGCCGGTGAAGCTCATTGCGCGGGGGCTCGAGTGGCGGCAGACGGTGCAAAGGCCCGTGGTGCTGGCCGCCGGCACGCGCGAGGGTGAAGAGGCGCCGTTGCTCGACGCCTGGAAGGCGCTGCCCGCGCCGCGCCCGTTGCTGGTGATCGTGCCGCGCTCGGCCTCGCGCGTGGCGCAGGTCTGGTACCAGGCGCGCGAGCGCGACTTCATGGTCCGCCGCCGCTCGAGCTGGAGCCGCGTGCCGCCCGAGGAGGTGCGGCGCGCCGACGTCTGGGTCGGCGACTCGCGCGGCGAGATGGCCATGTACTACGGCCTGGCCGACGTGGCCCTGCTCGGCGGCAGCTTCCACCCGCGGCACTACGGGCAGAACCTCGTCGAGGCGGCCGCCTGCGGCTGCCCGGTGCTCGCCGGGCCGCACACGAGCGCCTACGAGAACGTCACGGCGCTCGCCATTGCCGCCGGCGCCGCCGAACGCACGGCGGACATCCAGCAGGCCGTGTCGCGCGCCGTCGGCCTGGCGGGCGACCCGCGACGCGACGCCTGGGTGCGCAATGCGTTCGACTTCACCGCTGCGCACCGCGGCACCGTGGACCGCGTGGTGGCCGCGCTGCTGGCGCTGATGACGACGCGCTCCACGCAGGGCACGCCGCTGCCGCGATGAGGCGGCGCGGGGCGCGGCCGCCACGGAACGCGCGGTGCTCGCCCGGCTACTTCATCAGCACACCCTTGGCAAACCACTGGGTCCACACGGCCACGGGCGCGCCGCCCTTGACGGCCGGCAGCGCCGCCAGCGCCGCCTGCAGCGCCTTGTCGTCCTTGCTGCGACTGAACAGCACCTCGGCCACCGGCCCCGCCTCGAGCGTGTACCAGGCGCCGAACGGGCCCTGGTCCACCAGGCGCTGCAGCATGGCGCGCTGCGCGGAGGCCTCGGTGGAAGACAGCACCTTGTCGCCGCGCATCACCTGCGCGATACGCACTTCCTCGACGCCGCTGCTGTCGATGCCTTCGGTGGCGAGAGGCTTGTTGACGAGGGCCGGCGCGGCGTTGAGCTTCAGATAGCCCTCGCGCACGTACTGGTCGGGCTGGAAGTAGTCGGCCAGCGTCTGCTGCGAAGCCGCCTTGACGATGGCGATGCCGCGCTTGAACTCGGTGGGGTCCTTGAGTGGCCCGGCCGCGAAGAGCTTCTTCTCGCCGAACAGGCGCTGGAAGTTGGCGATGTGGCCGCGCTGCATGGCCTCGAGGGCGGTGCGCTCGGTGAAGCCCGTCTTGCCCGACTCGAGGAAGACGAACCACATCTCCTCGCGGCTGGGGGCACGCGCTTCGCGGCTGGAGAAGATGTCCGGGGCCACGGAGGTGGGCGCGGCGCAGGCGGAGAGGACAAGGGCGGCGAGCACCGCGGCGGTGCGGCCAAACGCCCGACGATGGGGCAGGGGCATGCAATCCTCCTGGAGGAAGCTGGTTCGAAGGCGCGGCATGGTAGCGGCAGGCCCGCCCCGGCCCTGGGGAGACCACTCCACCTCATTCGCCTCGAGGCGGCTCGGACAGGCCCGGCATGGCCCTTGCACAATGACGGCATGAAAATCCGCACCGCCACGCCGCAGGACGCCGCCGCCGTGCTGGCGATCTACGCCCCCATCGTGCTGCACACGCCCATCTCGTTCGAGGTGGAGGCGCCGCCGGTCGCCGAGATGGAGCGGCGCATCACCACCACGCTGGTGCGCTATCCGTGGTTCGTGGGCGAGGACGATTCCGGGCGGGTCAATGGCTACGTCTATGCCAGCCAGCACAGGGAGCGTGCGGCCTATCGCTGGGCTGTCGACGTGACGGCCTACGTGCGTGAGGACTGCCGCGGCCGGAAGGTGGGGCAGCGGCTGTACCGGCGGCTCCTCGGAGAGCTCGCCGCGCTCGGCTACTACCAGGCCTGCGCAGGCATCACGCTGCCCAACGAGGGCAGCGTGGCGCTGCACGAGTCGGTGGGTTTCAAGCGGGTGGGCGTGTTCCGCGACGTTGGCTTCAAGTTCGGGGCTTGGCGTGACGTGGGGTATTGGCAGTGTGCGTTGCAGCCGGTTGGCGTTGCGGGCGAGCCTGAGGAGCCTCGGGCGTTCGCCGGGTAGACTCGGTCGCGCATTCGCAGGCGCGCGGCGGCCGCGCGCGGCCTTGCCCGCGCCAACGATCGAACGCAGCCAGACGCAGACGAGGCACGGATCAACGCCCCGCCGTCACCACCACACCCTTGAACTGCCCCGCCTGCGCCAGCCGCGGCGGCGCCGGGTAGCGGGCCGCATCCAGCCGATGCAGCAACTCCGCCTCTCGCGTGCACGCGAGCGCGACGTTCGCCAGCTTCACGTGCCCGTAGCCGCGCATCGACAACGGCACCTGCGCCACCTGCACCGCCACGGGCAGGTTCTCCGCAGCGAGTTGCGGCAGCAACTCCGCCACGCGCGCCTCGAAGCGGCCGATCAGCGCGCGCTCCACGCGCCGCTCCTCGGTGCGCCCGAAGACATCGAGCGCGGTGCCGCGCAGCCTGCGACCCTTGGCGAGCCACTTCATCGCCGGCAGCATCCAGGTGCCGAGACGGATCTTCTTCGGAGGCTCGCCGTTCGGGCCGGGCCGCGCGATCAGCGGGGGCGCCATGTGGAACTCGAGCTTCACGTCACCCTCGAACTGCTCGCTCAACTGCCGCTCGAAACCACCCTCGGTGTACAGGCGTGCCACCTCGTATTCGTCCTTGTAGGCCATGAGCTTGCCCAGGCTCATGGCCACGGCGCGCGTGAAGGGCAGCGACGCATCCGCGCCGAGTTGCAGTTCGCGATCGCGCGCAGTGGCCACCCTCTTGCGAAAACGCGCTGCCCATGCTGCGTCCTGCCACGCCGTCAGGCGCGCGGCATGCCGCTCGATCAGCGCATCGAGCGACTCCTCGGCCACCGGCTCGTCGGCGTGGCCCTCGCGCAAGCGCCCGCAGGCAGCCGGGTCGGCCGCGGCCAGGCGGCCGAGGGCGAAGGCGAGCTTGTTCGCCTCGATGGCAACGCCATTGAGCTCGATGGCGCGCTGCAACGCCGCCAGGCTCACCGGCACGAGGCCGCGCTGCCACGCGTAGCCGAGAGCGAGCACGTTGGCGGTGACGTTGTCGCCGAGGAAGTCGGTCGCCAGCGCCTGCGCGTCGAAGGTCTCGACGCGCTCGGCGCCGGCCGCAAAGCGCAGCTTGTCCAGCATCGCCGCCACGCGCAGGTCGGCATCGGGGTTGCGCACGCTCTCGGCCACGGGAATGGGGTGCTCGTTGGCAAGGATGCGCGTGCGCCCGTGCCGCACCGTGAGCAGCGCCTCGGGGCTGGCGCCGACCACGAGATCGCAGGCGAGGATGGCGTCGGCCTGCTGCGCGTCGATGCGCACCTGGTTCAGCCGCTCCGGCCGGTCGGCCAGGCGCACGAAGCTCAGCACCGAGCCACCCTTCTGCGCAAAGCCCATGAAGTCGAGCACGCTCGCCGCGTGGCCGTCGAGGTGCGCGGCCATGGCCGTCAAGGCGCCCACCGTCACCACGCCGGTGCCGCCCACGCCGGTGACGAGCAGGTCGTACGGCCCCGTCCATTGCCACCGCTCGGGCAGCGGCAAGGCCACCACCGCGCGCTCGAAGGCAGCGCGGTCCTGGCCAAGGATGCCCGAATGCTTGCGCAGCTTGCCCCCGATCACGCTCACGAAGCTCGGGCAGAAGCCCTTGGCGCACGAGTAGTCCTTGTTGCAGGCCGTCTGGTCGATGCGGCGCTTGCGGCCGAAGGCCGTCTCGTGCGGCAGCACGGCCACGCAGTTGCTCTGCACGCCGCAGTCGCCGCAGCCCTCGCACACCTGTTCGTTGATGAAGAGGCGGCGCGCCGGGTCTACGAGCTCGCCCTTCTTTCGCCGGCGCCGCTTCTCGGCCGCGCAGGTCTGCTCGTAGATGAGCACGGTCACGCCCTGCACCTCGCGCAGCTCGCGCTGCACGGCGTCGAGCTCGTCGCGGCCATGGAAGGTGGTGCCCGGCGGAAATCGGCCCTTCATCGCGTCGTACTTGCCGATGTCGTCGGAGAGCACCACCACGCGCTTGACACCCTCGCTCTCCACCTGCCGCGCGATGGCATCGACGCTGATCACGCCGTCCACCGGCTGGCCGCCGGTCATCGCCACCGCGTCGTTGAAGAGGATCTTGTAGGTGAGCGTGGCCTTCGCCGCCACGGCCTGGCGGATGGCGAGGTAGCCCGAGTGGTAGTAGGTGCCGTCGCCCAGGTTCTGGAAGATGTGCGGCACCTTCGTGAACATGCTGTGGCTCACCCAGTCCACGCCCTCGCCGCCCATCTGGATGAGCCCGGCGGTGCTGCGGTCCATCCAGCTCGCCATGAAGTGGCAGCCGATGCCGGCCGAGGCGCGGGAGCCCTCGGGCACCTTGGTGCTCGTGTTGTGCGGGCAGCCGGCGCAGAAGTAGGGCTGGCGCTTCACGGCATCGCCGGCATTGCTGAGCAGCGCGGGCGGAGTGAAGTCGCGCACGTGGTGGCGCCGGTCGAGGGCAGCGTCGTGCTGCGCCAGCCAGCCAGCGACGATCTCGATGAGGCGCGAGGGCCGCAGCTCGCCGGCCGGCGAGACGAGCGGGCGCCCGTCTTCGTCGCTCTTGCCCAGCACGCGCGGACGCGTGCCGGCCGGTGCGTTGTAGAAGAGGTTCTTGATCTGCTGCTCGACCGAGGGCCCCTTCTCCTCGATGACGAGGACCTGCTCGAGCCCCTCGGCGAAGCGCCGCATGCGCGTGGTCTCGATCGGGAACGTGAGCCCCAGCTTCAACACGCGCACGCCGTGCGCAGCCAGTTCCTCGGGTGAGATTTCCAGGCGCCGCAGCACCTCCATGAAGTCGAGGTGCGCCTTGCCGGCGGTGACGATGCCCACGCGCGCCTGCGGCGAGGCCACGATCTCGCGGTCGATCGAGTTCACCTGGGCGAAGGCCGCCGCGGCGGCCAGCTTGTCGAGCGCGCGCGTCTCGATGCGCAGCGAGGGCAGGTCCGGCCAGCGGTAGTGCAGCCCGTCGGCCGGCGGCACGTGGCCGGTGGCGGCACGCACGGACTCGGCGCCCAACCAGCGCGCAGCACGCTCGCCGATGACGTCCAGGTCCACCGTCGCGGCGCTCTCCACCACCTCGGAGAGCGCCGTGAAGCCGACCCAGTTGCCGCTGTAGCGGCTGAGCGCATAGCCGTAGAGCCCGAACTCGATCAGGTCGGCCACGTTGGCCGGCGAGAGCACCGGCATGTGCCAGGCCTGGAAGGCGAAGTCGCTCTGGTGCGGCATGGACGAGGAGACGCAGCCGTGGTCATCCCCCGCCACCACGAGCACGCCGCCCAGCGGCGAGCTGCCATAGGCGTTGCCATGCTTGATGGCGTCGCCTGCGCGGTCGACGCCCGGGCCCTTGCCGTACCACATCGCGAAGACGGCCTCGGCCTCGCGCTCGGGGTCGCTCTGCACGCGCTGCGTGCCGAGCACCGCGGTGGCGGCGAGCTCCTCGTTGATGGCCGGCAGGAAGCGGATGCCCTGTTCGGTGAACCTCGTCCCGGCCTTCCAGACGGCCTGGTCGACCGCGCCGAGCGGCGAGCCGCGGTAGCCGCTGACGAAGCCGCGCGTCGCGAGCCCCGCCGCCGCGTCGCACGCGCGCTGCATGAGCAGGATGCGCAGCAGCGCCTGCGTGCCGGTGAGGTAGACGGTGCCGGCCGTGGCCCACAGCGCGTCGGACAGCTGGGCGCTCGGCCGCGCGAGCGTCGGCGGTGGCGCATTGCCCGTCGCGGTCGTGGGGGTCTTGGTGGTCATGGCGGTCTCCAGGCCCCGGCACGGCTGCCGCAGGCGCAACGGGTGCGGGAGGTTATCGCTGCAAAGGCCGGCGTGCTGTCCCGACCCTCCCGCGGGCGTCGGGTTGGCAGCAAATCCTTCGCCAGGAACGCCATGTCGGAAGACGCCAAGAAGATCGGCCTCGGCCTGCGCGTCATCGTCAAGGAGGTCAAGAGCGAGCTGCGGCTGGCCCTGCCCGAAGGCACGGCCGCGCGCGTGGGGCCGGCGGCGGGCGCGGGTGTGAGCCGGGTTGCGTCCAGGCGCGCGACGTGCCGCTACCATGCCCAGATGCACCGCCGCTCCGCCCTCGCCTTTCTGGCCACGCTCGGCCCTGCCTCGCTCGGGGCGCTTCCGTCCGTCGCGCGGGCGCAGTGGCCCGAGGCCGCCGCCGTGCCCGGCGGCGTCGCGCTGCTGGAGCTCGGCGCCGCCGGCCGCCCCCGGCCCTCGGCCACCTACGGCGGGCGGCCGGTGCTTGTGCGTGCGCGCGGCGAGGCCTGGGTGGCGGTGATCGGCATCGGTCTTGCCGCCGACCCGGCGCAGGCGCAGTCGCTTGTCGTGCGCGAGGCCGACGGCCGCGAGCGCCGCGTCGCCTTCTCGCTGCAGGGCAAGCAATACGCCGAGCAGCGCCTGTCCGTCGCGCCGCGGCACGTGGAGCTCTCGAAGGAAGACCTCGAGCGCTACGAGCGCGAGCGCGCGCACCTGGGCGCGGTGCTGCGCCAGTTCAGCGCCGCACGCGAACCGGCCACGCTGCGCCTGGTGATGCCGACGAGCGGGCCGCGCTCGTCGTCCTTCGGCCTGCGCCGGGTCTTCAACAACCAACCGCGCAGCCCGCACAACGGCATGGACATCGCCGCGCCCACGGGCACGCCGGTGCTCTGTGCCGCCGAAGGCGAGGTGCTGGATACCGGCGACTACTTCTTCAACGGCCAGACCGTCATCGTCGACCACGGGCAGGGTTTCCTCACGCTCTATTGCCACCTCTCGGCCATCGACGCCGAGCGCGGCCAGCGCGTGGCCGCCGGCGCCCCGGTGGGCAAGGTGGGCGCCACCGGCCGCGTCACGGGGCCGCACCTGCACTTCAGCGTCTACCTGAACGCGCAGTCGGTAGACCCGGCGCTGTTCCTGCCGCCCGCTTGATGCCACTTCCCGATCGACCGATCGGGTCTTGAGGATTGGCCTGATCAAGATCGCACTTCACGGGCGGTGGCGGGATCGGGCCGGCGGGGTGCCCTGCTCCGCGAATGTCCTCTTTCGGCGGCCCGGCTCGCAAGCTCGCAGGGCCCCCGAATGCCCCCTTGATTCCGCTGCGCAGGGCGCCCCATCGGCCCGATCCGGCACCCGCGGCGGCATGCCATCGTCGAAGACGAATGCCGGTGCCACGCCGAGGACGGCGGGCGATCGGCACAGCGAAATCAAGGGGGCATTGGGGGGACCAGCGAAGCTGGCCACCCAAAGAGGACATTCGCGGAGCCGATCGCCCGGCGGCCTCGGCGCGCCACGACTTCGATGCGCAACGCCGTCAGGCGGCTTCGGCCCGCCGGCGCAAGGCCATGAACTCGCGCCGCGTCGTCGGCCCGTGCGTCTCGAAGCTCGGGTCGGCCCTCGGCCGGTACTCGGCGCGCACCTTGCCCACGCGGTCGCGCTCGAGCCTGGGCCGCAGCGCCTCGGGCCTGAGGCCGTAGACGCGTGCGCCGTTCAGGCCGAACACCTTGCGCCTGAGCTCGGCACCCAGCGCCGGGTAGCCGTAACGCTCCTGGAATTCGGGCGAGATCTGGAAAGTGCGGAAGGCCTGGATCTGGTCCTGCGGGCTGCCGTACCAGATGGAATCGGTCCCCCACAGCACGTTGTTCTCGCCCACGTGCACGAGCAGCTTGCCCAGCAGGTGGGCCGCCACCTCGGGGTTGCGCATCACCAGGCGCCAGGTGGTGCCGAGCTCGGCATAGACGTTGCCGTTGGGCGCGATGCCGTTGGCGCGCAGCGCGCTCACGAGGTCGTCCACGCCCGTCAAACCGCCGGCGCGCGCGGGGTCGAACGGCCCCTCGGGCCGCTGCGTCAGGTAGCCCGCGTGGTAGACGATGAAGTTCATGTCCGGGTAGCGCCGGGCCACCACGCCGATGTCGCGGCAGCCCGCGAACTGCGTGCCGGCCGGCGACAGCAGGATGCCCTTGTGCACGCAGATGTTGCGCACACCGAGCTTGCGCGCCTGCTCGATCATCGGGATGCCGAGCTTTTCGTCGTCGAGCCACCAGCCGCCGGGTCCGCCGGGCGTGGGGTCGAACTGCGTGTAGGTCTTGAAGCCGGCCAGGAGCGTGCTCTCGGCGTGTTCCGCCATGCGCTCCAGGGCCCCGGGCTCGGCCGGATGCACCCGGGCGTGCAGCAGCAGCCGCTCGGTGCCGTCGAGTGCGTCAAGCACGCGCTTGGTGGCCAGCGCCTCCTCGTGCGAGAGCGGGTTGTTCGCGGTCAGCGCCGGCACGTGCGAGAGCACCGCCATGCTCGTGTCGCTGTCGAGAAACACATCCTTGAGCAGCCGCTCGCGCGAGAAGCACTGCAGCGTGTCGCTCTCGCCGCACCCGGCGTGGGGCAGGCCGCGCAGCGCGCGCTCCATGCCAGGCGCGTTCTTGCGCCATGCGCCAGCGGGCGTCACATGGTGCAACTGCACGTCGAAGACGAACTCGTCGCCGCCCACCGTGGCCTGGGCCAGCTGCGCATCGAAGGCGGCCTCACGCGGCACCACGTAACGCCCGCCGGTGAGGCCGGCGGCGGCAAACACGTGGTCGAAGGCGAGCAGCGTCGCCGCCGCGCCGCAGGCACTGGCGAGGTAGCTGCGCCGGCCCTGCCCCAGGCGCTGCGCCGCATCGGCCGTGTCGACCACCGCCACGCGGTTGGCATGTCGCTCCACCGGTGACAGCGGGATCGGCTCGAACTCGCCGTTGCTGGTGCTGTCAAGCTTGATCGGCAGGCGGAAGGGCGGGTCGTTGCGTGTCGCCATGGCATGGGCCTCCAGGGCTTGGAGCAAGTGAGGGGGCGCACCCTAGCGCCGATGGCACGGGGTGGATACCCCCAGAACTTCGGGCGTCTGTTCGGGTCGAAGCGGCCGCGCCTGGGCGGCATGCCCTTACCGTGCCGAGCCCAAGGGCCGCGGCCGAGGCGACTCCCGGCGCGACGAAACCGGTCGCCGGTGGGACGGGCGCTGCAGCAGCGCCTGGCGCAGAAGCTGACGCTCGCACCGGAGAACCTCGTCGCGCGGATGGAGCAGCTGCTCTCGGCGCCGCCGCGCGAAGGTTTCGATGCGCTGCACGCCCTGGAGGCCGAGGTGCTGGCGCTCGTGGCCACGCACATGCCGGAGGTCGACCTGGCGTCGGTGCACCGGCGCCACCTCGCCTGTCGAGCGTCAAGGTAGGCGGAACTTCGCCACCTCGCCGGCCAGGCCGCGGGCCTGGTCCTTCAGGCTGGTGGCGGCGGCGGCCGTCTGCTCCACCAGCGCAGCGTTCTGCTGCGTCGTGGTGTCCAGTTCCTGCACGGCCAGCGTGGTCTGGCCCACGCCGGTGGCCTGCTCACGCGCGCCGGTGGCGATGTCGGCCAGTAGCGCGTCGATGCGCTTCGCGCGTTCGACAATGCCCTGCATCGTCTGCCCGGCCTCGCGCACGACGCCGGCCCCCGCGTTGACGTTCGCCACGCTGGTGCCGATGAGCGTGTTGATCTCGCGGGCCGCGTCGGCCGAGCGCTGCGCAAGTTGCCGCACTTCCGAGGCGACGACGGCAAAGCCGCGCCCCGCGTCGCCGGCGCGCGCCGCCTCCACCGCTGCGTTGAGGGCCAGGATGTTGGTCTGGAAGGCGATGCCGTCGATGGTGCCGATGATGTCGCCGATCTTCTGCGACGAGACCTGGATCTCCTCCATCGTGGTCACCATCGTGGCGACGATCTGGCCGCCGCGGCTGGCCACGGCGGCGTTGTCGCGCGCGATCTCCGAGGCCTCGCCGGAGGCTTGCGACATCTTCCTCACCGTGGCGGCGATTTCCTCCATCGCCGAGGCCGATTGCTGCAGGTTGGCCGCCGACTGCTCGGTGCGCGAGGACAGGTCGCCCGCCCCGGTGGCGATCTGGGTGCTGGCGGTGACGATCGAGTCCGACGCGCCGCGCACCTGGGAGACGATGCGCCGCATCGACTGCTGGGTCTCGGCCAGCGAGTGCATCAGTTGCGCCGCCTCGTCCGAGCCCCAGGGACGTGGCTTCGTCGTCAGGTCGCCGTCGCGCATCGCGCCGAGGTGGTGCGCCACCTCGCGCAGGCCGCCATCGAGCACGCGACGGAACGAGATGAAGAGATAGCCCACCAGGAGCAGGCTCAACACCAGCACCGTGGTGACGATTGCCCGGTTGCCCTGCAAGCCGCTCACCCGAGCTGCCAGCAGCCCGTCGAGCCTGTCGACCATCTTGGCCTGCAGCGCGAGCAGGCCCTGCAGGGCCGCGTCGCCGGCGATGGTCACACTCTGCGCGTCCTTCGGATCGTCGACCAGCTCGTGAAAGGAGTGCATCGCCTGCCGTGCCGGCTCGGCGCCGAAGGCGCCCTTGAAGTCCGGGTGCACGGAGTAGATCTTCTCGAGCGCGGCCACGAGACGGGCGTCGCCGATGTCGCCGGCGGTCTCGCTGAAGTGGATCGCCTTCAAGATCTTGTCGTCCGCCGGCGCGCCGGCGGCGACCGCGGCAGCGATGTCACGCAGCTGCGCGGTGGCCTCCACCATCGCCGGCATGGCGCCGTAGCTGCCGTCCATCAGGTAGTAGGTGTCGAGGTCGGGGTCGAGCGTGAGGTTGGAGTTGTCGATGGCGGCGGACAGCAGCGCGAGCAGCGACTCCACGCCCTTGTTGTGGGCCGCCAGGACTTCGTTCACGCCGGCGGTGTGGCTGGGCAGCGCCTTCAGCGCCGCGCGGAAGGCCTCGAACACCTTCTGCGTCTTCAGGCCGGCGCCGAGGCGCGCGTCGACCTCCGCGAGCCTGGCCAACCCGGCTTCGACGGCGCGCCGCGCGTCGGCCACGGCCGGGTCCGCGCTGCCCTTGGCGGCTTCGCCCAGCGCAAGGCGCCGCTGCGTCTGCAACAGCGGCACCAGTGCCAGCACCGGACGCGTGTACTCCACGCCCAGGCGTTCGCGGGCCGAGAACTCGATCGCCGTTGCCTTGTCACGGTAGTACGACCAGCCCAGCAACCCCATCGGCAGCAGGAAGGCCATCGTGATGACGAGCGCCTTCGTCTTGAAACCGATGGCGCGGAACAGCCGCACGCCGGGTGCCCAGATGCCGTGGTAGCGGAAGAAGGCCCAGCTTCCCGCGCCGGAGTCGTTGGCCCCGGGACCTCGTACCAAGGCGGGGCCGGCAGCACTCGGGTCGATCATGATTGGCTCTGTCGAAGGCAGTTTCTGGATGCCTCGCATTGCCGCACAAGCGGGCGGTCCCGAAGCGTCGAGGAACGGAACAAACCTGCCCCTTTTCACCCGGCGCCGGGCGCCCGGGAGAGCCCGCCGTCGTGACCGTACCGCCACGCGCTCCGCCGCAGCGGTTCACCCTGCGCCGGTCCCAGGTCGCGCCTCCGCTGCAGCGGGGGCGGCAGGCCGGCCGCTGCCTTGAACCACTTCAAGGCAGCGCCGGCAGGGCCGGGCCAGCATCGTCATCGTTCGTTCACCCGCATGGGGAGCCACCGCTTGACCGCCCTGCTCGAGCCCCTTCGCTTCACTTCCTCCGCCGCGCCGGAGCCCGGCTGCGCGGCGCGCGTGACGCTGGTCGGCGCGGGCCCGGGTGACCCCGAGTTGCTCACCGTCAAGGCCTGGCGCGCGCTGCGCGAGGCGCGCGTCGTGCTGTACGACCAGTTGGTCGGCGACGAGATCCTGGCGCTGGTGCCGGCCGATGCCGACCGCATCGACGTGGGCAAGCACGCCGGCCGCCACACCCTCCCGCAGGAACAGATCATCGAGCTGATGATCCGGCTGGCGCAGGCCGGTCGCCCAGTGCTGCGCCTCAAGGGCGGCGACCCCTACATCTTCGGCCGCGGCGGCGAGGAGGCCGAGGCCCTGGCCGCCGCTGGGGTCCCCTTCGACGTCGTGCCCGGCATCAGCGCCGCGCAAGGCGCCGGCGCGCTGGCGGGCATCCCGCTGACGCACCGCGACCATGCACAGACCCTGGTCTTCGCCACCGGTCACCTGCGCGCCGACGGCCACGCCACGGCGCTCGACTGGGACCTGCTGGCGCGGCCGCACCAGACCGTGGTCATCTACATGGGCGTGGGGGCGCTGTCCGCGATCTGCCGCGAGCTGACGGCCCATGGCCGCGCACCCGGCACGCCGGCGGCCATCGTCGAGAACATCGCGCGCCCGACGATGCGCACCGTCACCGGAACGCTGCAGACCCTGCCCGGACTGGCGACGAAGACGGCCGTGCGTCCGCCGGCGCTGATCGTCGTTGGCGAGGTGGTGGCCTTGCACCAGACGCTCGGCCGCCAGGCGCCGAGCGCCGCAGCATCCATCCTCGATTCGTTCCGGCTCGGCTGAGCGCCTGCAGGGCCGGGACCGCAACGTGCCGCACGCCGCTGCGCCGTGCGGCACGGTGGCCGTCAGTGCGACGTGCCCTCGGAGCGGGTGATCTTGTTCCAGACGTTGTACTTGCCCACCGGCCGCCTCATCGGCAACCGCTTGACCTCGCGGAAGGTCTCGGCGTCGTAGACCACCAGCGCGCCGTCCATCTCCCAGACACTGGCCAGCGCATGGCGGCCGTCCTTCGAGAACTCGATGTGCGCCAGGGTTCGGCCGGGCTCGCGCACACGCGCCACCACCTCCAGCGTGCGCTTGTCGACGATGGTCAGCGTGTCCTTGCCCGCAGGGCTCATCATCGAGTCGGTCCAGGCATAAGGCGTCTTCTCATGGCTGCGCATGAAGAAGCCCGGTCCCGGCGTGGCGATGCTGCGCACCGGCTTCCAGGTCTTCATGTCGATCACGTCGATGCTGCCGCTCTCCAGGTTGGGACTGGCCAGCACCGTGGTGCCGTTCCACGCGAAGGTGATGCCCGAGCCCAGGTGCGGCATGCCGGCGATGGGCAGCTCGGCCACCTTGCGCTGCGCCTCCAGGTCCACCACCTGCGCCCCGGCCGTGCCGTCGGCACGCTTGCGCGTGGCGCCCATGGCGTGGCGGTAGCTCTGATCGAAGAAGAAGTCGTCCAGCGGCTCGTCCAGCACCGTGCGGCGCACGCGGC
The DNA here is from genome assembly GCA_022842825.1 of Rubrivivax sp. Lineage (GTDB taxonomy): Bacteria > Pseudomonadota > Gammaproteobacteria > Burkholderiales > Burkholderiaceae_C > Rubrivivax. The sequence goes on from JALHOU010000039.1 coordinate 20,305, forward strand.
TGCCGTCCCAGGCAATCTCCCAGATCTCGGGCGTGTCCTTCATGGCCGCAACGAAGCTCTTGCGCGGCGTCGCGTCGTAGACCGCCGACACGCGCGAGGTCGTCTTGCCGTCGGCGGCCGTGGTCGGCAGGCTGCGCACCAGACGCAACTGGTCATCGAACAGCACCACGCTTTGCGGCAGGAAGTTGGCCGCCATCACCCAGCGGCCGTCGCCGCTGACGGCGACGTTGCGCATGTTCAGCCCGGCGCGCACCTCGGCCACCACCTGCAGGTTCCACAGGTCGTACTTGGTGACCCAGCCGTCGCGTGAGCCGAAGTAGACGAAGCGCCCGTCGGGCGTGAACTTCGGTCCGCCGTGCAGCGCGTAGCGGCTGGGAAAGCGATGGATGACCTCGAAGCGGTCGCCATCGACGAGCGAGATGTGGTGGTCGCCGCCCTCGACGACGACAAACAGGTTCATCGGGTCGGCGCGCCACTGCGGCTTGGCCGGCCAGGTGCTCGCATCGGCCGTCTCCACGCGCGAGTTGCGGATGTCGGTGTCGGTCCACGTGGGCACCGGCACCACCGGCGTGTAGATCCACTGGGCCAGCGCCTGGAGCTCATCGGCCGACAATTTTTCGTGGAAGGCCGGCATCTGCGTGGCCACGCGGCCCTGCGCGATGACACGCGCCGCTTCGGGTCGACGCAGCCGCGACAGGCTCTCGGGCAGCAGCGCCGGGCCCATGGCGCCGGTGCGCTGCGGGTGGTGGCACACGGCGCAATGCTCCTGGTAGAGCGTCTCGGGGGCCGGCGGCGTGGGCGGCGGCGTCGGCGTCTGCGCCACGGCCATTTCCATCCCCATGCCCAGCAAGCCACCGGCCAGCAGCACCCGCCAGGTCATGTCGGTCCAGTTCTTCATGGTTTGGCTCTGCCTGTTCGTGCTCGTCAGGCCGGCAGCGGCAGGGGCCGTTCGGCCCCGGCCCACGCCCGCTCGATCTCGTCGTCGTCGAGGTAGCAGCCCGGGTCCGGCGCCCATGGGTTGCCGCTGGTCTGCTGCGCACGCACGCGCGTGTTGCCGCCGCACACGGCCAGCGCCGCGCAATCGGCGCAGCGCCCCTGCAGCGGCCGCGGCCGGCGCTTCAGCCCGGCCATCAGTGCGTCGCTCTCGTCGGCCCAGATCTGCGAGAACGGCCGCTCGCGCACGCTGCCCAGCGAGTGGTGCCACCACATGGTGTCGGGGTGCACCACGCCCAGGTTGTCGATGTTGGCCACCGCCACGCCGCTGGCGTTGCCGCCCCAGGCCTGCAGGTGCTGGCGCAGCGCGCCGTGCCAGCGCGGCAGCCGCTGCCGCACCCAGGCCAGCAGGTAGACGCCGTCGGCGTCGTTGTTGCCGGTGACGTATTCGCGGTCGATGCCGGCGTGGGCATCGGCCCAGGCGGTGTCGAACAGCAGGTCCATGGCCTCGCGGGTGGCGGCGAAGTGCGCGTCCTTGGCACGGTGGATGTTGCCTCGGCCAGCGTAGTTGAGGTGCGAGAAGTAGAACTTCTGCGCGCCCTCGTCGCGCATCAGCCGCAGCAGGGCTGGCAGCTCGCCGGCGTTGAGCGCCGTCATCGTGTAGCGCAGACCGACCTTCACGTCGCGCGCCAGCAGTTCGCGCACGGCGCCCAGGCTGGCGTCGAAGGCGCCGGCCTGGCGGCGGAAGCGGTCATGCACGGCGCCGATGCCGTCGAGGCTGATGCCCACGTAGTCGAAGGCGGCAGCGGCGACACGGTCGGCCATCGCTGCGTCGATCAGCGTGCCGTTGCTCGACAGCCCCACGTAGAAGCGCATCGCCTTGGCGCGCGCCGCGATCTCGAACAGGTCGGGCCGCAGCAGCGGCTCGCCACCCGAGAGGATGAGCACCGGCACACGGTAGGCCTTGAGGTCGTCCATCACCGTGAAGACCTCGGCCGTGCTCAGCTCGCCGGCGTAGTCGTGGTCGGCCGACAGCGCGTAGCAGTGCTTGCAGGTCAGGTTGCAGCGGCGGATCAGGTTCCAGATCACCACCGGGCCCGAAGGCCGGGTGTGGCGTACAGCCGGGTAGGCGCCGTCGCGCTCGGCCGCGGCCAGGTCACGCATGTATTGCGAGATTCGGAACATGCTCAGGCCTTTCCCAGGCGCAGCCCGGTCTTCTTCAGGATGGCGCTCGAATACAGGATGTCGTCGGCGCGGCAATGGCGGCCGAGCAACTCGCGCAACTCCAGTCGCTGAGCCTCGACCTCTTGGCGCGTGCGGCCGTGCAGCATCGCAAACAGGTTGTAGGGCCAATCGGGCAGGCGGCGCGGCCGCCGGTAGCAGTGGCTGACGCCGGGCAGCGCGCCCACCGCGGCGCCCAGGGCATCGACCGCCTCGTCGGCCACGTCCCACACCGTCATGCCGTTGGCGGTGAAGCCCAGCCGGTAGTGGTTGGGCACCGCACCGATGCGCCGCACCAGGCCCTGTTCGAGCATCCGGGCCAGGCGCTCTCGCACGCGATCGCCACTGCAGCCGAGTTGCTCGGCCACGGCGTCGTAGGGCCGCGGCACCAGCGGCAGGCCGGCTTGCGTGGCGGCGATCAGCCGACGATCGAAGTCATCCAGCGGCATGGTCGGCCTCGTGCCTCGGGGCGCCGAGCGGCAGCTTCAGTTCGACGAAGAATTCGCGCTCCTTCGGGAAGCGCAGCACCGGCAGGCCGGTGTCGGCCTCGATGGCCCGCATGGCCTCCTCCACCGCTTCGGGGCTGGTGGCAGCGGCCACGAACCACAGGTTGAGCCGGTGCTCGCGCCGGTAGTTGTGCGCCACCTCGGGGCGTGCGTTGACGGCAGTGGCCACAGCGTCGAAGCGCTCGGCGGGCACCGCCATCGCGGCCAGCACGAAACAGCCGCCGGCACGTTCGATCTGGAACAGCGGCCCGAAGCGCGTGAGCACGCCGTCGGCCAGCAGCCGCTGCAGCCTGGCGATGACCTCGTCCTCGGCCAGCCCCAGCTCGGCGCCGACCGCGGCGTAGGGCCGCTCGAGCAGCGGCAGGTCGCCGTGCAGCCGCTGGATCAGGCGCCGGTCGGTGCACGACAGGTCTTCAGGCATGGGCCGGCTCCGCTGCGGGCGCGCCGGCCGCGCCGGCCGCGCCGGCCGCCTGGGCAAAGTAGCGCCCGCCCTGCTGCTTGAAGCGCCGGCGGCTGAAAAGCAGCTCGTGCGGGCGGTCCTGCAGCCCCGCAGCCTCGGCAGCGGCAGCCACGGCCTGGCGCACTTCAACGCGGTCGCGACCATGCACCATGGCAAAGAGGTTGTAGCGCCAGCCCGGCGCGCGGCAGCGGCGGTAGGCGAGCGTCACGCCGGGGCAGGCGGCCAGCAGCGCGCCGGCCGCGTCGACCTGGTCGTCGCCGACGTCGAAGACCGTCATCGCGTTGTGCGCGAAGCCCACTTCGTGGTGGCGCACGACCACGCCCAGGCGGCGCAACGTACCGGCCTCGAGCCAATGGCCCAGCGTGCCCAGCACCTCGGGCCCGCTGCGGCCACAGGCACGGGCGGCCGCATCGAAGGGCCGCGGCACGAGCGGCAACCCGCCTTCGAGCCAGGCCGCCAGCGGCCGGTCGGCCGCCGCCACCGGTGTCACGCGGCACGGCGCGCGCGTTTGCGGCTCGGCCAGTCGCCGCCGCAGGTCGAAGCCGAGGTCGATGCGGTAGGCGCGTTCCATCACCAGCCGCAGTGCGACAAGCCCGGCGGCCGTGTCAAGTGCGTCGACCTGGCCGGCCACCTGCTGCGCATCGGCACCGGTGATCACGAACCACAGGTTGTACCGGTGCTCGCGCTCGTAGTTGTGGTTGACGCCGGGGTGGGCCGAGACCAGGGCCGCCACCGCATCCAGGCGCTCGGCCGGCACCGGGTAGGCGCACAGCAGCGCCGCCCCACCGGCCCCGGCGGCCCAGGTGCCGCCGATGCGGCTGAAGGCGCCGCGCTGGTGCAGCCGGTGCAGCCGACCGAGCACCGCGTCGACGCCGATGTCCAGTTCGAGCGCCAGTCGGGCAAAGGGCTCGCGCACGAGCGGAAAGCCGCGCTGCCAGTCGTTGAGCAAGCGCTGGTCGACGCCGTCGAAGCCCCGCCAGCGGTCGGCGATGCGGCTCACAGCCCGATGCGCGCGGCGCGCGCGGTGAAGAAGATGCCGCTGGGCGCCTTGGCCTCGAGCGAGGCGGTGGTGCGCCCGCTGGCCGTGTCGATGACCAGAACACGGTTGTCGTCACGCGCGCTGACCCACACCGACTCGCCGCGCGGCGTGAACTCCATGTGCAGCACAGCGCGCCCCGGCTCCAGCGTGTGCAGCACACGGCGGCTGCGCGTGTCGATGACCTGCACCTTGTGGTAGTCCGGCAGCGCAAAGTTGACCCACACCTGGCGCCCGTCGGGCCGCGCCATGACGAACACCGGCTGCCCGGCGACGGCGACGCGGCCGACCTCGGCCCAGTGCTCGGTGTCGGCCACCAGCACCTCGTGGCGTCCGATGGCCGGCAACCAGGCCTGGCCACCAGCGATGGCCCAACCGCGCAGGTGCGGCATCTTGAACACCGGCAGCGGCTCCTGGCCCCGGCCGTAGCCGGCCAGCACGCGGCGCACCTGGGGCCGCGCATCCCACAGGTCGAGCACCGCCAGCCCGTCCTCGCCAAACAGCCCGGCGACGTAGTGCCGGCCATTGGGCGTGACCAGCGCGTCGTAGGGCTGGCGGCCGATGCCGTCGAAGCGCGTGACCTGCGGCGACTTGGGGTTGGACAGGTCGACGATGCAGATCGCGTCGGCGTCGAACAGCGCGTAGATGAAGCGGTGCCCGGGCAGGTCGGCCAGCCCGACCACGCGCGAGCGCTTGCCGCTGCTGTCCAGCGCCGGGATGTCGGCCAGCAGTTCGAGCGTGGCGGCGTCGAAGACCTTGACGCCACCAGGAAGGTAGTTCTGCGCCGCCACCAGGCGGCCGTCCTGCGAGATGGCGCCGCCGATCGAGTTGCCGGCCTGCATCACGCGCGCCTCGACGCGGCGCGTGAGCAGGTTGACGCGCGTGAGTGCGCCGTCGCGGCCGAAGACATAGCCACGCAAGCCGTCGCGCGAGAAGACCATGGACGCGTGCGACAGGTCGCCCAGCCCCTCGATGCGACCCAGCACCGCCGGGCGGCTGGTGTTGACGACCAGCAGGCTGCCACTGGCGCGCTCCACCACCAGACCCAGGTCACCGGTGCCCACCGGCTCGGGCAGCGCGGCGCACCCGGCGAGCGAGATCGCGCCGGTGCCGGCGATGAAGTGGCGGCGCTTCACGGCTGGCCCTCGGGCGGCAGGCCCTCGACCAGCCGCTGCGACATCCAGCGCACCTCCGCTTCGGTCAGCAAGCCGCGCCAAGGTGGCATGGGCGTCCCTGCGCGCCCGTACCAGATGGTCGCGTAGACCAGCGCGACGCCGCCACGCTCGGCCAGCACCGGCGGGGTGATCGCCGGCCCGAGGCCGCCGGTGAGCTGCATGCCGTGGCAAGCGCCGCAGTCCTGGCGCACCATGCGCAACAGTTGCTGCTGGCGCAGCGCCGACGGCGGCTCGGCGGCCACCGGGCCGGTGGCGAGCAGCGCCATTGCGGCGGACGACAACGTCAGCCGCGCCAGGCGAAGCAGGTCACCGGCCTGGTGGCATGGGCGGGGATCGGCGGTGGTTGGCACTTCGGATCTCGTGCAATGGCAGGGCGCCGCGATCCTTGATCCAGCCCGCAGGGTCTTCCTTGAACTGAGTCAAGGACGCCGCCCGTATCGCTGCGATTTGCGCAGCGTCAAGCGTTCGCCAGGTGCGTGGGCGCGGCTGGTCCGCGCCGGCCATTCAACCCGACGCGTGGGTCGCGCCCTGCTCCGGATCGTGCCCATACAGCCAGGCGCTTTGCCGCAGCGGCTCACCGTGCGCCAGTTCCAGGTCGCGCTGGCGCTGCAGCGCGCCGTCGGGCAGGTGGTTGCGGATCTCGCGGCCGCGGCTCATCAGCTGCACTTCGCTCGCGCGCGGCCGGCGCATCGCCTCGTAGCGCTGCAGGGCCGCCGGCGCCGCGGCGGCATCGGCACTGCACAGGCAGGCGGCCAGCGCCTCCGCATCCTCGATCGCCTGCGCCGCGCCCTGTGCGAAGAAGGGCAGCATGGCATGCGCGGCGTCACCGAGCAGCGTGACGCGGCCGTGCGTCCAGCGCTCGAGCGGGTCGCGGTCGTACAGGGCCCAGCGCTTCGTTTCGGTGGCCGCGGCGAGCAGGCGCTGCACGTCTTCGTGCCAGCCGCCGAACTCGGCCACGAGATCGTCGACGCTGCCTTCGGCCGTCCACGACTCGGTGCGCCACTCGCCGGCGGGCACGATGGCCACGCCGTTGACCAGGCGGCCGCCGGAGATGGGGTAGTGCACGAGGTGGCGGCCGGGGCCGAGCCACAGCGTCTGCACCGGCCGCAGCGCCGCCGCCGGCGCGCTTTCGGCGTTCACGAGGAAGCGGAAGGCGCACAGCTCGGCGAAGCGCGGCTCCGCGTTGGCCTGCAGCGTCGGGCCCACGGCGCTGTGGATGCCGTCGGCGCCGACGACGGCATCGGCCGTCACCTTGGTGCGGCCGCCGCCGCGGTGGGCGAAGGTCAGCTCCACCCCGCCCGCGTCCTGGCGCAGCCCGACGCAGCGGTGGTCCAGCCGCAGCTGGTCTTCGGGCAAAGCCTGCTGCAGCAGCGCCAGCAGGTCGGCGCGGTGCGCCACGTAGCAGGCGGCACCGTACAGGCGCTCGCATTCGTCGCCCATCGGCTGCACCGAGAGCACGCGCGCGTCCTGCCAGCGGCGGAACTCCCAGGCCGCCTCCAGCCGCACGGCGAACTCGGGCAGCTTGCCGGCCAGGCCCAGCCGCGCCAGCGGGCGCACCATGTTCGGCGGCACGACGAGGCCGGCGCCCACCTCGCGCAGCGCGCTCGCCTGCTCGTACACGGTGGCATGCACGCCGGCCTGGCGCAAGAAGAGCGCGGCGGCCAGGCCACCGAGGCCGCCGCCGACGATGGCGATGCGCAGGCTGCTCACTGTGGGCATGTCGAACGATGTTAGCTGGTTGCAGAATCCACCACAGCGTCGGTGCCCGCTCACGCAGGGCGCCGTGCTCGTCGATCCGAAGTGAAAGAACCACGCCAGCCATGAGAACCACGCAGCGCAGCGACGAGCGCATCCTCTGCTCCGACGTCTTCGAGCGAGAAGACCTCGTTGACGGCAAGAGCCCCGCGCGCCCCGACTGGGGCTTCTGGGACGAACCCGGCCGCCGCCTGCCCATCTACCACCGCTGCGACGTGCTCGTCGTGGGCGGCGGGCCTTCGGGCACCGCGGCGGCCGCCGCCGCCGCGAAGGAGGGCGCCAGCGTCACGCTGCTCGAGCGCTACAACCACCTCGGCGGCCTGTCCACCGGCGGCCTCGTCATCTGGATCGACCGCATGACCGACTGGCAGGGCCAGCTCGTCATCCGCGGCTTTGCCGAGGAGCTGTTCGATCGCCTGCCCGCCGACGCCGTGGCCGGCCCGCCGCACGCCGACTGGGGCAGCCAGAACCCGGCCAAGGCGGCGCACTGGTCGCAGCGCACGGCCGCCTACCACGGCATCGTCACCTGGTCGCCCACCATCGACCCCGAGCGCCTGAAGCTGCTGAGCCAGGAGATCGTGCTCGAGCGCGGCGTCAAGCTCGTCTACCACGCGTGGGCGGCCGAGCCCATCGTGGCGCAGGGTCCCGAAGGCGGCGTCGTGAAAGGCGTCGCCTTCGAGAGCAAGGAAGGCCGCATGGCCATCCTCGCCACGGTCGTGGTCGACGCCACCGGCGACGGCGACCTCTTCGCGCGCGCCGGCGCCGCCTTCGACAACGACATCGAGGAGGCCGACATCCACCATTGCATGAACACGGCCTGGCTCTTCGCCGGCGTGGACATGGACCGGTGGATCGCCTTCAAGGCGGGGCAGCCGGAGGCGTTTGCGGCCTTCATGGCCGAGGGCCGCGCGACCTGCGGCCTCTTCGAGCGGCCGTTCGTGAGCTGGCGCAACGACGTCGCCCTCTTCATGGGCCCGCGCCAGACCGGCTACTCGGCGCTCAACGTCGACGACCTCACCGCCGTGGAGGTGCGCTCGCACCGCGCCATGGAGCGCCACCTCGCCCACTACCGCGCGCACGCGCCGGGCTTCGAGAACGCCTACATGATGCTCTCGGCGCCGCAGATCGGCGTGCGCCACGCGCGCCGACTGAAGGGTGTGGATGCCGTGCTGCGCCGCCGCTGGCCCGAAGGCACGGCGCTGCCCGACGAGATCGGCGTCACGCCGGCGGTGAGCCCGAAGTTCCCGAACATCTCCATCCCCTACGGCGCGCTGGTGCCCGAGCGGCTCGACGGCCTGCTCGCCTGCGGCCGCCACATCAGCTGCGACACCAACTCGCACGGCTTCATGCGCGAGATCCCGCAGTGCTGGATCACCGGCCAGGCCGCCGGCGTGGCCGCCGCGCTGGCGGTGGCACAGGGCGTGCCGCCGCGCCAGGTGGACATCGGCCGCTTGCAGGCGGCGCTCGCCAGGCAGGGTGTCTACCTGCGTTGCACGCAAGAGCTGCCGCAGATGTCGCAGTCGCCACAGCCGGCGCGGGCTGCGGCCGGCCGTTGACCGTCGCCAACGGACACGGACGACCGCGCCGCAAGCAGCGCACGGCCCTGCCGGCCTGGGAGAAGCCGTGCAAGGTGGTGCTCATGGGCCGCAACCTTGGCGCCCCACGACCCGGCGCGCCAGCCGGCGGGACTCTCAGCCCTTCATCCGCGCCACGGCGCCGATCCAGCGTTCGAACGCCGCCATCTGGTCTCCAACGAACTTGCGCGTCGCCTCGTCGGTGCAACGGCCCTCGGCGTCGAACTTGCCACCGGCCATGCCGACGAAGACCTCGGGCTTGGCGAGCACCATCGAGTTCAGGAACAACAGCACCTTGCGCAGGTCGTACTGCACGCGCGCGCCGCCCACGGGGCCGGGCGAGACGGTGAAGAGAGCCACCGGCTTGCCTGCCCAGGGCTGGTCGTCGCCGCGGCTGAGCCAGTCGAGCACATTCTTGATGCCGCCGGGAATCGAGAAGTTGTATTCGGGCGTCACGATGAGCACGCCGTCGGCGCGGCGGATGCGCTCGCGCAGCGCCGCCACCGGCGACGGCAGGCCGGCAGCGAACACGTCGCCGTCGAAGACCGGCACCTCGCGCCACTCGACGATGTCGAGCTTCATCGTCTTGGGCATGAGTTCGCCGGCCAGGCGCAGGCCGTGGCGGTTGAGGGAGGCTTTGCGCAGGCTGCCGCAAAGGCCGACGATGTCGAGGGTGCTCATTCAGGAGGCTCCTGGGTGGGGGTGGATTCGGGTTTCGGGCGCGCTGCCGGCTTCCTGGGCCGTGTCCGCCGTGTGGGCCGTGTCTGCCGTGTCGGCCGGGTGGGCCGCGTGAGCCGTGTGGGCAGCGCGCGCATCGCGGATGACGACGGCGTAGTCCTCGCCCGCCTCGCCGGCCGCGGCGGCGCGCTCCAACG
>JALHOU010000040.1:0-2895 GCA_022842825.1 Rubrivivax sp.
GCTGGTGGTGCTGCTCGCCGTGGCGGCGCTCGTGAGTGCGTGTGGTGGCGGTGGGGGAGGCGACGACCCGCCACCGTCGCAGAACACGCTGCCCACGCTGGTGACCGACTCGGGCCCGCAACGCGCCCTGGCCGGCGGCACGGTCACCTTCAGCGTCGGCGCGAGCGGCGCCACCACCTACCAGTGGCAGAAGTTCGAGGCCGGACAGTGGCTCGACATCGCCGGCGCCTCGGGGGCCACGCTCACCTTGAGCAACGTCAGCGGCACGATGAGCGGCACGTTGTTCCGCGTCATCGTCGGCAACGCGGGCGGCTCGGTCACGAGCGCGAGTTTCACGCTGACGGTGGAGACCCCGGTCGCCGCGCCGCTCGTCACGTCCCATCCGGCCGACGTCATCGTCGTCGAAGGCTCGAGCGCCACGCTCACGGTCGCCGCCAGCGGCGACTCGATCGGCTTCGCGTGGGAGCTGAGCAGCGACGGTGGCCTTACCTGGCTGCCCGTGGCGGGTGCCATGGGCTCGACGCTCGCGCTTCCCAACGTGGCGCTCACCGACAGCGGCAAACGCTTCCGCGCCGTGGTGAGCAACCGCGCCGGCACCGCGGCCAGCAACGCGGCACGGCTGACCGTGACGCGCGCACCGGTCGCGCCCACCATCGCCTCGCAGCCCGCGAACCAGAGCGCCAACCCGGGCCAGGCGGCGAGCTTCAGCGTCGGGGCGCTGGGCACCGACCTCACCTACCAGTGGCAGGCCAGCACCGACAACGGCGTCACCTGGGCCGCGCTGCCCGGGGCCAACGCATCGACGCTCACGTTGAACAGCGTGGCGCTGAGCGACCACGGCAAGCGCTATCGCGTCGCGGTCAGCAACAGCGTGAGCTCGGCCGACAGCGCCGCGGCGACGTTGTCGGTGACGGCGGCGGTGGTGCCGGTGGTCATCACGGCCGAGCCGACGAGCCAGAGTGTGAACGAGGGCCAGACGGCTGTCTTCACGGTCGCGGCGAGCGGCACGGCGCCGAGCTATCAGTGGCAAGCGAGCAGCAACAACGGCATCAGCTGGGCTGCCGTGGTCGGCGCGACGGCCAATGCCGCGACGCTGAGCCTGCCCGGCGTCCAGGTGGTGGACTCGGGCAAGCGCTACCGCGCCATCGTCAGCAACGACGCCGGCCCGGTGACGAGCCAGCCCGCCACGCTCACGGTGAAGGCCAACGTGACGGCGCCGGTCATCACCGCGGACCCGGCCGGCGTGGCCAGGATCGTCGGGCAGTCGGCGAGCTTCAGCGTGGCCGCCACGGCCACCGGTGCCACGCCCACCTATCAATGGGAGAAGAGCCCAGGCAGCGCCGGCCCCTGGTCGGCGATCGCCGGCGCCACCGGCGCCAGCCACACTCTGGCAGCCGTGGCCATCGGCGACGACGCGATGCACCTGCGCGCCAAGGTCGCCACCTCGGCGGGCACGATCATCAGCGCCGCAGCCGCGTTGCAGGTCAGCTGGGGCAGCGTCGAGACGAGCGCCGACACGAGCCAGCTCGAGAGCTTCGGCGGCAGCGGCGACGGCGGCTCGCCCGGTGGCGGCGACGGCGCCGGCACCGACGGCGGCGGTGGTCTGGGCAAGACGGTGAACGCGTTGCTGACGGTGCACCGGCTGGCCGATGGCGCGCTCGTCGGCAAGGCGCGCACCCATGCCGAGACCGGCCTCGTGAAGATCAAGGCCGGCCCGGGCGCCGCGCCGCTGCTGCTGACGCTGTCGGGCACCGACGATGCGCGCTACTACGACGAGGGCCAGGCCGAGCTCACGGGACCGCTCACCGCGATGCTGCCCTTCGGCCCCCACCAGGTTCTGCATGCGCTCGTCGACCAGCTCGACGAGAACGTCGGCGTCACGCCGCTGACCGAGGCCGCCTACCGCTACGCCATCAACCACTACCTCGTCGACCCGGCGCAGGTGGCCGCCGGCAAGGAGCCGCTGCGCCGCAGCGCCGACCTGCGCGAACTGAGCCGCCTCTCGGCGGCCCAGGTGCGCGAGGCGCATGCCGTCATCCTGAAGGAGATCAACAGCAAGCTGTCCGACGTCTATCAGCTCCAGTCGCTGAAGTCGCTGCCCACGCCGGTGGACGGTGCCGCCACCACCGACGCCCTCAAGCTCAGCCGCTACGGCCGCCAGCAGGCGGTGACCGGCGGGTTGGTTGCGGCGGCGGGCCTGTTCAAGAAGGTCGACATCAAGCAGCCGGCGCTGGCGCTCGTCGAGCAGCTGGCGCGCGACCTCACCGACGGCAAGCTCGACGGCTACGCGCTCGACGGCAAGCCTGCCGCGCCCGAAGGCGAGACGCCGGTGTACGACGCGACGCGCCTGCCGGCCGACCTCGCGTTCGGCGCCAACCGGCAGGCGGAACTCTTCGGCAAGGTGACGCTGTACCCGCTGGTGCCGACCATCGTGGAGGTGGGCGAACAGTGGGCGACCTACAGCAACGACTGCCCGCGCTGGCGCGACCACGTCAGCCTGCTCAAGGACGGCAGCATCCGGCTGGAGCGCAGCACGTACTCGGCCTCGGCGACGCCGTTCCCGGACTGCGACCAGACGGTGCAGACCTCCGTGATGCCCGACTTCATGACCGGCGTGCGCCAGCTGCAGAGCAACGGCTACCAGGGCTTCCTGCTGCGCACCGACGGCCTGGTCTACGGCTGGGGCAACGCGGCGTGCGGCACGCTGGGCGACGGCAGCCTCTCGGGCACGGTGGACAAGCCCAAGCGCATCGACGCGCTGGGCAAGCTCACCTCGATGGCCATCGGCGAGTACGCCGTGGCCGCGCGCGACGCCGCGGGCCGCATCTTCACCTTCGGCGCCAATGCCGAAGGGGCGCTCGGCCTGGGCGCGCAGCCGCCGGGGGCGGTGAACTG
>JALHOU010000040.1:2995-27834 GCA_022842825.1 Rubrivivax sp.
GTCGGCGCGATCGAAGGGCTGGGCGCGGTGAAGATCCGCCACCTGCAGCTCGGCAACGGACCCGATGCGGTGATCTATCTGCTGGCGCAGGACGGCCGCGTGTTCAAGCTCGACGGGCAACGCAACCCGTTCGCGGCGGTGGATGTGACCGCGAGCTTCTACCGCTGAACGCGATGGCGCGGCGCCGTCCGTCAGGGGCGCATGACGAAGGTGTCGCGCCCGGTGGCGGCGCGGATGCGCGCGGCCAGTGCGCCGGCGTCGGCCGCGGTGTCCGCGCCACCGAGCCACACACGATGCAGGCCACCCTGCGTGGCCACGCGCAGCGAGCCCAGCAGCCCGGCCAACTCGGGTGCGCGTCCGAGCTCGCCGGCCAGCTGGTCGCGCACCGACTCCGCCGACAAGGCGCTGCGGAAGGCACCCACCTGCACCACGTAGCGCCCGCTCGCGGGGGTGGGCTTGGTCGGCGCGGCCGCAGTTGCCCGGGCGGGTGCGGGCGGGGGCGACCCCGCCGTGGCCAGGGGCGGCGCTGGAGGGCGAGATGATGGTGGCGCGGAGCCCGTCGAGCCGACGGGGCCGGGTGAGCTGGACGAGCCGGATGGGACTGGCGACGTGGCCGCCGCCACGGACGAGGCGGCGGGCCGGTTTGCCGCGGAGGGCTCGTTCGTGGCCACGGCGCCAGACGTGCCCGATGTGCCGAGATCCGTGTCGGCCCGTCCCTCAGCAGAGGGCGCGGGTGCCGATGCGGCCGTGGAGGCGCCGAGCGGTGAGGCCGGCGCCGGCGCAGGGGCCGTCGTGCCGGCGCCGCGGCTCTCGCCGAAGCCCCATGTCACGAGTGCGCAACCGGGCAGGGAGGAGACGGCCAGCACCAGCAGCAGGGCATGCAGCAGGCCTTGTCTCGGACTTGGCCGCAGACCTGGCCATCCTGGCTCGCCGGGGATCGCGGCCGACGCGCATCGCTGCGTCAGCCCTTGCGTTCTTTTGCGCATGAACTCTTCTCCTGCCTGGCAACGGACCACGAAGGGTCAGTATGCGGTGCCCCCTGCCTTTCGGCTACTCTGAGGATGACCCTATCCGCCGGCCGAGCGTCGCCGCTGTAAAAGGCGTACGTTCGGTGCACCGCACGAGGGGCTGGCGCGCCGGCAGGAAGGCCTGAATGGCGCGCAGTCATCGTGGGGGCCGAAGGCGCTGGCGCTGCAGCGGAGCCCTGGGCCTGGGCCTCGCGTTTCTCGCCTGCGCGGGGCTGGCGTCGCGCGCGCAGGCGCAGGCGCAGGATGGAGCCGCCGCCGCCGCCGCCGCGCGCGCCGGCGCGCAGGCTCTGGCGGGCGAGAGCAAGGTCTTCGTCGAGCGCTACGCCGTGCTCGGCAACACGCTGCTCGAGGCGGCGCTGCTGCGCGGTGTGACGGCGCCCTACGTCGGCAACGTCGGCAGGAGCGAGCTCGCCGCGGCCGCCGCGGCGGTGCAGGAGGCCTATCGGCGCGCCGGCTGGGGCGGCGTCGTGGCCTTCCTCCCCGAGCAGGACTTTCTCGGCGGCACGGCCCTGATCCGTGTCGTCGAAGGGCGCCTGGCGCGCTATGTCGTCGCCGAGAACAAGCGCTTCAGCGCCGACAACATCCGCGCCAGCCTGCCCTCGCTGGAGCGGGCCAGGCCGGTGAACGTGCGCCGCATCGACACCGAGATCCAGATGGCCAACGAGAACCCGGCCAAGACGATCTCGGTCATGCTGGAGCCGGGTGACCAGTTCGGTGCCGTCAACGCCTTCGTCACGGTGCAGGAGCAGCCGATCTCGCGCTTCACGGCACGCGACGACAACACCGGCAGCAAGGCCACCGGCCGCTGGCGCGCGGCGCTGGGCTGGCAGCACGCCAACATATGGGATCTCGACCACGTCTTCGCCATCGAGGCGCAGACGGCGCCCGAGGACCCGCAGGCGGTGAAGGTATTCAGCACCAGCTACCGCGCGCCGCTGTACCGGCACGCGATGGCGGTCGACGCCTACTACGCGCGCAGCAGCGTCGACGGCGGCATGGTCGACACGGCGGCCGGCGAGCTGCAGTTCTCGGGCAGCGGCACGATCGCCGGGCTGCGCCTGTCGGCGTACCTTTCGCGGTGGGGCAACACGGACCGGCGTGTGCACGTCGGCCTCGAGTCGCGCGACTACCGCAACACCTGCTCGATCCAGGGGTTGCCGCCCGGGGCCTGCGGATCGGCCGGCGAGAGCGTGTCGGTGCAGCCGTTGAGCCTCACGGTCACGTTGCAGGCCAACAGCGAATGGCGCTGGGGGCTGAGCTTCGGCGCGCACCACAACCTGGCGTTGGGCGGTGAGCGCTCGAGCCAGGCCGCTTTCGACGCCGTGCGGCCCGGCAGCCGGCGCCGCTACACGCTGGCGCGGCTCAACGCCACGCTCGGCACGAACCTCGGCGAGAGCTTCGTGGCGAGCGCCCGGCTGGCCGCCCAGGGCAGCGGGCAGCCGCTGGTGCCCGGCGAGATGTTCGGCCTCGGCGGGGCGCAGTCGGTGCGCGGCTACGAAGAACGCGAGCTGAACGGCGACAGCGGCGCGGCGGTCTCGATCGAGCTCGCCGGCTGGAACTGGGGCGCCAGCCTGGCCGAGCGCTTTGCCGCCTGGCGCGGCTTCGAGCTGCGGCCGCTGTTGTTTGCCGACGCGGGCACCGTGACCAACCGCGACGACGCACCGTGCCGGCCGGGGCAGACGCGCTGCCCGATGGCCTCCGCGGGCCTCGGCCTGCGCGCCGGCATGCGCGACCTGCAGTTCCGTCTCGACGTGGCGCGCGCGCTCAAGGATGCCGGCGTCACGCGCGAGGGGCACGAGCGCGTGCACGTCGGCCTGTTGTTCAACTTCTGAATCCTTGCTCCGTTGTGTCGTCGGCCCGACCGTCCCCGCCGCCACCGGTTCGCTCCGCCTCGTTCGACCTGCTGGAGAACGCCATGCAAAGTCCGCTGCCCCGGCAACAGAGCCACCGCATCGCCGGCCGCCGCCCTGCCCGCGCGATGAAGGTGCTGCGCCTGTCGCCGCTGGCCCGCGCCGTGGCGATGCTCGGCCTGCTGTCCTGCGCGCCGTTGTTGCCGGCGCAGACCGCGCCGGTGTTGCCCGGTGGCCTGCAGGTGCAGTCGGGCCAGGCCAGCCTCACGACGCAGGGCGCGTCAATGACCGTGCGCAACTCGCCCGGCGCGGTGCTGAACTGGCAGAGCTTCAACATCGGCGCCGGGGCGGGCGTCTACTTCGACCAGGCGAGCGCTTCCAGCCGCGTGCTGAACCGCGTCGTCGGCAACGATCCCTCGCAGATCTTCGGCACGCTGGCCAGCAACGGCCAGGTGTGGCTGCTGAACCCGAATGGCGTGCTCTTCGGCGCCGGGGCGCGCGTGGACGTCGCCGGCCTCGTGGCGAGCACGCTCAGGCTCAACGACAACGACTTCCTGGCCGGGCGCTACCGCTTTGCCGCCGCCGACGGCGATGCGGCCACCACGGTGCGCAACGAGGGCGCGCTCGCCACCGTGAACGGCGGCCATGTCGTGCTGCTCGGCAGCCGGGTCGAGAACACTGGCGATATCCACACGCCGGGCGGGCAGGCGGCGCTGGTCGCCGGGCGCAGCGTGGAACTGGTGGACACCGGGCTGCCGCACGTCGTCGTGCGGCTGCGCGAAGGCGCGGGCGAGGTCCTGAACAGCGGGCGCATCGGCGCGCGCGGCGGCCGTGTCGACCTGCACGGCGCCATCGTCAACCAGGAGGGCCTCGTGCGCGCCGACACGCTGGCGCCCGACGCCCAGGGCCGCATCGTGCTGCGCGCCAGCGACACGCTGACCCTCGGCAACGGCAGCGTCACGGCGGCCACGGCCGAGCCTGACGCCGGTGCCGACGGTGCCGTCGGTGCGGGCCGCGGCGGCTCGATCGACCTCCTCGGCCGCCAGGTGGCGCTCGTCGGCCAGGCCATCGTCGATGCCTCCGGGGCCGAAGGCGGCGGCACCATCCGCGTCGGCGGCGGCGCGCAGGGCCGCGATGCCAGCGTGCCCAACGCGCGCGCCGTCTACATCGGCAGCGGCGCCGAGTTGCGTGCCGACACGACCGGCGCGCGCGGCGACGGCGGCAGCATCATCGTCTGGGGCGACGAGGCCACGCGTGCCTACGGCCGCTTCAGCGCCCGCGGCGGCGCGTTGGGCGGCGATGGCGGCTTCGTCGAGACTTCCGGCGGCTGGCTCGACGCCAGGCCGGCGGCGATGGACCTGAGCGCGAGCGGCGGGCGGGCGGGGCAGTGGTTGCTCGATCCGTTCGACCTCGAGATCGTCAGCGCCGGGCAGGACATCAACGTCGATGTCGGGGCCGGCCCCGTCTTCACATCCGTCAACGTGCGCTCGACGCTCACCACCGCCACGTTGGCCGCCGCGCTGAATGCCGGCACCTCGGTGCGCGTGGCGACGGGCGCCGATGCCGCCGGCAACCAGCCCGGTGACATCACGATGAACGGCGCCACGCTGACGGTGGCGCCGCCGGTGCCTGTGACGCTGACGCTGGATGCCGGGCGCGACATCGTCATCGACGGCGGCAGCGGCATTGCCAGCACGGCCTCGCCGTTGTCGCTGGTGCTCAACGCCGGGGCCTCGACGCCGGGCTCCATCCAGATCACCGACAGCCAGGTCGTCACGCGCGGCGGCGACATCACGCTGCGCGGTGCCACGCCTTCGGTGCTGACGCTGCCCGACGGCAGCACCGTCACGCGCAACGTCGCGCACGGGCGCGCGATCCCGCAGCAGTTCACTTCACTGGCGGGGGTCGAGCTGCAAGGCGTCACGCTCGATCTCGGCACCGGCACGCTGGCGGCGGCCGGCTACTCCGGCGACGGAACCGGATTCGGGGGCGCCGGCGTGCGTATCCGTGACACCGAGGGCGCCTCGACCATCACCGCCGGCCGCATCGACCTCTTCGGCGTCGGGCGGGTGGCGAACTTCGCCGTTGGTGTTCAGGTCAGCGGCGCCTCGACGCTCACCGCGACGCAGTTGTTGCGCATCGAGGGCAGCGGCGACACCGGGGTCGGCATCGAGGACAACGGCACGCTGCAGGCCCGGCAGATTCAACTGGCCGGCCGCTCCAACCAGGGCGTGGGCCTCTTCGTGGCTGACAGCACGCTGGCGGCCGGTGCGCAACTCGTGCTGGACGGCCGCAGCGCAGGAGCGGGCGCCTCCGCCGTCGGCTTGCGCATCTTCGACGGCACGGTGCTGCAGGTCTCGGATGCGGCGGCCGCTGCGGGTTCCGAGCTGCGACTTCGCGGCGAGAACCCGTCCGGCGGGCGAGGGGTCGTCATCGAAGGCGGCAGTGCATCCACCGGCGGCGAGCCGACGCGCCTCACCGCCAACGGGGCGGCGTTTTCGATCGAAGGCATCTCCGCCGGCGCGACCGGACTGCAGCTGGTTGGCAATGCCGTGCGCCAGGACTTCGACTCGCTGGGCGCAGAGCGCGTGCGGTCGTTGAGCCCCGACGAGCGGCTGGCCGCGACGAGGAACACGAGCGTGGATGCGCGCGCGCAGGCCGTCACGCCCGGCACGAGCGGTCTCACGCTCGACGCGCGCGGCGCCACCTCGGTGGCCCTGCGCGGCCAGTCGAGCGGCGGTGGCACGGGCCTGGACATGCGGTCAGTCGAACTGCAGGGGCCCTCGTTTGCCGGCCGCACGACCACGCTCTCGGCCACCGGCGCGCTGACGCTCGTGGACTCGCTGATCTCCGGCATCGGGCCGGTGGCGCTGCAGGCGCAGGGGGCGGGCGTGAATGGCTCGCTGCTGGGCCTGGCCGACACCACGCTCACGACGGGCAGCGCGCTCACGATCGACGGTGTCGCCACGGGCGGCGGCAGTGGCGTCTCGCTGTTGGGCGGCAATGTCCTCGGCGGCGCGAGCGTTTCGATCGCCGGCAATGGGGCGGGCGGCCCGGGCGTGGTCTTCAACGCCGCCGGCCTGCCCTCCCGCCTCGACGCCACGGCCGGCAACCTCACGGTGGATGGTGGCGCGGCCACCGGCGTTGCGCCGACGGTGTCATTCGCGGGCGGCTGGGCCCTGCGCGCCACCGGCGCCATCTCGCTGTTGACGCGCCATGCCGTGCCCCTGGCCGCCGATGTGCAGACGGGCCGGCCAACGTTCACTGCCGGCCAGGCTTTCGTGCTCGCCAACGACTCGCCGGGCGGCCTGGTGATCGGCAGCGCGGCCGGCCCGGGCGTCGACGCGAGCGCGCTTTCGCAGGCGCTGGCCGGCATGCCGGCCTCGGCGACGAGCACGGTGCAGGCGACGGTCGGCAACGGCACGCTGCTGATCGACGCGGCGCTGTCGGCCCCTTCGCGGCTGACGCTGCTGGCCGACCACATCGCGCTCGGGGCGGGCGGCTCGCTCACCGCGGGCGGCAGCGGCGACGCCATCGTGCTCGGCGGGCTTTCGGCACCGGCGCTGGCGAGCTTCGGCAACGCCAGCACGGCCGGCGCCGGGGCGCTCGCGACGCCTGCGGGGCGCTGGGTGATGCTTCTCGACGACCCGCGCCAGGCGACTCTGGGGGGCCTGACGGCCGACTTCACCGCTTTCGGCCTCACGGCCAACCCCTGGGCCAAGGACGCCGCCGGCAACTTCATCACGCCGTTCGCCGGCAACGCGTTCGGCTTTGGCATCACGCCCGCGACGCTCACCGGCAGCGCCAGCGACCCGGCCACGGCGAGTACCAACCACGTGCTCGAGTCAGGGCGCTACGCGGTGTGGGTGCCCATGCAGATGAGCACACCAACGAAGAGCCGCATGTTCGACGCCGCGGTGGCGCTGGAGGGCGGCGAGAGCCAGCCGCAGGGCACGCTGGACTGGTCCGGCGTCTCGCGCGAGGAGGCGATGACGCTGCTGGCCGCACGCGGCCGCTACAAGCAGAAGGTGTTTGCCAAGGGCGTGTACCGGGTGCAGGAAGACCCGCGCCTGGCCGACGCACCCTTGTGCGCCACCGAAACCGATCTCGAGACCGGCAAGTGCGTCATCACCGAGGAGCTGAAGCAGCGCATCCAGGCCGCGCGCCAGGCCGCGGCGGCAGCCACCGCGCCGGTGCCCGCGCCGGAGTCGGCTTCTGCGCCGCCACGGCCGGGCCAGCGGCGCGTGCTCCAGGCCGAGCTGCCGGGCATCCAGCGCAAGCTGGCGCTGCTGATCGGCGTCAACAAGTACGACGACAGCCGCGTGCCCGAGCTCACCGGCGCCGTGCCCGACGTGCGGGCCGTGCGTGCGCTGCTCGAGGGGCGGCTCGGCTACGAAACCACCGTGCTGGAGAACCCGCGACGGGAGGACATGCTGCGCGCCTTCAACCGCCTCGCGTTGCAGGCGTTGACCGGCGACTCGGTCATCGTCTATTACGCGGGACACGGCGTGGTGGTGCCGATCAACGGCGTCGAGACCGGCTTCTGGCTGCCGTCGGATGTCGACGCCGAGTTCCCGGCCACGTGGCTCGCGAATGCCGACATCGCGCGCCTGGTGGCCACCGTCGGCGCACGCCAGCTGTTGCTGGTGTCGGACAGCTGCTACTCGGGGACGCTGGCGGGCAAGGAGCGCGTGCAACTGGGCGGCGGTCGGCTCGACGCCGAGGACCTGCTGAAGCGGCGCGCGGCCGTCGTCATGAGCTCGGGCGGCGACGAGCCGGTGGCCGACAGCGGCCGCAACGGGCATTCGATCTTCGCCTGGCACTTCATGCGCGCACTGGAGGGCCTGGAGCGCTGGCAGGTGGGCGGCAACCTCTTCGAGCGCGTGCGTGACGCGGTGGTCAAGGACTTCCCGCAGACGCCACAGTACGGCGCCTCGCGTTCCGCCGGGCACCAGGGCGGGACCGACTACCTGTTCGAGCGCCGGGCGCTGGAAGGAGGCCGGCCTTGAGCGCACGGCGGGTACCCGCCTCGAGACCCTCGCGGCGACTGTATTGCGATTACTGCACCGCGAAGTAGAACTCGCCCACCAGCTCGGCGTAGACGGACGGGATCTGCTTGCCGCCGGTCTCGGTCGATACGCTCGAGGCCACCCACTCCATCGCCTGCCGGATGTTGACGTTGGGCGTGCGGATGGCCTTGAGGAAGTTGGAGGTGAACAGGCCGTTGTCGCCGGCGCCGTCGTCGGCGGTCTGGCCGGCGCCCGCGGCGTAGACGATCAGCGTGCCCGAGGCCACGGCCCGCGGCGCGGCGAGGCCGCGGCGGATGGAGCGCGATGACGAGGCGAGTTGCGGCACCTCGCGGCAGGCATCGGCCACCACCATTGAGAAGCGCACGCCGGCGCCCTTGAGCAGTGGTGCAAGCGTCTGCTCCATGTCGATGGCGTTGCTGCGTGCGGCGGCCGCGTCGCTCGCGTGCGCGGCCTGGAAATCGATGGGCAGCAGCAGGTTGCTGTTGTCGATGGAGATGCCGTGGCCGGCGAAGTACACGAGCCCCACGTCGCCGGCGCGCAGGTTGGAGCGGAAGCGGTTGAGCAGCTGCAGCGTCTGCTGGTGGTTGAGGTCGAAACCGCTGATGACGTTGAAGCCCACCGCCTTCAGTGCCGCCTCGATGTCGCGTGCGTCCTTGGTGGCGTTGCGCAAGGCGGCCACGTGGCGGTACTGGCCGTTGCCGATGACGAGCGCGACGCGCCGCTCACTCTTCATAGCTTCCAGGATGCGCGGGTCGATCTCGGCCCGCGTGCCGGAGATCGGGTTCACCGTCGCGCGCTCGCCCGTGCGCGGCACAGCCGGCGCGTCGAGCAGCTCGGGCCGCCGCTCGGCGATGGCCTCGATGGTGCTGACCTGCGCTTTCACGCGCGCCAGGCTCGCGGAGATGCCCGCGTGCGGCGCCGTGAGCATGCGATCGGCGATCTGGTACTTCTTCAGCGCGGCGTCGACCTGCCCGTCGATCTCGTCGCACAGGCCCACGTTGTGGTGCAGCGAGATCGACTGCTGCTCACCGACGTAGATCTCGCGCAGCGCCTCGCAGGCACGGTCGGGCCGGCCGGCGCCGGCAAACTTGAGCGCGCCCTCGAACTTGTCCTTGGCGGCGCTGCTCTTGATGCCCGCGGTGTCGGCGAGCCACTGCACCTGGATCGCCTTCTGGCCCGGGGCGATCTGGTCGCGCACCTGCTGCGCGGCCTGCTCGAAGGCGCGCCGCAGCAACTCGGCCGGGCTCGTGACGGGGCCGCCGGGGTCGAGCCCGAAGCCCGAGGCGTTGGGCGGCCGCACGCGCTTGCCCTCGCAGGCGAAGTCGGTGCCCGAGGCATTGACGGTCTTGCGCAGCAGCGCCTGGCCGTCGGCGGCGAGCAGCCGGTAGTTCACCGCCACGGCGCCGACGTTCTTCACGCAGGGCACCTGCACGTCGCGGTAGTTGGCGCAGACGCTGACGTCCTTGCCCTTCTTGTCCTTCTCGGTCTTGTAGGAGACGCACTCCGAGCGTGTGCGGCTCCACGGCTCGCTGGTGGCCGAGGCCGTGACCACCTCGCCGGCGAGCACCGCGTCGACCCCGAGCTGACGCGTCGCCTCTCCGGGGAGATTGCCCTGGCCGATGCTGCGCGACATGCCGCGCGTGCGATCGGTGCCCACCACCTTCATCGAGGCCTGCCGGTTCTGGTTCTTGTCGACCAGCGTGGCGCTGGCGATGGAGGTCTCCACCGAGCGTGTGAAGCTCTCGCTGCGGTCCTGCTCGAAGGGCAGCACGGCGATCGAGCGCACCGCGGCGACCTCCGAGCTCACGGGCGCGGTGTAGACGTGCACGGTGGCGGTGGGCTTGGCGGCGGTGAGGCAGCCGGCCAGCAGGGCGGCGGCGGCAAGTGCCGTTGCGGCTTGCGCGGCCGAACACGCCGCGCGCGCCCAGCCTGCTGCGCGGGGCTCGGCCTGGGCGACTTGTTGCAGGGCTCGGTCTACTCTCATGGCGGTGCACATCTCGATACTCGAACCGTTGGAGTTTGCGTGGGCTGGCCGCCGCGGGTCAATGGGTGTGTCGGCCAGAACGGCCGGTGGTCCGTGCGGTCGGCCGCACGTGGCGCGCCCGCTTCGTCAGCCATTGAGCACCACCCACTCGACCACGGCATCGAGCGCGGGCACCGTGTCCGCAGCCTGCGGGTGGTTGACGAAAGCAGTGAACGCTTGCACCCGGCCGCTTTGGCAGCGGACATAGCCGGCCAGCGATCTCGTCTCGATGCCGCTGCCGGTCTTGAGGTGCGCGCGTCCGCGCGCCGGGCCTTCGGTCATGCGCCGCCACAACGTGCCGTCCAGGCCGGCCACCGGCAGCGAGGCGAAGAATGCCTTGGCATGAGCCCCGTGCCAGGCGTGCAGCAGCAGCTGCGCGAGTGCGCGTGGGCGGCAGCGCTCGGCATGCGAAAGGCCTGCGCCGTTGTCGAGCGCCACATCGGCTTCGCCCAAGCCGCGCATGCGCAGCCAAGCGGCTGCCCGGGCCCGTGCCGCCGCCAGGGTGGCGGCGCGCTGCGGGAAGCCTTCGGCCAACGAGAGAAAGAGCGTGCGGGCGACCAGGTTGTCGCTGACCTTGTTCATGACCGCCACCAGCTGCGACAGCGGCGGCGAAGCCAGCGTGGCCCAGGGTGCCGTGGGCGGCATCTCGTCGGCGCCTGCCGCCGCTGTGACGGCGCGCACGCGCCCCTTGAGGCGGCCTCCCGCCGCGCGCCACAACTCCGCCGCGGCGCGGGTTGTGAGCTCGGCATGGGTCAGGGCCAGTTGCGTGATCTCGCGCTCGCCGCAGTCAGCGGCCCACTGCCCTCGCACGACCAGGCGCGCATCGATCGCCGACCGTTCGAGTTCCGCCGTGGCATGGCACGGGCCTGTTTTTGCGAGCCGGTTGATGACCTGCAACCCGGCCTGCCTTGGATGCACCACCACACGCGCCGCGGCGGCGCCTGCCTGCAGCGCCACGCGCAGGACGCCGGCGTCGAGCATCAGGGCTTCCGGCCGCACGTAGCCGGGTTGGTCGGGTGAGAGCGGTGGCGTCAGGGCGTGGTCGGACTCGTGCAGGTCGAAGGCGCGCCCGTCGAGCACGATGTCGCCCCACACCTCGTGCAAGCCCTGCGCGTGCAACTCCGAGAGCCAGGCTTGCAGGCGCGCGGTGCGCAGGCTCGGGTCGCCGCCGCCGACGATGATCAGATCGCCCAGCAGGCGCCCTTCGCGCAGGGTGCCGAGCAGCCTGGCGTGCGTGAGCCAGCGGTGATCCGGCCCCAGCAGATCAAGCGCGGCCAGCGCCGTCACGAGCTTGGCGGTCGAGGCCATCTGGAACGACAGTTCGGCGTGCAAGGCGAGCAGTGGGGCGGCGGCGTGCGCCAAAGCCGCGCCGACCGGCTGCACGAGCAGGCCGAAGGCGGGCAGCGGCAGCCCGGTGGACTCGAGCCTTTGTCGTACCGCCTCCGGCAGCACGGGGTGCATGCGCGGCATCGCTGGCGGCCGGTTGGTGGCTGCCCCCTGAGACGGGCAGCACAGCCACGTCAGCGGCGCCGCCAGGGCCCAACGCGCCAGCGCGCGTCGTCGCGCCGACATGTCAGCCACGTGGTCGATGCCGGTAGATCTCGAAGCACGGCTCGGCACGGCGGTAGGCGGTGGTTGGCCAGAAGCCGGCCTGCACACACTTGCCGACCCACGCGCCACCGTCGTAGCCTTGCACGTGGCCGCTCGCGCCGGCGCGGGGGCTGTCGAGAACGGCGATGTCGCCGGCCGACGCGGCGTAGCCGCAGAAGCTGTCGCGGGCCACGAAACGGAATCCGAGGCGGGCGAGGAAGGGGCCCCAGTCGCCCGAACGCTGCGGCTGCCGGGCAACGGTGACCCCGGCGGCAACCAGGGCGTGCCAGAGCGTGTGCATGGCGTTTCCGGAGACGCTGTCGACGGCACCGCGCGCCAGCGTTCGCAAGCAGCCTGCGAAGCGCTCGATGTCGATGGCCTCAAGAACAGGATGCTCTTGGCCGGAGTCCAATTGCGTGGCCGCGGTGTTCTGCTCGTCGATGACTCACCCCGATACTGGGGTAGCGCACGTTCGGGTGCGAATCTTGTGATCGCAGTCGCGGCGCGGCAAGGCTCGCAGGGGTGAGGGCGCCGCGTTTGTCAGCAAGAGTGGGGAAGACGCTGTCCGCTCGGTGGCCGTGCCCATCGGTCGCCGCGTTGCCGCCGCGATCGCCGGGCCCTCTCGACCCTCGCATCAAGTTCGGTCGAGTGATGAAGCTGTCGGGGATCGTGCTGTGCATGCGACTCTTCGAGTCGCGCGCTGCAGCCGCGGTGTCCAGATCGCCGATGAACACACGGAAGATGCCGTCCCGCTCGACGACTCGAACCGAGGCCTCGCGGGGTGTGAACTTGAGCGTGCTTTGACCAGTGAGCCGCGCGGCGACCTCGTCTCGCCACGCCACGGCGGCGGTCTCGGTCCGGAAGGCGCCGATTCGCAGCGCGTAGGCGCCGCCCACGGTACGTCCAACTGTCGCGGGCAGGGTCGTCGGTCCAGGGGCACCCTCGCCCGATCCGATGCGCACGGGCGTGGGCGTCGCTGTAGCGCTGGCGCGCGATGATGGAGCCGCCAGAACGCCGGAACCACCTTGGCGACAGGATGTGCTGCGTCCCGCGCCGACCCTAGAGTAGGCCCACGCCTTGGATGCAGTGTTCGAAAGGACCTCTCATGCCTGCGACCCTCCGTGTCAGCTCGCTCGGATTCGATGTCGCGCTGCTGCAATTGCAGTTGAACTTGACGGCCCTGCCGAGTCCGAACCTGGCCGTCGGTGGCTCGTTCGGCTCGCTCACGCACGCAGCCGTCGCGGCCTTTCAGCGGCGTGCCGGGCTCGCGCCCGATGGGGTAGCCGGTCCGTTGACGCACGGCGCGTTGGCGTCGGGCCTGTCGTTGACAGCCGTGAACCACGGAGTCCATCACATCGCGCAACCCACACCGACGACCTGTTGGGCTGCGGCCACGGCCATGGTCACCCACTCCAGCGTGGCGTCGGTGCGGGCCAAGACGCCCGCGCAAATGATCGCGGCCGATGGCGGGCTGCTCAACAGTTCGGAGTCCGACCAGGCGGTGGTGACCGGTGCGCGCTATGGTGCGATTCACGGGCTGCGCTGCAATGCGCCGATGAGTTGGAGTGTCGGCGGCCTTGTCAACCTGCTGCGCCAGGGGCCACTGGTGCTCGACATGCTCTGGAACACCTCCAACTACGCACGGGGCAACGGTTCGCCCGGGCACATGGTGGTGGTCTCGGGGGTGGTGAGCGACAACAACCCTCAGGGCGACCGTACGCATCTGCTCGTGCTCGACCCCTGGCCGCCCAACAAGGGCAAGCTCTACTGGGTGGAGTACGGGCGTTGGATGCAGGAGGTGCCCACGCGCACGTACCGCATCTTCGAGTTGCAGTAGGCGCCCGCCGGGGCTCGGAGCCGGCCGCTACAGGCTGCCCAGGCTTTGCCCACTCCACTTCATGCGCGCGCTCGATGGGCTCGACCGCTGGCAGGTGGGCGGCGGGCTCTACGAACGCGTGCGCGAGGCCGTGGTGCGCGAGTTTCCGCAGACGCCGCAATACGGCGCTTCGCGCACGGCGGGGCACCAGGGGAACACGGACTATCTGTTCGAGAGGCGGGCGCTGGAGCGGCGGCGCCACCCGAGCGGTCAGTCGGCGAGCGCATTGCCCGCCCAGTGCCAACGGCCCGCCTCGCCGGGTGACGTCTGCGTGGCGCCAGCCATGCTCCGCAGAGCCGACCACTGCCGCGCGACGGTGAGGGCGGGGAGCCAACCGCCACGCACGCCGTACCGCGCCGCAAGGTCGTCGGCCAGTGAGGTCCTGCAGAAGGCGGGCAGCGCACCGGCGGCGAGGCTGCGCAACGAGACCGCGGGACTGCAGGGTTCGCCAAGGCGATAGCGCAGGGCCGCCTGAAACTGCGAGCGGTGCTCTGCCAGCCACTGGCTCCAGGCTTCCGGAGCCTGAGGGATGCGGTCGACGCGCTCCCCGAACGGCTGCCCATCGGCACGGCGAGGTACCTCGCCGCGCTCGCGCCATCGCTGCCGCTCGGCATCGAACAGCTCGTCCTCGTTGACCGCTTCGGGCACGAGCGCTTGCTCGCGCATGTCGGCCCCCGTCATCAGGTGCAGCGCCAGGGCGGCGGCGCCGGCCAGCGGAGCATGGGGCAGCACGTCGAGCAGAACCCGCACTGCACGGAGGTCTCCCAACTGCCCGAGTGCGCTGAGCACCGAGGGCTGGGTCTGCGCGCCGTTGACGCGATCCAGCAGCGCGTTGACGCTTTGACGACCTCCGGCCAGGGCGTGCAGCAAAGGCTCAGCGTCGGGCCGCAACGCGAGCCGGCGGGCTTCGGCATCGTGCATTCGCAGCCCCGCCGCCAGCGCGGCATGGCGAACAGCGTCGTCCGGATGCTCATACCACGCCGTGACCGGCGCGCCGCTGTCGCCAGATGCACCGACGCACCCGAGCAGGCGGGCCAGCACGGTGTGATCGGTGGCGCGGGCGAGAGCACGCTGCAGACCATCGCGCGCAGGCCATCCGCGCGTGCCGGCGACGCCGGCGAAGATCGGCGCCAGGCGGGTGTCGCCTTGCGCGAGCAGACGAAGGCCAGGCGTCATCCAGCCGGACGGCCACTCGAGCAGCAGGGCTTGCTCCAGGGCGCGCGCCTGCTCATCGTCGATCGGCGGCGCTTCGAGCAGCTTGCGCAGCGGATCCGCTGCCTCCACCCGGCACCACAGCGCGGCGATGCCGAACAGTTCACCCGGCTCGGCCTGGGCTGCCCGAGCGCGACCGACGTCCAGCGCGAGCGCCCCGCCGACCACGAGCGCGTCGAGATGGGCCTCCAGGCGCGCCTCGAAACTGGCCGGGTCCTGCCAAGGGCGTGCCGGGTCGGCTCGCAGCACCACGCACTGGTCGTGCAGGAAGGCGATCTCCTCGAGATGCTCCTCGTACAGGCCGATCTTGAAAGCGCGCAGCGAAACGCTCACGCGGCCTCCGCTCGCTGCACCTCGAGCTCGATGGAGCGCAGGTCGTGCGGACCGCCCGGCAGCGGGCAATGGCACCGCCACAGCAGCGTGAGCAGCCGCAAGTCCATGTCCACCACCACCGTGTCCAGCACCGGGTTCAGCGCCACCCTTGGGCGGTTGCGAAGCTCGAGATGGCACCGGAGGATGCCGCGTCCGGGGAGCCGGAAGGCCATGCGCAGCTCAGGCGATGCTCCGACGATGACCATCTCCTCGTCGCCCCTGAGGTGCCCTTGCGACTTGAGCCCGGGAGCGGCGCTTTGAAAGTAGCGGCGATCGAAGTCGGCCGCGAGCAGCGGCTTGCGAGTCTTCGCCCAGGTCTCGTCGTACGTGCCGGCCAGGCTGCGCCGCGGTTCCCAGTCGGGCGACACGAAGCCGAAGCCGACCGGCGGTGGCGCGTCCCCGTAGCCGGTCCACGGGCGACCCGGATCCTCGAAGTTCGGCAGCAACGCTTCACCTTCGAACGGCAACGCCGGGTCGAAGCAGCCGCGACCCACGGGGTTGCGCGCCTCGCAGCGGTGGTGAGCGGGGGCCTCGTGACGGCGGTCCCAGCCCCCGAACGCGCGCTCGTGCACGATGGGGATGCGGTCGAAGGGTTCGGGGTCGGTCACTGTGAGGCCGGTCAGGCCGCGCACGAGCCGACGCTCGCCGAACACACGCGCGAGCTTGCGCAGGCCGGCCACGCGCACGCCGACCTGGCCCTCGACGGCGCCGCGATGCGGCGCGTGCGCGTGTCCGAGCAGAACGACGTCGGTGCCGACGGGCTTGATGAACGCGGCCTGCGGTTCGATGCGCATGCTGGTGCTAGCCGGGTCGCCGTACCACTCCCCTGCGAGCCGCACCGGGGGCTGGCTCTGCAGCCAGCTCAGCGCGCCGCCGTCGCCGATGTGCCACGTGCCCTGCACGAGCGGCACCGCCAGCGGCATGCCCTGTTCGTCGGCGAGCACCAAGGGCTCCACCACCAGACCGGTGCTGCCGAGAAGGGCCGGGTGCGGCATGGCTTCGCGGTGGCGTCAATCGTCCGGCGGCACCGGCTCGCGCATCGGCACGCGCGCCAGGGCCGGGCACAGCCGGTAGTCGGCCGCGGTCGCAATGCCTGCGCGCGCGGCCAGCCGCAGCAAAGCAAGGCCCTCGACAAAGACGTGCCGCCTGGCAAGGGTCGAAGGGCTTGCGAGGCCGCCGCGCTGCACTTCCTCGGCAATCTCCGATTCACGGAGGTCAAGCAGCAACTCGAAGGCGCCGTCGAAAGCGGCGGCGTCCTTCGTCGCCAGCGCCCGCAACACGGCCACCCGATGGTGTTCCGGGTCGTCCAACGCGCGTGCCAGCCGCTCGAGCGCGTCTTGCTGCGCGGCGGGATCTGCCGGTTCGGCGAGCAGGCTGCGCAGCACGAGCGCATGCCAGTGGTCGTCTTCGTACTCGTGCCCGGGCCGGTACTCGGCGGGTGTGGCGCGCGTCAACGCCTGCGCCAGAGGCCAGTCGCCGGCCGCCATGGCATCGTGCAGGGGTTCCAGGATGCCGGCGACGAAGTCGTGAGCGTCGGCGGCGCCCTCGGCGGCGCAGCGCTGGAGAAAGGCCAGGCGCAGGCGAGCGCTGCGGATCAGGTTGTGCTGGAAGCGGTCGGCGTTGCCCGAGCCGAGCAGCACCATGATGCCCAGCGCCCTGAGCTGCTCGCAGAGTTGACCCGTCAAATGGGCGTGCTCGGACAGTGGAGGAAGCGGCTCATCGAGACCTTGCATCCACACGGCGATTTCGAAGGCGAGCTCCTCGATGTCCTCGGAGATCATGCGCTGGCGTCCGGACTACTTGATTTCTTTCCACCCGGCTCCGCTGAACTGCTGTTGCACGAGATGCTCGGCAAAACCACGCCGCAGCGCCAGCAAGCCCGGGCAGGCCTTCGGGCGAAAGATCTGGCGGCCGGCCGGCACGCGGCTCGGGTCGAGCTCGAGGTGCCGATAGCGCTGAATGCTGTCCGGGTCAAGAGAGGACCAAGTCACTTTCGACGCGGCGAGGTCGATGCAGTCCGGCGGATCGATCGGGTGCACGATCCAGTGCTGCTCCACCAGACGCTTGCTCTTGTGGTCGAGGATGCCCACGGGCAGGTACTCGAGCGCGTCGGGCGCCTGTCCGCGGATGAACTCCATCGCGCGCGCGGAGCAGACCATCATCCCGTCGACGTTGATGTAGAAGTCCACCGGCAACGTGTCGCGTTTGAAGTCGGGGTCGAAGCGGAAGTGGGCGCCCGATGGGAAGACGTTCGCGAACGACTCGCCGTCGTCCATCGCGAACGCACGATCTACGCCCTGCAATTGAGTCAGCACCGCACCACCTTCGACGGGGCAGGCGCTCCAAGCCACGAACGGGTTCATGAGATGAGATTCTTCACGAGCTTGAAGACCTTCTCCATCGACGCCTTCGAGCGCTTCAACGGAAAGGAACGAGGTTCGACGTTGTCGTCGTCGGCCATGGAAAAGGGCAGGTACCACTTCGCGGAGGCGCGCCCGGCGTATCCGCGCAGCCACTCGACATGCGTGCCGTCTTCGCGTTCGCCGCGTTCTGCAAGGATGTCGCGCATGTCGTCCCGATAGGAGTCGAGGTCCTTCTTGAGGTTGGCGCTGCTGACCTTGTGCTTCTCGGTGGCCTTGTTGGCCTTCTTGGCGATGCTCTGCATCTCCGTATCGATCTCCCACTTGTACCCGTTCTTGCTGTTGTGGTTGTACGTGTGGAGCGGGATGTCCTTGAACTCCGGTTCGGGGGCCAGGTCCTTCTGACGCAACTGGCGGGCGTAATACTCCATCAGCGTCTTCCACGTCGGCATCGCCAGCATGTTCTCGACCGTGTTGATGCACCAGTCGGTCTGCTTGACGACCTCGATCTTGACGCCGGTCGAGATGTACTGCGTCACCGAGGCCACGCACAGCACGTGGTGCGCTTGGTGGGGCCAGCTCTGCGCGAGGCCCTTCTTCGCGTTGTCCTTGTACTTCTGGCCGTTCTTGCACTTGTCCTTGCGCTGGGTGCAGAACTTGCCGACCAGGTCGCCCGCCGAGTGGCCCATGGAAAGCTTCTCCCTTCAAGCCGCTTCGCACACCAGCGCCGAGCGTTCGTCGCCGTCGGCGCAAGAAACCAGGGCCGCCGCAGGCGCCGGCGCGTAGCCGCGTACAAACGCCTGCGCCGCCATGCAGAGCGCCACGAGCCCGCTCGCCGCGCCGGTGTCGCCCACCGCGGCGGCGGGCAGCAGCGTGTCGCCGCGCAGCTCCAGGGTCTGGCGGTCGCCGATGTGCACGAGGGCGCTCCCCCAGTCCATCGCCCGCCACGGCTCGCCGTTGTGGTCACAGGCGGCCCACAGGGGCAGCAGGCGGGTGAAGTTCAGGTGGCGCGCCGCCTCGTGCAGAGCCTGCGCGATGCCGAGGCCGGTGGGGGCGCCGCGCGACGGGTCGGTCTGCGGCTCGCGCGCGAATGCAAGGGCCCGAAGCGTGACCAGCGGCGTCGCGCTCGGCGCGTCTCCTTGCCGCCGCAGGACGACGCAGCCGGCTGCCTCGCCCGGCTGCAGCCCGGCAGGATCGTTCGGCGTCTTGAGGCGCCCTGCCGCTTCGAGCAGCGCGAGGCCCTCGGGGTCGAGCAGCGAGTCGACGGCGGCTACGACGGCCACATCGACGGTCTTCGAGCGCAGGTCGCGAATCGCCTGCGCCAACACGCGGTGAAAGGCGGTGTGCCCGCCCGCTTCGACATGCCGAAGGGGCGGCGGCCTCGAGTCACCGAGCAACCGTTCGGTTCCGGTCCACAGCCACGTCGCGCGGGCCTTCGAGTCAGGCAGCCCATCCTGCATGGGCGAGGCAGACTTCTCCCCGTCGGAACGCCAACGCCCGGCTTCGGGTAGGGCCAGGTAGGCGCGTGTCTTTCCTGAGCTCAGGTTGGGTCCGGCATCGAGGCCTTCGCGCAGGGCCATGGCCAGCAGCTGCAGCAGCCGTGCATCGCCTTCAAAGCCCTGCACACCCACGGGTGCGGCATGCACCAGCAGGGGAGTCGCCTCGCCTTCGGGGTCGGTGACCGGATAGGCCTCGAGCGGGCCAATGCGGGTCAAGCCGGCGCGGGCGGCAGCGCAGCACGTCGGCGCGTCGTTGCCGAGCGATGTCACCAGGCCCAGCCGCGTGACCTGGACCGGCTCACGTGCCGTTTCATCAGAACTCTTCATCGCAGACGAAACACGTGCGCCGCGACGTGCCCATGGCGATCACGGGCCCCTGCAACACGGGAAAGGGCGGCGTGTTCTTGTCGTTGTGCAGCATGAGGTCGAACGCGCGCGGCACGTTCTTGCCCTCGAACTTCACGTCGAAGGAGAAGTTCACGAACTCCGCCTTGCCCTTGATCTTGCTCGAGACGATGCCGCCGCCGGCGGTGCCACCTTCGTCGCCGGTGCTCATGCTGAAGTTCGAGTCCTTCACGCACACCGGGTTGCCATCGCACTTGACGGTGCTCGCGCCCTGCGCGGTGTCGGAGGACTTGGCGATGTTCGGATAAGGAATGGGCACGAACGGCGCCGGTGGCGCCGGCGTCTTGCAGACGTCGGGGAACGCTATCGAGATGCCGTTGCTGCCGGCATGCACGACCGACATGCTGTTGACCCCCACGGTGACGGGCATGTTCGTCGACCTAGTTGATGCTGACGGTGGCGCCGCGAATCTTGTTCGCACCCTGAGCGCGGCTGACCAGCTCCGTGCCCTTGATGACCACGCGTCCGCTGGCATGCAGCGTGATGGACCCTTTGCCGCACTTCAGCACGAGCTCGCGGCCTGCCTCGAAGACGAGGCGCTGCCCGTCGGCAGTGGCCGAGCTCACTTGTCCCGGGTGCAGGTCGGCCAAGATGGCGGACGGCGCCGCTTCCAACGGCGCCGGCGCAGGCAAGGAATCCGCGATCACGCCCAGGATGATCGGCGCTTCACCGGGCTGGCCTGCCAACACCAGCACGGGCGTGCCGAGCGGGGCGTCAGCCGGCAGGCTCGGCACGCCCACCGGGCCCGTCAGGCCGGTCAGACAGCGGGCCACGCGCGGGGCGGCGTCGGCGCCCTCCGTGTCCCAGACCGTCGGCCGCCGCTGGGCGTCGATGCCGGCATAGCGGGCCACGATCACGCCGCGCGCCGGCGGCGGCAGCGATGACTCGACGAGGCGGAGTTCTGCAGGGATGGCGGCGCTGCGCATGTTCAGTTCTCCAGCACCTTGCTGCCCTTGATGATGACGTCGCCGCTGCCCTTGACGTTGATCTTGCCGCCCTTGATGCTGATGTCGCCGTTCTTCTTCATGATGATTTCGGCCGAGCCGCACTTGATGCTCACTTCGTCCTCGCCCACGAGCTGGATCTTCTTGGCCTTGAGGACGTGTTCCTTCGTCACCGACACCTGCTGCTGGCCGGCCACCTTCAGCGTGTGGTCCTTGCCGATCTCGACCGTGGCGCTCTTGCCGATCGACTCGGTGAGGTCGCCCCCCACGTCGACGGCCTTGTTGCCGCCGATGGTCTCGGCCTTCACGCCGCCGACGTTCTCCGACTTCGCGCCGCCAACGGTCTCCGCCATGGCGGCGCCGACCGTGATGGCCATCGCGGCGCCGACCGTGATCTCCATGGCCGCGCCGACGGTCTCTGCGTAGTTGACCGCGACCGTCTCGGTCAGGCTGCCGGCCACGGTGCAGTACTCGCTGCCAGCGATCGTCTTGCTGCGGTTGCCGCCGATCGTGATCGTCTCGTTGACGGCCACCGTCTCCGTCCGGTTGTTGCCGATGGTGATGGTCTCGTCGTGCATCACCGTTTCGGTCCGGTCATGCTTGACGCGCACCGTCTCG
The DNA here is from genome assembly GCA_022842825.1 of Rubrivivax sp. Lineage (GTDB taxonomy): Bacteria > Pseudomonadota > Gammaproteobacteria > Burkholderiales > Burkholderiaceae_C > Rubrivivax. Next base: position 23,803 of record JALHOU010000040.1, read on the forward strand.
TCGTTGTCGATGGTCTTCGTCCGGTCGTGCCCCACCCAGTGGGTCTCGTCGTTCTCGACCTCGATGTCCATGTTCTTCTCGGCATGGATCCACAGCTGCTCCGAGCCTTTCTTGTCCTCGAAGCGGATGGCGTTCGCATTGCCGTAGGCGCCGCCCTTGCTGCTGCGCGTGAGCACGCCGCTTTGCGTGGCGTTGGCCGGCAGCTCCCAGGGTGGCATCTGCTCGGCGTTGTAGACGCGGCCGGTGATGATGGGTTGGTCCGGGTCGCCTTCGAGGAAGTCGACGATGACCTCCTGGCCGATGCGCGGGATCTGCACGAAGCCGAAGCTTTTGCCGGCCCAGGGGCTGGACACGCGCACCCAGCAGCTGCTCTTCTCGTTCTTCTTGCCGTAGCGGTCCCAGTGGAACTGCACCTTCACGCGGCCGTACTTGTCGGTGAAGATCTCGTCGCCGCTGGGGCCGACCACCACGGCGGTCTGCGGGCCTTGCACGAAGGGCTTGGGCGTGCGGCGCTCGGGCCGGAAGGCTTGTGATGAGGGCGCGGCGGCGAACTGGCATTGGAAGTCGGCTGCGCCGCCGCCCGCCGCCGCCCCGGCACCGCCGCCGCCGCCGCCGCCGCCGCTTTCATACGGCGCCAGGTGGGCCGTGAGGTTCAGCTGCGCGCACAGGTACTCGGCGTTCTGGTCGGCGCGCGGGTGGCGTTCGAGCTTGAAGAGGTGCCCCACGGCCAGCGCGCGCGCGTTGGTGCTGCCGGCCAGCCGCTCGAAGCGCGCCTGCTGCTCGTCCAGCCGCACGTCGGTGATGTGCTGGCCGTCGGGCTTCTGCGTGTAGTCGCCCTCGAAGTCGAACTGCTCGTAGTCGTCCAGCGCGTGCTGGCGCGGATGGCTCTGCTCCACCAGCAGCGCGGTGGAGGGGCGCTCGAAGTCGTAGCTCGTGAGCGCGTACTTGCCGGTGCGCAGCTCGCGCGAGGCGGTCCAGCCGCTCACGTAGTCCACGTCGGGTGGTGCGGAGCCCGTGAGCGCGTGGAACTGCAGCGTCTCGGCGCCGGTGGCGGGAGCCAGTGCACCGATGTCGTCCACGAGCATCAGCTTGTGCGCGCCCTCGCTGTGCTCGAAGAACCAGTAGATGCCTTCTTCTTCGAGCAGTCGGGCGACGAACTGGTAGTCGCTCTCGCGGTACTGCACGCAGTAGACGCGCTTGCGATAGCTGCCGAAGAGCTTGAACTCGAAGTTGGCGATGGCGCCGTGGTCGCCGAAGACCTTCTCGACGATCTCCGGCACCGTCATGTCCTGGAAGATGCGGCAGTCGGAGGTGCGCGTCAGGAACCACAGCCAGGGCCGGAGGGTCGCGTGGTAGCGGTAGCTGCGGCCGCGGCCACTCTTGCCCATGCCGAAGCGCGCGACGATGCCGTTGACCTGCCGCTTGGCGCCCTCGCGCAGCAGGAACTCGACGCCGGCCTTCTCGCCGAGCAGCTTCTCGGCGGCAATGTCGGCCTTGCTCGAGACGAGGGTGACTTCGATCGCGTCCAGCGCCGAGATGCCCAACGCCGCCGTCATCGACTCGAAGCGCAGGTCGTCGGCGGGCAGCGGGCAGGTGAAGGTGATGGGCGATGGCATGGCGGCTTTCGGCGTAGGTGCGCGTGTTCAGGCCGTGGAACTCATGCTCGGCCAGGGCCGGGAGAGGGACCAGCGCCAAAAGTCATGCCGTGAGTGTCGGTGCTCTCGGTCATGCGCTCACGCGCTTTCCTGTTTCCGCAGGGTCTCATGGCATCGCGGTCGCCGGCAACTACACCGAGGGATCATCCGTCGTGGTTGATGACTGCGCGCACCGGGTTCTCCTGCGGCAGGTACATCGGGTTGAGGTCGTCGAAGTTGAAGTCCGCCATGCGCTGGGTCATCAGCTTGTTGAAGGCCAGCAGGTCTACCTGCGTGGCGAAGCTCCGCACTGGGTCGAAGGTCACCACCTGCGGCCCCTTGGTGCCAGGGATCAGCCCCGCGATGACGATGGCATGCGGAAAGCCGTTCCACGAGCCGAAGAAGACGTACGGGCCATGGGCGCGCAGGCGGTCTTCCACGTCTGCCGCGGTCCACTGGCCGAATGCGGGGCGGCTGGGCAGGCCGCGGAACTCGGTGATCGACGCCAGCCGGTCGAACGCGGCACGGTGGGCTGGCAGGCCGCGCTCGTACCACTCGTGCGGTGCGAGGTAGGTCAGGTCGCCCGTGCGCGCGAGCGTGCCGTCGTGGGCCAGGGCCTCGTCGAGGCTGGGAATGTGCCACTCCGCGTCCGGGCCGCGCGGCACGAAGGAGAGCGGCCGGCGGAACTCCGAGCGGTACTGCCAGGGCAGGTCATAGTCGCGGCCGTAGTACTCGAGCACCATCGCCATGCAGGTCCACCAGCACGACATCTGCGTGGCCTGCACCCGGCCCGGAACCCGCAGCTCGATCGTCATGTCGCCGCGCCTCCCGTGGCAGGCTTCAATGCCGTCACCAGCCAGCCGGGCACCGGCTCGCCGCCTTCCATGCGCAGCGTCTCGGCTTGCAGCGGGCGGGTCTCGAATCCTGCGTCGGCGAGCACCTTGCGCAGGTAGTCGGCGCCGTGGGCATAGCGGCCATTGGCCTGCAACCTGTGCGACGTGGCGTTCCCTGCCCGCAGCGCCTCGACGGTGAAGACAAGCGCACCACCCGGGCGCAGCGCAGCGTGCGCCGCCGCCAGCGCCTCTTCGAGCGCGCCGAAGTAGCACAGCGTGTCGGCCGACACCACGGCGTCGAACGCCGCGGGCTGTGTGCGCAGGTAGTGCATCAGCTCGGCCTGGTGCAGCACGTCGTACAGCGTTCGCGTGTGGGCACGGCGCAGCATGCCTTCGGAGAGGTCGCAGCCGGCAAGCCGCCGTGCGAACGGTTTCAGGCCCGGCCCGCACAGGCCGGTACCGCAGCCGGCGTCGACGATGTCCAGCCGACCGTCGGGCGCGCCGACGGCGGCGCGCAGGGCGTCGATGACGAGCCCGGGGGCGCGGTAGTTCAGTGCCTCCAGCTTGGCATCGAACGAGGCGGCGAAGCCGTCGAAGACCTGCTGCACGTAGTCGTCGCTGGCGCGTGCCGGCGCGACCTCGGCGGTGTCGCTGGCCAGGCAGGCGGCGAGCATGTGCTCGGCCACAGCGTTGCCTGGGTCCTCGGCGAGCCACTCGCGCAGCAGCTTGGCGCAGCGCTCGTGCTCGCCCAGGCGCGTGAGGGCGCGTATCACCTCCTGCCGCGACTGCGCCTCCTCGGGCCACAGCGCCACCGCCTTGCTGTGCGCGACCAGGCCCTCGGGGATGCGGCCCATCTCGATGAGCGTGATGGACAGGTTGTACCAGGCGTCGGCGAAGGCCGGATCGCGCTGCACCGCCTCGCGCAGCACGAGCTCGCTGCGGTCGATCTGGTGCAGCTTGCGATGCAGCACGCCGAGGTTGTTCAACGCGCGCACCGCCTCCGCGCCGTTCTTCACCCCGCTGGCGAACTGCACCGCGCGCTCGTAGGCCTGCGCTGCCTCCGTGCCGCGGCCGGCGAGCAGCAGCACGTTGCCGAGGTTGTTCCAGGCGCCAGGGAAATCCGGCATCGAGGCCAGGGCTTCGCGGATAAGCGACACCGCCTCTTCCAGGCGGCCCTGCGTGTGGCGCAGCACGCCGAGGTAATGCAGCGCGTCGGGCTGCCCCGGCCAGCGCTTCAGGATCGATTGCAGCGCCGGTTCCGCCTCGTCGATGCGCTCGTCGCGCAGCAAGTCGATGGCGGCTGCCAGCGCCTTGGACAGGTCCACCGAGGGGCCGGTCACCGCGGGTCCGGCAGACACGCCGGGCGCCGCGGCAGCCGCGGCCGTGGGGGTCTTGCGCACCTTCATCGCGGCACGTCAGTCGAAGCGGTAGCTGAAGTTGCCGTCGGCGACCCCCACCTGCACGCCACCGACCGGCTTGCCCTCGAGCAGCCGCTCCAGGAAGGCGCGGCTCACGTCGGGCAGCATGGTGTTGGTGAGGATGGCGTCGATCATGCGGCCGCCCGA
>JALHOU010000041.1:0-2875 GCA_022842825.1 Rubrivivax sp.
GCCACGGGCTGCGCAAGTCACGCCGGCTGCGGCGCCCGCCACCCTGGCAGGCGCGGCGGGCACAGGCCCCGCCGCGGGCGCGCCCGGTGCCGCGGGCAAGCCCACGCTGCTTTCCGACCTGCCCCCCGCGCAGCGGGCCGAGTTGCCGCAGATGCAGATCGGCGGCTCGATCTACTCCGACCAGCCGGGCAGCCGCTTCGTCGTCATCAACGGCCTGGTCGTGCGCGAGGGCGAGACGGCGGCGCCAGGCGTGGTGCTCGAGCGCATCGGCCCGAAGTCGGCCCTGATCCGCTGGCGCGAGATGCGCATCGAACTGCCGATCTGACGCGGGGCCGATCGGGCGATCGGCCGAACATCCGATGCGCGGCCGGAACGGGCGGCGAATGCGCCCGGGCGACTGTTCAGCGGCCCGTGGCCACCACCGACAGGCTGCGTTCGGACAGGCGCAGGCCGAGTGTCTCGCCGTCGCGCCAGGCGCGCTGCACGTCGGGCGAGACGACGAAGATCTCGCCCAGCTCGGTGGCCACCGTCAACTCGACCAGGCTGCCGAGGTAGGCCTGCTTGACGAGCCGCCCGGTGAGCGCCGCCGCGTCGGCGGCCACCACCTGCCAGGCCTCGGGCCGCACGGCCACCTTCACCGCGCCGGGGCTGACGGGCCGGCGCGAGGCCACGCGCAGCGGCCCCAGGCGCACCGAGCCATCGGCCAGCGCCTCGCCGCTGAACAGCATCGCCTCGCCCATGAAGCCGGCGACGAATTCGCTCTTCGGCTGCTCGTAGAGCTCCTGCGGCGTGCCGGCCTGCGCGATGAGGCCGGCGTCCATGACCACGATCTGGTCGCTCACCGCCAGCGCCTCGCTCTGGTCGTGCGTGACGTAGGCCACCGTCAGGTTCAGCCGCTGCTGCATGGCGCGGATCTCCTCGCGCATGCTGCGGCGCAGGCGGGCGTCGAGGTTGGACAGCGGCTCGTCGAAGAGCATCACGCTGGGCTCCAGCACGAGGCTGCGCGCCACCGCCACGCGCTGCTGCTGGCCGCCGGAGAGCTCGCTCGGGCTGCGTTGGTCGTAGCCGGTGAGGCCCACGCTCTCCATCGCGGCGCGCGCGCGTCGCGCCGCCTCTTCTTTGGCTACGCCCGAGACGCTGAGGCCGTAGCTCACGTTCTCGATCACGCTCATGTGCGGGAAGAGGGCGTAGCTCTGGAACACCATGCTCACGTTGCGCTCGGCCGGCCCGAGCGTGGTGACGTCGACGCCGTCGATGAGGATCTGGCCGCCGCTGGGCGCATCGAGCCCGGCGATCATGCGCAGCAAGGTGGTCTTGCCGCAGCCGCTGGGGCCGAGGATGGTGGTGAGCGTGCCCTTGGGCACGACGAGGTCGATGCCCTTCACCACCAGCGGCGCGTCGGCGCCGCCGTAGCGCTTGGTGACCTGGCGGAATTCGATGCCGGCCGGGGCCCTGGCCGTGTCTCGGGCGCTCATGCGGCAGCCTTTCTGCGGCCGAGCTTGCGCTCGCCGACGAGGAACTGGATCAACATCGTGGCCAGCGACATCAGCACGATGAGCACCGTGCAGTAGGCGAGCGCCACGCCGTAGTCGCCGTTGCCGACGCGGCCAATGATGTAGGTGGTGGCCAGCTCGTTCTCGGCCGTGACGAGGAAGATGACGGCCGACACGGTGGTCATGCTGCGCACGAAGCTGTAGACGAGCGCCGCCACCAGCGCCGGCTTGAGCAGCGGCAAGACCACGCGCCTGAGCGTCGTCGCCGTGCCGGCGCGCAGCATCGTGCTCGCCTCGTCCAGGCTCTTGTCCAGCTGCTTGAAGCTCGCCGTGCCGGCGCGCACGCCCACCGGCAGGTTGCGGAACACGAAGCACAGGATGATGATGAGCCCGGTGCCGGTGAGCTCGAAGGGCGGCACGTTGAAGGCGAGGATGTAGCTGACGCCGAGCACCGTGCCCGGGATGGCGAAGGCGAGCAACGCGCCGAACTCGAAGGCGCGCTGGCCGACGAACTGCGTGCGCGCGAGCAGCCAGCTGATGAGCAGGCCGATGCTGGCGCAGATGGGCGCCGCGATCGCCGCCAGCTTGATCGTGGTGAACAGAGAATTCCACGCCGTGCCGGCCCACACCAGCCCGTGCTGGCCCCATTCGAGGGCGAAGGCGGTGACGAAGTGCTTGAAGGTGGGCGTGTAGTCTCGCCCCCAGGTCTGCACGAAGCCGCCGATGAAGGCGAAGACGTAGACGACGAGCGTGAAGGTGAGCCAGGGTCCGGCGACGCCGACGCACAGCCGCCGCACCTTCTCCGGCAGCGCCATCGCCATGCCGGCATCGCCCTTGCCCGACACCGTGGTGTAGCTCGTGCGCCCGAGCACGCGCTGCTGGATGAAGAAGACGATGAGGGCGAAGGCGGTGAGGATGAGCGCCAGGGAGGCCGCGCGCCCCTGGTCGTACTGCGCGCCGACGATGGCGAAGAAGATGTCGGTGGACAGCACCGCGTACTGGCCGCCGACGACGATGGGGTTGCCGAAGTCGGCGATGCTCTCGATGAAGCCGACGAGGAAGGCATTGGCCAGGCCCGGCTTCAAGAGCGGCAGCGTCACCGTCGTGAAGGTCTTGATGCGGCTGGCACGCAGCGTCTGCGCCGCCTCTTCCAGGCTCGGCGAGATGCCCTGCACGACGCCGCGCATGATCATGAAGGCGATGGGTGTGAATGCGAACATCTGCGCCAGCCACACGCCGAAGAGGCCGTAGAACCAGCGCGTGGGCGGGATGCCGAAGGCCCACTCCAGGAACTGGTTGACGAGGCCGGCACGGCCGAAGAGCAGGATGAGACCGAGGCCGACGACGAAGGGCGGCGTGATGATGGGCAGCAGCGCCAGCAC
>JALHOU010000041.1:2975-11658 GCA_022842825.1 Rubrivivax sp.
TCAACGGGGCAGCGAGTTGACGTCCTTCTCCCACTTGGAGATCAGGCGCCGACGCTCGGCGCTGGCGCCGTACTTGGCGTAGTCGTACTTGATGAACTTGATCTTCTTGAAGTCGGGCACGTTGGGGTCGACCTTCGCGCCCTTGTTGCTCGGCAGCTGGAACTGCTTGGCCGCGGCGCCGAACTGCTGCGCCTGCGCGGTGAGCGCCCATTCGTAGAACTTCTTGGCCGCCTCGAGGTTGCGCGCGCCCTTGATGATGCTCATCGAGCCGATCTCGGCGCCCGTGCCCTCGGCGGGCGTGATGGTCTCGACCGGGAAGCCCTGCATCTTCTCGCCCGGGCCGTCGTGCACGAAGCTGATCGACACGCTCGCCTCGCCGCGCGCCACCGCCTTGATGGGGCCGGTGCCGCTGCGCGTGTAGGTCTGGATGTTCTTGTGCAGGGCCTTCATGTACTCGAAGGCCTTGTCCTCGCCCATCATCTGCACGAGCGTGGCCACCATCGTGTAGGCGGTGCCGCTGCTGGCCGGGTTGGCGACCTGGATCTCGCCCTTGAACTCGGGCTTGAGCAGGTCGGCCCAGCTCCTGGGCGGCGCCAGCTTCTTCTTGGCCAGCAGTTCGGGGTTGTAGCCAAAGCCGAGCGGGCCGCTGTAGATGCCGACGGTGCGGTAGTTGCTCTGCGCGGCCTGCGCCTGCGCCCAGTCGTGCAGCTGCGGCAGGCTGGCACTCTTGTACTCGAGCGACAGGCCCTGCTCGGCCGCCTGCAGGTGGGGGTCGCCAGTGCCGCCGAACCAGATGTCGGTCTTGGGGTTGGCGCGTTCGGCGATCAACTGAGCCAGAGCCTCGCCCGAGCCCTTGAGCGACATGTTGACCTTCACACCCGTGGTCTTGGCGTAGACGGTCTGGATGAGGTTGCACCACTCGGCCTGCACCGAGCAGATGATGTTGACCTGCTGCTCCTGCGCAGCGGCCGGGAGGGTCCAGGACAACGAAAAGGCGGCCAGCGCAACGGCCGCCAGGGCGGGCTTGTGGTTCATCGGGATCTCTCGCTTGAAGTTCAGGGGCTGCGCCGGTGCAGCACCGAGGCATCCTAGCCCCGGAACCCCACGTCTCGCGGCGCCCCGCGACGGGAGAAACCCGAACCGGCCTGCCCGGCCGCGAGTGCCAATCCCGCCACGACGGGCCCCGGTTCAAGGGGCAGGCCCGGCCCGAGCCCGCCCGGCCCGCTGAGATACTCGTTGCATGCTCCCTATCACGTTCTCCGGGCTTGTGCGACTGCTGCCTGTCTGCGCGGCGCTCTGGCTGCCCCTGGCGGCCGCGGGCGCCACCATCGTCATCGGCCCCGAGCGCCAGCCAGCCACCTTTGCCGAGGCGCTGGACCGCGCCAAGGACGGCGACGAGATCGTGCTGCTGTCGGGCGAGTACAAGGGCGTGACCGCCGTCATCGAGCACAAGAAGCTCACCATCCGCGGCCAGGGCAAGACCCGCCCGGTCATCCTGTTCGACAGCAAGCTGGCCTCGGGGCGCGCGCTCTTTGTCGTCAAGGGCGGCGACATCCGGCTCGAGAACCTGGAGTTCCGCGGCGCGCGGGCCACGGGTGCCAACGCCGCCGGCGTGCTGTTCGAGAAGGGGCGGCTGGAGGTCGTGCGCTGTGCATTCTTCGAGAACGAGCACGGCCTGATGACGGGCAATGCGCGCGACGCGGAGCTGACGGTGCTGGAGAGCGAGATGGCCCACGCGCCGCGCCAGGTGGGTGCGCTCAACCACCTGCTGCACGTGGGCACGATCGCCAGCTTCACGCTCACCGGCAGCCGGCTGTTCAACGGTTTCGAGGGCCACCTCGTGAAGACGCGCGCACGCGAGAGCATGATCCTCTACAACATGATCCGCGACGGCTCGTCTGGAGAGGCGTCGTACGAGATCGACCTGCCCAGCGGCGGCCGCGCCACGCTCATCGGCAACGTCATCAGCCAGAGTCCGCGCTCGCAGAACCCGGTGCTCATCTCCTACGGGTCCGAGGGCAAGGTCTGGGACGACAACTCGCTCGTGCTGTCGCACAACACGCTCATCAGCGAGGGCTGGCGGCCGGCGTGGTTCCTGCGCGTGCACACCGATCGCCTGCCCGGCATGGGCGAAGTGCTGGCGCTTAACAACCTCGTCGTCGGCGGCGGCATCTTCGAGCTCGGTGCGAGCGGCACCTTCACCGGCAACCGGCCGGCCACGCTGGGCATGCTGGCCGACGTGGTGACGGGGGCGTTCGAGCTGCCGCCCGACTCCATCTGGCGCGGCCGTGTGCCCGACCCACGCAAGGCGCTCGGGCGCGACCTGGCGCCCAAGGCCGAGTTCGAGTGGCCGGCGCTCGTGCGCGCCATTCCGGCCGACCGTGCGCGCTGGGCGCCGGGTGCTTACCAGCGCTGAGCTTCCGCGAGATCGGCGCGAGGCGGGGTTCCGGTAGAGTGGCCTGGCCACTTCTGCCGCAGAACCCTCTGCCGAGGACCCGATGGACCCCAAGCGCGTTCACCCCGAGAGCATTGCCGCCCAGGCGCTGGGCCACGTGGACGAGCGCACGCGCGCCATCATCCCGCCGATCCACGTCTCCACCACCTACCTGCGCGACCCGGACAACCAGTACCGCTCAGGCCGCGTGTATGCGCGCGCCGACAACCCGGCCTTCGACAGCCCCGAGGCGGTGATCAACGCCCTCGAGGGCGGCCACCAGGCGATGCTCTTCGCCAGCGGCATGGCCGCGGCCACGGCCTGCTTCCAGGCGCTGGCGCCGGGCGACCATGTGCTCGCGCCGAAGGTGATGTACTGGTCGCTGCGCAACTGGCTGATGGGCTTTGCCACGTTGTGGGGGCTGCAGGTCGAGCTCATCGACATGGCCGACCCGGCCACGCTGCGCGCGGCGCTGCGGCCCGGCCGCACCAAGCTCGTGTGGGTGGAAACGCCGGCCAATCCGCTGTGGACGGTGACCGACATTGCCGATGCGGCCGCCGCGGCGCACGGCGCGGGGGCGTTGCTGGCGGTGGACTCCACCGTGGCCACGCCAATGCTGACGCAGCCGCTGGCGCTCGGCGCCGACATCGTCATGCACGCGGCCACCAAATACCTCAATGGCCACAGCGACCTCATCGCCGGCGTGCTCGTGACGCGTGAGGACGGCCCCTACTGGCAGGCGCTGCGCAAGGTGCGCGCGCAGCTCGGCGGCACGCTCGGCTCGTTCGAAAGCTGGTTGCTGCAGCGTGGCCTGCGCACGCTGCACCTGCGCGTGCGCGCGGCCTGCGAGTCGGCCGCGCGCATGGCCGCGCACTTCGGCGCCGCTCATCCGCACGTGGCCGAAGTGCTCTATCCGGGTCTGCCGGGTTTCATCGGGCACGAGGTCGCCAAACGCCAGATGAAAGGCGGCTTCGGCGGCATGATGAGCGTCCGGGTCCGGGGCGGGAGCGATGGCGGCGAGGCCCCCGCCATCGCCACCGCAGCGAATGTGCGGCTGTGGAAGCGCGCCACCTCGCTCGGCGGCACCGAGAGCCTCATCGAGCACCGCGCCAGTGTCGAAGGCGCAGGCACCCCGGCGCCGGCCGACCTGCTGCGCCTGTCGGTGGGCATCGAGCATGTCGACGACCTCATCGCTGACCTCGAGCAGGCGCTGGCCAAGGCGCACGCCTGAGGCCGGCCGCGGTGCCATGCGCCGCTACGTCCCGAACCACCCGGTCTTGTCGAGCAGGGTGGCGACGATGAAGAGCGCCAGCGCGGCCTTGGCCGGCCACGCGAACAGGCGCGAGTCCGACTGCGCCATGACGCCCACACCCAGGAAGCTGAAGGCGATGCCGAAGAGCACGCCCATCAGGTTGAGCATGCGGCCGTAGGGATCGCCTTCGCGCAGCCCGCCGAAGCTCAGCCCGGCGGCCATGAGGCCGACGACGAGCAGCGCCGCCCCCAGCGGGCCGGCGATGGCACCGGGAATGCGCCAGCGCCGCCGCGCACCGGCGCGGTCGGCCATGAAGGTCATGACCAGCGCCGCCAGCCCGGCGACGACTGCGGCGATCGCCAAGTGCGGCGGCACTTCGAACAGCGTGCGACGCGTCGGGTCGCGCGCCTTCGCGGGGTCGTGCGTCACGAAGCGCAGTCCGCTGACGGCGCCGCCGTCGAAGCTCACCTCCAGCTCGCGCTTCGTGCGCTGGTCGCGGTCGGTGACGCGCATGGCGATGGGCGTCGTGCCGGGCCCCGGCCCCATCACCCTCGTGGTGAGCTTGTAGTCCCGCGTCAGGATCTCGGCGGCCAGGGCCTGCGGCTGGCCGATCTGCAGGCCGCCGAACGTCTGTGCGCGCGACGGATGTGCCACCTGCATCCACAGGATGGGTGGATCGCGGCCCCAGCCCTGGTTGCTGGCGCCCCCGTTCGGGAGCGCAAAGCTCAGGCCCAGATGCGGGTAGCGCAGCAGCGGCACCTTCGTGTCGGGCTGCGGCGGGCCCAGCGCCTTCACGACGGCCGATCGGCGCAGGTTCTGGCTCACGACGCCGCTGGCATCGACGAAGGGCAGGTAGGTGGGCCCGGCATCGGCAGTGGGCGCGCCGCGGTCCTGTGCCATCGTGGCGGCGCCCGCAGCGAGGGCGGCCAGCGCAACGATGCAACCGCGCACGCAAGGAGGAAGAAATGTCGGCATCTCGAATGGCGGAAGGGCGGATGCGGATTCGTGGGATGAGGCCGCGTCGCCCGGCTTGGCGGCACGGAAGTTGCGCCTCCGACCGTCATGACCCTGCACGGCGCATCCATGCCCGCACCCGGCGGAACGCCGGCCGATGTTGGCGCGCTGCGCGTGCTGATCGTCGACGACGGCGCGCACCGCGTCAGCCTCATCCGTGACGAACTCACGCGCCAGGGTCACGTGGTGGTGGGCGTGCTCGACTCGGCCATCGCCATCCACGACTGCGTGCGTTCGCTCGTGCCCGATGTGGTGATCGTCGATGCCGAGTCGCCCTCGCGCGACACGCTGGAGCACCTGGCCACCGTGTCGGCCACGCACCCACGCCCGGTCGTGGTGTTCTCCGAGGACCCGTCCTTGGAGCCGATGCAGAAGGCACTGGCCGCGGGCGTGGCTTCCTATGTCATTGCCGGCCTCAACCCGGAGCGTCTGGCACCGGTGCTGCAGGTGGCCATCGCGCGCTTCGAGCAGGACCGTGCGCTGCGTGAGCAGCTCGGCCATGCACAGGCCAAGCTGACCGAGCGCAAGGTGATCGAGCGCGCCAAGGGCGTGCTGATGCGCGAGTCGGGCCTCAACGAAGAGGAGGCCTACCACCACATGCGACGGCTGGCGATGGATCGCGGCCAGCGGCTGGCGCAGGTGGCCGAGCGCATCAACGAAGCGCACGAATTGCTGCGGCCACGCAGATGATGCGGCGCACCATGAGAAGGCGCCTGCCGCCTTGTGCTGGTGCGGAAACCGCGCGCTGGCCCGGCCCGGGCGAAGGCCGTGCATAGGTAGAGCGGTCGAACGGAGTGCCTGGCACGGCTCCTGCATGAGGAAGTGAAGGGCACCCGCACAGCGTTGTGTGTGGTGCAAGGGTTTCGAGTGGGGCAAAGGCGCCCGACCGGTCTTGTTGCGCAACCACATCGGTTCGCGACGGGACGGTCGTGGCGCCTTTTTCTTTTCTTCTTTCCGGGAGCAGCACATGACGTTCAACCTGAACGGCCCGACGGACGGCCGACGCGAGGGTCTGATGAGCGAGGAGCGCAGGACATTCATCAAGAAGGGCTCCGCGGCCATGGTCGCCGCCGGCGCGGCCGCCGCCACCGTGCCGGCCGGCGCCTGGGCCGCCGGCTCCGACGCGCCCGAGAAGAAGGAGGTGCGGATCGGCTTCATTCCGCTCACCGACTGCGCCAGCGTCGTCATGGCCTCGGTGCTGAAGTTCGACGAGAAGTACGGCATCAAGATCATCCCCACCAAGGAGGCGAGCTGGGCCGGCGTGCGCGACAAGCTCGTGAGCGGCGAGCTCGACATGGCGCACGTGCTGTGGGGCCTGATCTACGGCGTGCACCTCGGGGTTGGCGGTCCCAAGAAGGACATGGCCATCCTGATGAACCTGAACCACAACGGCCAGGCCATCACGCTTTCGAAGAAGCTCGCGGACAAGGGCGCGGTGGACGGCCCTAGCCTCGCCAAGCTGATGGCCAGCGAGAAGCGCGAGTACACCTTTGCTCAGACCTTCCCCACCGGCACGCATGCGATGTGGCTGTACTACTGGCTCGCGACCTACGGCGTGAACCCTATGAAGGATGCCAAGATCATCACCGTGCCGCCACCGCAGATGGTGGCGAACATGCGCGTGGGCAACATGGACGGCTACTGCGTCGGCGAGCCCTGGGGCCACCGCGCCATCATCGACGGCATCGGCATCACCGGCGTCACCACCCAGGACATCTGGAAAGACCACCCGGAGAAGGCGCTCGGCACCACGGCCGACTTCGTCAAGAAGTACCCCAACACGGCGCGCGCCGTGATCATGGCGGTGCTGGAGGCGAGCCGCTGGATCGACGTCGGCCTGCAGAACAAGAACAAGATGGCCGAGACCATCGCCGAGAAGAGCTACGTCAACACGAGCGTTGATGCGATCAACCAGCGCATCCTGGGGCGCTACCAGAACGGGCTCGGCAAGACCTGGGACGACCCCAATCACATGAAGTTCTTCGGCGACGGGGCGGTGACCTACCCGTACCTCAGCGACGGCATGTGGTTCCTCACCCAGCACAAGCGCTGGGGCCTGCTGAAGGACCACCCCGACTACCTGGGCGTGGCCAAGGCCATCAACCAGACCGAGCTCTACAAGCAGGCGGCCGCCCAGGTGAAGGTGAGCGTGCCCAAGAGCGACCTGCGCACGAGCAAGCTCGTCGACGGCACGGTGTGGGACGGCAAGGACCCGGCGAAGTACGCCGACGGCTTCAAGGTCCGCGGCGCCGCCGCGGCCTGAACGGCAGACGGGAGGCCATCATGGTGAGTGCCGTATTCCACGTTCCGGCGGCCGCGCTGCCGGCCGGCGACCTCAATGCGGGTGCGCGCCCCGTGGCGAGCGCACCGATGCCGCTGTCGGCCAACGACGAGTCGGTCGCCGGCGCCGCCGGGCCCCGCAAGGCGAAGGTGGCGCCCGCGGCGAAGCCGCCACGGGACCCCATCGATTGGCGCGGCCTGACGGTGAAGGTGATGGCGCCCATCGCCGGCCTGGCGCTGCTGGTCGGCATTTGGGCCCTGCTGACGCAGAAAGGCGGCTCGTTTCCCACGCCGGCAGCCACCTTCGATGCCGCCGTCAAGCTCTTCGCCGATCCCTTCTACCGCAAGGGGCCGAACGACCAGGGCATCGGCTGGAAAGTGCTGAACTCGCTGCAGCGCGTGGGCCTGGGCTTCGGGCTGGCGGCGCTGGTGGGCATTCCGCTCGGCTTTCTCATCGGCCGCTTCGCGACGCTGAACGCGATGTTCGCGCCGCTCATCAGCCTGTTGAAGCCGGTGTCGCCGCTGGCCTGGCTGCCGATCGGCCTCTTGGTCTTCAAGGCGGCCAACCCGGCGGCCATCTGGACCATCTTCATCTGCTCGATCTGGCCGATGGTCATCAACACCGCGGTCGGCGTGCAGAAGGTGCCGCAGGACTACTTGAACGTGGCGCGCGTGCTGAACCTCAGCGAGTGGCGCATCGCCACGCGCATCCTGCTGCCGGCGGTGATGCCCTACCTGCTGACGGGTGTGCGCCTGTCGGTGGGCACGGCCTGGCTCGTCATCGTCGCGGCCGAGATGCTCACCGGTGGTGTCGGCATCGGCTTCTGGGTGTGGGACGAGTGGAACAACCTGAACGTCGCGCACATCATCGTCGCCATCTTCGTCATCGGCATCGTCGGCCTGCTGCTCGAGTGGGCGCTGATGCTGCTCGCCCGCCGCTTCGAATACACCTGAAGGAGCCCCCGATGAAACCGATGCTCCAGATCAGCGGCGTGGGCATGACCTTCGCCACCCGGCGCGGCCCGTTCGTGGCGCTGCGCGACATCGATCTCGACGTGAAGCGCGGCGAGTTCGTGGCCCTCATCGGCCACAGCGGCTGCGGCAAGAGCACGCTGCTCAACCTGGTGGCCGGGCTCACCACGCCCACCGCCGGGCACATGCTGCTCGACGACCGCGAGCTCAAGGGGCCTGCGCCCGACCGCGGCGTGGTGTTCCAGAACCACTCGCTGCTGCCGTGGCTCTCGTGCGCGGGCAACGTGCACCTCGCGGTGGAACGTGTCTTCGGCGAGCGCGAGAGCAAGGCGCGGCTGCGCGAGCGTTCGCTGGCCGCGCTGGATCTGGTGGGCCTCTCGCATGCGAAGGACAAGTTGCCGGGCGAAATCTCCGGCGGCATGAAGCAGCGCGTGGGCATTGCGCGCGCCCTGGCGATGGAGCCGAAGATGCTGCTCATGGACGAGCCCTTCGGCGCGCTCGACGCGCTGACGCGCGCCAGGCTGCAGGACGAGCTGATGAAGATCGTCGCCGCCACCGGAAGCACCGTGATGATGGTGACGCACGATGTCGACGAAGCGGTGCTGCTCTCCGACCGCATCGTCATGATGACCAACGGCCCGGCGGCCACGATCGGCGAAGTGCTCCCGGTGCCGCTGGCGCCGGTGCGCGAGCAGCCCCGCAACCGCCTCGAGATGGCGCACGACGCCGGC
>JALHOU010000041.1:11758-27720 GCA_022842825.1 Rubrivivax sp.
GGCGTCATCAGCTACCGCGACATCGCCGATACCGAGGCGATGATCGACGCGGCCGGCCGGTACAAGAACGCGGTGGTCATCGGCGGCGGCCTGCTCGGGCTGGAGGCTGCCAATGGCCTGGCCAAGCGCGGCATGGCGGTGACGGTGGTGCACATCATGCCCTGGCTGATGGAGCGCCAGCTCGACGAGACGGCGGGCAAGCTGCTGCAGGCCGAGCTCGAGCAGCGCGGCATCCGCTTCGAGATCGGCGCGCAGACGTCCGAACTCGTGGCCGGCGACCAGGGCCGCGTGGCCGCCGTCCGCTTCAAGGACGGCCGCGAGACCGCCGCCGACCTGGTGGTGATGGCCGCCGGCATCCGCCCGAACACGTTGCTCGCCGAGAGCGCCGGGCTGCACTGCCAGCGCGGCATCGTCGTCACCGACACGCTGCAGACCGTGACCGACCCGCGCATCTACGCGGTGGGCGAATGCGCGGCGCACCGCGGCATCGCCTACGGGCTGGTGGCGCCGCTGTTCGAGCAGGGCAAGGTGTGCGCGACGCACCTGGCGCAGTTCGGCATCGGCCGCTATGCCGGCAGCCAGGTGAGCACCAAGCTCAAGGTGACCGGGGTCGACCTCTTTTCGGCCGGCGACTTCATGGGCGCCTCTTCCGGGCGCCCGGAGGACGCGGGCACCGAGGAGATCGTGCTCTCCGACCCCTACGCCGGCGTCTACAAGAAGCTCGTGCTGCGCGACGACAAGCTCATCGGCGCGTGCCTGTACGGCGACACGGTGGACGGCAGCTGGTACTTCAAACTCATCCGCGAGGGCCGCAAGGTCGCCGACATCCGCGACAGGCTGATGTTCGGCGAGAGCAACATCGGCGACGTCGGCCACCAGGGCCACAACAAGGCCGCCGCGATGGCCGACACCGACGAGGTGTGCGGCTGCAACGGCGTGACCAAGGGCAGGATCTGCAAGGCCATCAAGGACAAGGGCCTCTTCACGCTCGACGAGGTGCGCAAGCACACGAAGGCCAGCGCGAGCTGCGGCTCGTGCACCGGGCTCGTCGAGCAGCTGCTCATGTTCACCGCCGGTGGCGACTACAGCGCCGCGCCCAAGCTGAAGGCGATGTGCGGCTGCACCGACCACGGCCACCAGGCCGTGCGCGACGCGATCCGCGCCGAGCACTGGCTGAGCATCGATGAGGTGCAGCGCGGCATGGGCTGGCGCACGCCCAACGGCTGCGCGAGCTGCCGCCCGGCGCTGAACTACTACCTGCTCAGCACCTGGCCCAAGGAGGCGCAGGACGACCCGCAGAGCCGCTTCATCAACGAGCGCAGCCACGCCAACATCCAGAAGGATGGCCGCTACAGCGTCATCCCGCGCATGTGGGGCGGCGAGACCACGGCCGACGAGCTGCGACGCATTGCCGACGCGGTGGACAAGTACAAGATCCCCACCGTGAAGGTGACGGGCGGCCAGCGCATCGACCTGCTCGGCGTGAAGAAGGAAGACCTGCCTGCGGTGTGGAAGGACATCGGCATGCCGAGCGGCCACGCCTATGCGAAGGCGCTGCGCACGGTGAAGACCTGCGTGGGCAGCGAGTGGTGCCGCTTCGGCACGCAGGACAGCACGCAGATGGGCAAGGACCTCGAGCGGGCGCTGTGGCGCATGTACGCGCCGCACAAGGTGAAGCTCGCGGTGAGCGGCTGCCCGCGCAACTGCGCCGAGGCCGGCATCAAGGACGTGGGCGTGATCGGCGTCGACTCGGGCTGGGAGCTCTACGTCGCCGGCAACGGCGGCATCAAGACCGAGGTGGCGCAGTTCCTCGTCAAGGTGAAGACCGCCGCCGAGGTGCTGGAGTACTCGGGCGCCTTCCTGCAGCTCTACCGCGAGGAGGGCTGGTACCTCGAGCGCACGGTGCACTACGTGCATCGGGTCGGGCTGGACCACGTGAAGAAGAAGATCCTCGAAGATGCCGCCGGCCGCCGCGCGCTGTGGGACAAGCTGCAGTTCAGCCTCGACGGCGAGCCCGACCCGTGGTTCGAGTTCGAGAAGGCGCGCGTGGACCTGCGGCAGTTCGAGCCGGTGAAGGCGGCGAAGCTGCTGCAGCCGTTGCAGCCCCTCGCTGGGGGGCAGGCGACGAAGGAGCCGGCATGACGACCGCAACGACGTGGCTGGCCGTCTGCCGCCTCGAGGACATCCCGGAGCTCGGCGCCCGGCGCGTCGCGCGCGAGCGCGGCATGCCGGTGGCACTGTTCCGCACGACCGACGACCGGGTCTTCGCGTTGCTCGACCGCTGCCCGCACAAGGGCGGGCCGCTGAGCCAGGGCATCGTCGCCGGCGACGGCGTGGCCTGCCCGCTGCACGGCTGGACGATCGGCTTCGCCGACGGCCGGGCGCGTGCGCCCGACGACGGCGCCACGCCCACCTTCGACTGCCGCGTCGAGGACGGCGTGGTGATGCTCGACCGCGAGCAGCTTGCGAGCCGCGCGCTCGACCTGGCCGCCCCGGTGGCTGGGCCCTGCGTCAGGCCGAGCCGCGGGCCGGGCGCCACGCCAGCCGCCGTGCCCGTGACCGTGCACGCCTGAGTCCGCCGTGGCCGAGACGCGCTCCACCTGTCCCTACTGCGGCGTCGGCTGCGGCGTCGTCATCGAGAGCGAGGGCGGTGCGATCACCGGCGTGCGCGGCGACCCCGATCACCCGGCCAACCGCGGGCGGCTGTGCAGCAAGGGGCAGGCGTTGCACCTGACCGCGGCGCCGCACATCGCGGTGCAGGTGCGCGCGCTGCAGCCGATGCGCCGCGCCGCGCGCGGCTTGCCGCTGCAGGCCGTGGGCTGGGACGCGGCGCAGGACGAGGTGGCGATGCGTTTCGCCGACACCATCGCCACGCACGGGCCCGATGCGGTGGGCTTCTACCTCTCGGGCCAGTTGCTGACCGAGGACTACCACGCCTTCAACAAGCTGGCCAAGGGCCTGGTCGGCACGAACAACGTCGACACGAACTCGCGCCTTTGCATGAGCAGCGCCGTGGCCGGCTACAAGACCAGCCTGGGTGCCGATGCGGTGCCGGCGTGCTACGAGGACATCGAGCTCGCCGACACGCTGTTCATCACGGGCTCGAACATGGCCTGGGCGCACCCGGTGCTGTACCGGCGGCTGGAGGCGGCGCGCGCCGCCCGCGCCGGGAGGCCCGGCATGCGCGTCATCGTCGTCGACCCGCGCCGCACCGAGACGGCGGCCGAGGCCGACCTGCACCTGCAGCTGCTGCCCGGCACCGACGTGATGCTGCACCACGCGATGCTGCACGTGATGCTGTGGGAGGGCCTGGTCGACCAGCGCTTCGTCGCCGCGCACACGAGCGGCTTCGAGGCGCTGCGCGACCGCGTGCGCGAGTTCACCCCGGCGCATGCAGCCAAGGTGTGCGGGCTGAAGGCCGACGACATCGTCACGGCGGCACGCTGGTTCGCCGGCCTGGACGGGGCCGGCGGCACCGCTGGTGGTGCAAGTGATGCGGGCGTCTCGGCAAGGCGGCCGACGCTGTCGCTGTGGTGCCAGGGCCTGAACCAGAGCTCGAGCGGCACGGACAAGAACACGACGCTCATCAACCTGCACCTCGCCACCGGCCAGATCGGCCGGCCCGGGGCCGGGCCGTTGTCGCTCACCGGCCAGCCCAACGCGATGGGCGGGCGCGAGGTCGGAGGGCTGGCCAACCTGCTGCCTGGGCACCGCGAGGTGGCCGATGCCGCGCATCGCGCCGAAGTGGCCGCGCTGTGGGGCGTGCGCGACCTGCCCGCGGGGCCGGGCCTCGCGGCAGTGGAGATGTTCACCGCCGCGGCGGAGGGGCGGCTGAGGGCGCTTTGGATCGTCTGCACGAACCCGGCGCAGTCGCTGCCCGACCAGGCGCTCGTGCGGCGCGCGCTCGAGCGCTGCGAGTTCGTCGTCGTGCAGGACGCCTATCGAACGACGGCGACGGTGCCGTACGCCGACGTGCTGCTGCCCGCGGCCACCTGGGGCGAGAAGGAAGGCACGGTCACCAACAGCGAGCGCTGCATCAGCCGCGTGCGTGCCGCCGTGCCGCCGGCTGGCAGCGCGCGCGCCGATTGGCGCATCGCTGTTGATGTGGCACGGCGCCTGGAGACGAGGTTGCAGGGCCGCGTGGCCGAGCGGCGCGCGCCCGCGCTGTTGGCTTCGCAGGGCTCGCTCTTCAGCGCCGACGGCGCCGAGGCGTTGTGGAGCGAGCACCGCGAGAGCACGCGCGGGCGCGACCTCGACATCACCGGCCTGAGCTATGCGCTGCTCGAAGAGGCACCGCAGGCGTGGCCGCGCGCCGAAGGGCAGCCGGAGAGCGTGCCCCGCCTCTACACGCACCACCGCTTCGCCACCGCCGACGGCCGCGCGCGTTTCACCGCGCCCGCCTGGCAGGGGCCGGCCGAACGCTGCGACGCACATTACCCCGTGGCGCTCACCACCGGCCGGTTGCGCGACCAGTGGCACGGCATGAGCCGCACCGGCACGCTCGGACGCCTGTTCGCCCACGGCGGCGTGCCGGCGGTGGAGATGCACCCGCAGGAGCTGGCGCGGCGCGGCTGGGCCGAGGGCCGGCTGGTGACGCTGAAGTCGCGGCGCGGCGCGCTCGTGTTGCCGGTGCGCGGCACCGAGGCCGTGGCCCCGGCGCAGGCCTTCGTTGCGATGCACTGGGGCGGCGAATGGCTGCCCGGGGGCGGCGCGCTCGGCGTCAATGCGCTGATGCCGTCGGCACGTTGCCCGCAGTCGCGCCAGCCCGAACTCAAGCACGCCGCCGTGCGCGTGGCGGCGGCTGATCTGCCCTGGTCCTTGAGCGCGGCGGCCTGGCTGCCCGCCGCCGAGGCATTGGCCGTGCGCGAGGCGCTGCGGCCGCTGCTGGCGGCCTTGCCCTACGCGGCGCTGGTGCCCTTCGGCCACGCAGCGGCAACGGTCGCGCTTGAGGCCGGTGCCGACGAGGGCGAGGCCCGCCACGGCGCCCAGGTCGGCCTCATGCTGCAGGCGGCCGCAGCGCAGCCGCTGCCCGAGGCGCTGTGCCACGAAATCGCCGCCGCCCTCGGCATCGCCGGCCCGGCGCTGCTGCGCTACGCCGATGCAAAGTCCGGCCACCGGCGCACCGTGCGGCTGGCCCCGGATGGCTCGCTCGCGGGGTATCTGCTGGGGGGTGACACCGCTTCGGCGGGCTGGATGCTGCCCTGGTTGCAGCAACGCCGCCCGGCGCGCGAGCACGCGCGCGCGCTGCTGGCCAATCTGCCCCAGCCTCCGGGCGCGGCAGCGGGTGGCGTGCCGCGTCAGCGCTGCGTGGTGTGCGCCTGCAACGATGTCGATGCCGACGGCATCGAGCGGGCGCTGGTGCAGGAGCCTGCGCTGCCGGGGCCGGAGGGCGAACGGCGCGCGCTCGAGTCGCTGCAGGCCCGCCTGCGCTGCGGCACGACCTGCGGCTCGTGCCTGCCGGCGTTGAAGGCCCTCGTGCGGCGCAGTGCGGCCGCGCAAGGCTCGCCGGCGCCAGACGCATCGACCCCCGCGTACGCGACGAGCGCCTCCACGGCAAGTGTGCTAACTGCATGACCGCTGCGGCGTTCAACGGCCGGGCCAGCGCACGCGACACGGGGTGGCGGTGCCACGCGCGTCGTCGCGAGGCGACTTCGAGCTCTGCCGGGAACGGTGCGTCCACGACCCGTCGCGGGGCCTCGCTCCGCTTCGGCCGCGGCCTTCAGCGATAGGCCTGGTAGACGCGCGACGTGGTGCCGCCGGTGAGCAGTAGCACGTCGTAGGCGTCGCGCCGGCCACCGTACTCCGGCCCGTCCATGCCCGGCGAACCCACCGGCATGCCCGGCACCGCGAGGCCCAGGGCCTTGGGCCGCTCGGCGAGCAGGCGCGCGACTTCGCGCGCCGGTACATGCCCCTCGAGCACGTAGCCTTGCACCACCGCCGTGTGGCACGAACCGAATCGCTGGTCGAGCCCCAAGCGCGCACGCGCCGCGGTGTTGCCCGTTTCCTGCACCTGCACGCGGAAGCCGTGCGCCTGCAGGTGCGCGATCCAGTCCTTGCAGCAGCCGCAGGTGGGGCTCTTCCACACCTGCACGAGCACGCCACCACCGACGCCCGAGGCGGCCGGAGGTGCCGCCGGGGTAGGTTGTGTTGGTTGCGCCGCATGCGCTGCTCGTGCCGCCCAGACCGCAGCGGCGGCAGCGGCCGGCAGGCCGAGCCGCTTCAGGAAGTGACGTCTTGCGGAGAGCATCTGCATGGCATGGGCTCGGCGGGTCGTGCGTACCGGGTCAATGTAGCCTCGGCAGTCGCGGCGCGACTTGATCCAGGTTGACCCGACGCTGAAACATGGGCATCATCAATCAAGTAACTTAATTACATCCACGCACGGGACACCGGGAGAACGGCTCGGTGCTGCCTCGAGCGCTGGCGGAAGTCATCCATGTCCTTCGACCTCGTCCTCTTCGGCGGCACTGGCGACCTTACTTGGCGCAAGCTGATGCCGGCGCTCTTCCAGGCCTGGCGGCACGGCAAGCTGCCGATCAAGAACGGCGGCGGTCGCATCCTCGCCGTGGCGCGCGACGAGCGCAGCGACGACGAGTACCGCGCCTACATCCGCGACAAGTTTGCCGGCGTCGAGGAGGCCAAGAAACCGAGCGACGAGGAGTTCGCGCGCTTCGCCGAACTGCTGCATTACCGGCGCATGGACCTGTCGCAGCCCTCGCACTACGCCGGCCTCAAGCAATGGCTCGACGCGCGCGGCGCCGACACGGTGGTGCTGTTCCTGGCCACGGCGCCCAACCTGTTCCCGGTGATCTGTGCGCAACTCGGCGCCGCGGGGCTGAACGGTCCCAACGTGCGGTTGGTGCTCGAGAAGCCGCTCGGCCACGACCTCGCCAGTGCGCAGGAGATCAACCGCGTCGTGCGCGCGAGCTTCGTGGAGTCGCAAGCGCTGCGCCTGGACCACTACCTCGGCAAGGCGGCCGTGCAGAACCTGATGGCGCTGCGCTTCGGCAATGCACTCTTCGAGCCGCTGTGGCGCCGCGAGAGCGTCGCGAGCATCCAGATCACCCTCGCCGAGAGCATCGGCGTGGGCACGCGCGGCGACTTCTACGACAAGACCGGTGCCCTGCGCGACATGGTGCAGAACCACGCCCTGCAGCTGCTGACGATGCTGGCGATGGAGCCACCGTCGAGCAACGACGCCGACGCCATCCGCGACGAGAAGCTGAAGGTGCTGCGCTCGCTGAAGCCCTTCACCGCCGAGGGCGTGGCGCGCGACGTGGTGCGCGGGCAGTACAAGGCCGGCGCCGTGGGTGGGCAGGCGGTCCCGGGCTACCTCGAAGAGATCAAGGTGCCCGCGCGCAGCACCTGCGAGACCTTCGTGGCGCTGCGCACCGAGGTGCAGAACTGGCGCTGGGCCGGCGTGCCCTTCTACCTGCGCACGGGCAAGCGCCTGGCCGCGCGCGATGCGCAGATCGTCGTCAGCTTCCGCGAGGTACCGCACCCCATCTTCTCCGGGACGCACCAGGCCAACAAGCTCGTCATCAAGCTGCAGCCCGAGGACGGGCTGGAACTGCACCTGCTGGCCGCCAAGGGCGCAACGAGCGCGTCGCTGGGCTCGGAGGTGCTTTCGCCGGTGTCGCTGGACCTCGATTTCGACAAGGCCTTCCCGACCGAGCGCGTGGGCGGCTACGAGCGCCTGCTGCTCGACGCGCTGGCCGGGCGCCTGAACCTCTTCGTGCGCAGCGACGAGCAGGAGCAGGCCTGGCGTTGGGTGGAGCCGATCCTCGCTGCCTGGGCCGAGGATTCGGCCGGGCCACGCCCCTACATGGCCGGCAGCTGGGGGCCGGCGGCGGCGAGTGCGCTCGTCGCGCGCGACGGGAATACGTGGTCCGAGGAGATGTGAGCCCGACGCCACCCAGACCCTTCTGGTGCTGACGCGAGCTCCCGGCCGGAGTGAGTGCCTTTCCAGAACACGGAGACAACCCGATGCTCGAACGCATCCGCGCCGCCATCCCCGCGCTGCCACCCGCGGAGCAGCGCGTGGCCAAGGTGCTGCTGGCCGACGCGCGCGGCTTCGCGACGCTGCCGGTGACGGAGATCGCCGAGCGTGCGCACGTCAGCAAGCCCACCGTCGTGCGCTTCTGCCGCAGCGTGGGCTACGACGGCCTCGCCGACTTCAAGCTCAAGCTGGCCGGCAGCGTGAACGAGGGCGTGCCCTTCGTGCACCGCTCGGTGGACGAGGACGACAAGGCCGGCGACATCGTCGTCAAGGTGGTCGACAACGCGGTGGCCGCGCTGCTGCGTTACCGCAACGCGGCCGGCCACCAGGCGATGGAGCAGGCGATCGCCGCATTGGCCGAGTCCGGCCGCAACGCCGACAAGGGCCGGCGCATCGAGTTCTACGGCGTCGGCAACTCCGGCATCGTGGCCCTGGACGCGCAGCACAAGTTCTTCCGCCTCGGCGTCACGTCCGCGGCGGTGAGCGACGGCCACATGCAGGTGATGAGCGCGACCATGCTGCGCGAGGGCGACTGCGCAGTGATCATCAGCAACTCGGGCCGCAGCCGCGACCTGCTCGACGTGGCCGAGATCGCGCGGCGCAAGGGCGCCACGGTCATCGTCATCACCGCCAGCGGCTCACCGCTGGCGAAGGAGGCGATGCAGGGCGGGGCGCGTCACGTGCTGCTCGCCGCCGACCACCCGGAGGATGCCGACCGCTACAGCCCGATGGTCTCGCGGCTGCTGCACCTGGTGATCATCGACATCCTCACCACCGGCGTGGCGCTGCGGCTGGGCTCGGCGCGGCTGAAGCCGATGCTCGCCGAGATCAAGCGCAACCTGCGCCAGCGGCGCTACGCCGCGCCGGAGCGGGCGGTGGACGAGTTCGATGAGGGCGGCGGCGGCATGAGCCCGAGCAGTTCGTCGACGCCGTAGAGCGCGGCCAGCTGCGCCAGCTTTTCGGGCGCGCCTTTGATTTCGAAAGCGCAGCCGGCACCGAGCGCCAGGCGGCGCGAGTGCAGCAGCACGGCGAGCACCGACGTGTCGAAGCTCTTCAGCTCGCTCGCGTCAACTTGCAGCGGCGCCCGCTCGCCGCCGGGCGTCACACCCTGCATGACGGCTGCCTCGGCGCCTCGGGCCAGCGCGCTGGCCTCGGCGAGGGTGGCAGTGGCGGGCAGGTCCAGTGAAGGCATGACGTGTCTGGGTGTGAAGGCGCGGCAGGCGCAGGGCTCGGCAGTTACCCGCTCAGCTCTTGGCAGCGGCCTTGTTCTGGTCCACCAGGCGCGTGATGAGCGCGTCGATGCCACCCGTGCCGCCCAGCACCTGCGCAAACTGCGAGCGGTAGCTCTGCACCAGCCAGATGCCGCCGACGTTGACGTCGATGATCTTCCAGGCCTCGGAGAACTTGTCGAGGCGGTAGTCGAGCTTGATCGGCTCGCCCTTGCCGCGTACCTCGCTCTGCACGACGACCTGTGTGCTGTTGGGCACCGGCTGCGTGCGGGTGACCTCGACTGTCTGGTCGCGGATCTGCGTGAGTGCGCCCGCATAGACGCGCACGAGCAGCGTCTTGAACTCGGTCTGCAGCTTCGTGCGCTGCTCGGGCGTGGCCTCGCGCCACTTCGGGCCGACGGCGCTGCGCGTGACAACCTCGAAGTTGACGCTGGGCATCACCTTGGTGTCGACGAGCGCGAGGATGCGGTTGATGTCGCCGGCCTGGATGGCCTTGTCGGCCTTGACACTGTCGATGACGTCGGTGGAGATCTGGCGCACGAGCACGTCTGGCGCCGTCGCGGCCTGCTGGGCGTGCACGGGAGCGAGCACGCCCAGCAAGGCCAGCGGGGCCAGCGAAGTGGCGGCAACTGCGACGGCGGAGAACAGTCTCTTCACGGGGTTCCTTTCACGGGCGACCGGTTCGTTAGGTCGCCAGGGCCTTAACGCGGGGGGCCGCAGGTGCGTTCACCGGCAGGGCACGACCTTTGGGGGATGGCCTGTTCACTTCTTGGCCTTGCCTTCCTCGGGTTCGTCATCAAAGGTGTCCATCGGCGGCGCGCCGTCGTGGACGGCGTCCAGGCGGCGCTGCAGGTAGGCGTCGCGCAGGAAGACGTAACGATCCAAGGCCACCTGGTTGAGCAGGTCGCTGGCCGAAAGCAGGTTGGTCCGGGTGTTCAGGATCGCCATCGCGGCCGTCGCGTAGCGCCCTGCCTCGGTGGCCGGTACACGACTGGGCTCGAAGGGCATGTCGACGAGCGTGCCGAACGAGTCGCGCATTGTGCGCGGCCCGAGCAGGGGCCAGACGATGTAGGGGCCCGGGCCTACGCCCCAACGGCCCAGCGTCTGGCCGAAGTCCTCGGAGCGGCGCTGGATGTTCATCTCCGTGGCCGGGTCGAGCAGGCCACCGAGACCGACGAAGGTATTGACGAAGAAGCGCGTGCCCATGTTCAGGCCTGCCTCCAGCTTGCCCTGCAGGAGGTGATTGACGGCCGACCACGCGTCGCCGATGTTGCCGAGCACGTTGTCGACGCCGCGGCGGATGAGCTCGGGCACGTTGTCGCGGTAGGCGAGTGCGACCGGCTTGAGGATGGCCTCGTCGAGCGCGTCGTTGAAGACGAATACCCGGCGGTTGAAGTTTTCCCACGGGTCGGCAGGGTTGGAGCCGATCGCCGGTGCGCCGGGCGCTGCGGGCACGGAGGCACAGCCGCCGGCGAGCAGCGAAGACGCGAGGACGGCGGCGCCGAACGCGCGCGCGCCCGCCCGGCACAAGCCGCTGGTGCGTGCGGGGAGGTTCACTTCTTGGGCTCAGAGGCCGCGGGCGCCGGCGCGGCCCCGCCGTTGGCGGTGGCGCTGCCCGCGTCGGCGGCCTTGCCGGTGAGGAATTGGCCGATCAGGTTCTCGAGCACGACCGCACTCTGCGTCTGCGCGAGAGTCTCACCTGCCGCGAGGTCCTTGTCGTCGCCACCCGGCTCGAGGCCGATGTACTGGTCACCGAGCAGGCCGGCGGTCAGGATCTTGGCCGCGGTGTCCTTCGGGAACTGGTAGCCACGCTCGATGTCCATTGTCACGATGCCCTGGTACGACTTCGGGTCGAGGGTGATCGACTTGACGCGACCCACCACCACGCCCGCGGTGCGCACGGGCGCGCGCGGCTTGAGGCTGCCGATGTTGTCGAAGCGCGCCTGCAGCATGTAGGTGTCGCCGCTACCCACGTTGCCGAGGTTGGCGGCCTTCATGGCGAGGAACACCAGGCCGAACAGGCCCAGCAGCACAAACGACCCGACCAGTGTCTCGATGCCCTTCTTGCCCATGATTTTCCTGCTCCCAGTTTCCTGCCCCGCGTAACGGCCCGTGCCGCTCAGGGGGTGGAGAACATCAGTGCGGTGAGGATGAAGTCCATGCCCAGGATCCACAGCGACGAGATCACGACCGTGCGCGTCGTCGCGTAGGCCACGCCCTCGGGGGTGGCCTCGGTCTCGTGGCCCTGGTACAGCGCGACGACCGTGCAGATGATGCCGAACACGAACGACTTGAAGATGCCGTTGCCGACGTCGCGCCAGACGTCCACGCCGGTCTGCATGATCGACCAGAAGTTGCCGCCGTCCACGCCGATCAGCACGACCGCCACGACCCAGGCGCCGAGGATGCCGATGGCCGAAAAAAGCACGGCCAGGATGGGCATGGAGAAGATGCCGGCCACCAGCCGCGGCGCGAGCACGCGCTGCTTCGGGTCGATGGCCATCAGCTCCAGCGCGGCGAGCTGTTCGCCGGCCTTCATGAGGCCGATCTCCGCGGTGAGCGACGTGCCGGCGCGGCCGGCAAAGAGCAGTGCCGTGACCACGGGACCGAGCTCGCGCACGAGCGAGAGGTTGACGACGAGGCCCAGGCTCTCGGCGGCGCCGTAGCGCACGAGCGCGTAGTACATCTGCAGCGCCAGCACGAAGCCCACCGCCAGGCCGGAGGAGAGAATGATGACCAGCGAGCGGTTGCCGATGGCGTGCACCTGCACCACCACCAGGTAGAAGCGGCGCATGGCCGGCGGCACGGCGCGCAGCAGCTCCCAGAAGAACGCCGTGGCGTGCCCCCAGCCACGCAGCTGGTCGAGCGCGACGGCACCGATGCGGGCGAGCAGGTCCATCAAACCCGACCCCCACCGAGGGACTCGCCGTTGGCCGCACCCTGCACGCCGAAGTCGACCGCCATCTCGGGCGCGGGATAGTGGAACTTCACCGGCCCATCGGGTTCGCCGCGCGTGAACTGCCGCGTCTCGGGGTCGGTGCTCTCCATCAGCTCCTTGGGCGAGCCGTGCGCGACGATGCGCCCGCCCACCGCCATCAGCACCACGTAGTCGCTGATGGCCATGCACTCGGGCACGTCGTGGCTGACGACGAGCGAGGTGGCGCCGGTGACGTCGTTGAGCGTGCGGATGAGCTTGGCCGCCACGCCCATGCTGATGAGGTCGAGGCCCGCGAACGGCTCGTCGTACATGATGAGCTCGGGGTCGAGCGCGATGGCGCGCGCCAGCGCGATGCGCCGCGCCATGCCACCCGAGACCTCGCTGATGCGCAGCGAGGCGGCGCCGCGCAGGCCCACGGCGTTGAGCTTCATCAGCACGATGTCGCGGATGAGTGCCTCGGGCAGGTCGGTGTGCTCGCGCAGCGGGAAGGCGACGTTGTCGAAGACCGTGAGGTCGGTGAAGAGCGCACCGAACTGGAACAGCATGCCCAGGCGCCGGCGCAGGCGGAACATCTGCTCCTTGTTCCGGTGGTCGAGCAGTTCACCGTCGAACACGACACGCCCGGCATTGACGCCGTGCACCCCGCCGATGAGCCGCATCAGCGTGGTCTTGCCGCAGCCGCTGCCGCCGAGGATGGCGGTCACCTTGCCACGAGGAAACTTCAGCGAGATGTCGTTGAGGATCAGCCGGCTCGTGTCGTAGCCGAACGTGACGTGGTCGATCTCGATGAGGGTGTCGTCTGACTTTTTCTCTTGGCTCAAGCGACGCGGGCCCCAAGACGGCGGGCGAGGCAAAAAAGTGCGCGGATTCTGGCATAGGGCACACCTTCGCACCGGGCACCCCTCGGAGTGGGCCTGTGCCGGGCGCGGTGGTCGGGTGGCGCTGCCGATAATCCGGCCGCTGCAGGAGAAACCGCCCGATGCTGGAGAAACTGAACAAGCTGAGCGAGTCGCATGGCGAGATCCGGGCCGGCCGCGGGCTGGCCTCGGGCGTGGTGGCCCTGACGCTGGCGGTGCTGTGTTTCCTGGGCGTCCTGGCGTTCCATTTCCCCGAGTACCTGACCACGCCGCAGTTGCGCAAGAGCTACGACGTGGACGTGATGCGCCAGCTGCTGTACTGGTCGCTGGTGGTGGCCGGCGCGATCGCGCTGTTCAACATGGTGTTCGGGCGCGTGCGCTGGCTCTCGGCCGGCACCTTCGTGCTCATCGGCCTGGCGCTGGCGCTCGGTGGCCACAAGGTCGAGGTGGACCCGGCCTTCCCCGATGGCACGCCCTACATCGGCCTGGACTGGTTCATCCTCGACCTGTTGGGCTCGACACTGCTCTTCGTCTTCATCGAGAAGCTGTTCCCGCTGCGCCGCGAGCAGCCCGTGTTCCGCGACGAGTGGCAGACCGACTTCCACCACTTCCTCGTCAACCACATGATCGTCGGCTTCGTGCTGCTGGCGACCAACCTGCTGGTACACAAGCTGTTCGGCTGGGCGGCCAAGGACGGCGTGCAGGCCTGGGTGCGCGATCTGCCGTTCTTCGCCGCGCTCTTTCTCATCGTGCTGGTGGCCGATCTGGTGCAGTACTGGACCCACCGGGCTTATCACGAGGTGCCGGCGCTGTGGCGGCTGCACGCCGTGCACCACAGCGTGAAGAGCATGGACTGGCTGGCCGGGTCGCGGCAGCACATCGTCGAGCTGCTGCTCACGCGCACCCTCGTGCTGGCGCCGATCTTCGTGCTCGGCTTCAGCAAGGACGTGATCGACGCCTACATCGTGATCGTCGGCTTCCAGGCAGTGTTCAACCACGCCAACGTGAGCGTGCGCCTGGGGCCGCTGCGCTACGTGATCGTGACGCCCAACTTCCACCACTGGCACCACTCGCAGGACAAGGAAGCGCTGGACAAGAACTACGCCGCGCACTTCGCGTTCCTCGACCACCTGTTCGGCACCGCGGTGCAGAGCGATCGCGAGTGGCCCGCCCGGTATGGCGTGCTCGGCGACTATGTGCCGAAGGGGTTCTGGCGGCAGCTGCTCTTCCCGTTCACCTGGAAGGGGGGCTGAAGGGGAGGGGCTTCATGTCGGTCGGAGTCCGGCTGTTTGTGCTTGGGGTGCGGCTGCGGCTGCGGCTGCGGCTGCGGTCGGGGTCGGGGTCGGTTTCGGGCCGTGGCGCGCCAAGGCGGCCGGGTGGTCGGCTTCGCGAATGTCCTCTTCTGGCGGACCAGCTTCGCTGGTCCCCCAGATGCCCCCTTGATTTCGCTGCGCCGACCACCCGGCCACCTTGGCGGGGATGCGCCGTGGTCATCGACGAGAGGGCACTCGGTTGTTCTCGGCTTGCGGACACCACCCACGGTGCCGGATCGGGCCACCGGGGTGCCCTGCAGAGCGAAATCAAGGGGGCATTCGGGGGACCAGCGAAGCTGGGCCGCCGAAAGAGGACATTCGCGGCGCAGAGCGCCCCGGTGGCCCGATCCCGCCACGGCGGGCCCGCGCGCGGCCTTGCAAGGGCCGCAGCCTCACTCAGCGCGGCAGCGTCGACGACCCCATGAGGAACTCGTCCACCGCGCGCGCCGCCTGCCGGCCTTCGCGGATGGCCCACACCACGAGGCTCTGGCCGCGGCGCATGTCGCCGGCGGCAAAGACCCGGTCGACGTTCGTGCGGTAGCCGCCTGCGGCCTCGGTGTGCGCGCGGGCGTTGCCGCGGCCGTCTTTCTCGATGCCGAAGGCCTCGAGCACGGCGCCCACCGGGCTGACGAAGCCCATGGCCAGCAGCACGAGGTCGGCCTTCCATTCCTTCTCCGAGCCGGAGACCTCGATCATCTTGCCGCCCTGCCACTGCACCTGCACGGTCTTCAGGCCGACGACGCGGCCCTTGTCCTTGCCCGTGCCCGCGATGAACTCCTTGGTGGCGATGGCGAAGGTGCGCTCGCAGCCCTCTTCGTGGCTGGAGCTCGTGCGCAGCTTCACCGGCCAGTAGGGCCACACGAGCGGCTTGTCCTCCTGCTCGGGCGGCATGGGCATCAGCTCGAACTGCGTCACGCTCGTGGCGCCGTGGCGGTTGCTCGTGCCGACGCAGTCGCTGCCCGTGTCGCCGCCGCCGATGACGATGACGTGCTTGCCGGTGGCCATGATCTGGCCACCCTTGCCCGACGGAAGCTTGTCGCCGGCCACGACCTTGTTCTGCTGGGGCAGGAACTCCATCGCGAAATGCACGCCATCGAGTTCACGGCCGGGCACCGGCAGGTCGCGCGAGGCCTCGGCGCCACCGGTGAGCAGCACGGCGTCGAAGTCGGCCGCCAGCTGTTCGGCGCTCACGGTCTCCTTGGCGTCGTTGGTGACTTTGGTGTCCTTCGGCCAAGCGCCCACGAGCACGCCGGTGCGGAAGACGACGCCTTCGGCCTTCATCTGCTCGACGCGGCGGTCGATGTGGCTCTTCTCCATCTTGAAGTCGGGGATGCCGTAGCGCAGCAGGCCGCCGATGCGGCTGTTCTTCTCGAACAGGGTGACGGCATGGCCGGCGCGCGCCAGCTGCTGCGCGGCGGCCAGGCCCGCAGGGCCGCTGCCGACCACGGCCACCTTCTTGCAGGTCTTGACGGTGGCCGGCTGCGGCTTCACCCAGCCCTCGGCCCAGGCGCGGTCGATGATCGCGTGTTCGATGCTCTTGATGCCCACCGCGTCGTCGTTGACGTTGAGCGTGCAGGCCGCTTCGCAGGGCGCGGGGCAGACGCGGCCGGTGAATTCCGGGAAGTT
>JALHOU010000042.1:0-1846 GCA_022842825.1 Rubrivivax sp.
GTGCCGCTGCCGGCGCGGCCGCCCGCGCTTCGGGTTGCGACCTTGGCGGCCATTGCGCAGGCGCAGCCGCGTGCCGACGCGCCGGCGCCCGGGGCGGTGGCGCAGTTCGATGGCCCGGGCTGGGCTCCGACCGAGCCGCTGCCCGGCATCGCCGTCGAGACGCCGTTTGCCGATACCATGCCCGTCGGGCTGAATGGGGCTGCACCGGGCTTTGCCGACACGATGCCCGCCGCGCTGAACTCCGGCTCCATGAACTTCGCCGACACGCTGGCGGTCGAGCTGGCCGTTGAAGAGCGGCCCAAGGCGGGGCCGGGACAGGGCCGCCGACCGGCCTGAACGCTGCGCGCCCAGGACGCTTCTGGCGAGGCAGGCGGCTGCTTCAACGGGCCTGCGCGACGGTGTATGGTCGCGGCGCAGCTTCCCGAGAGGCCGCGCCCTCATGCTCGCGACCCCCACCTCCGTCAACCGCCGCCGGGCCGTGCAAGCCTTGCCGGTCCTGCTCGGCCTGGCTTCGGCGGTGCTCGCCACGCCGCCTCCGATGCCGGTGCGCCTGCTGCTGAACACCGGGTACTCCGGCCCGCAGGCGTGGATCCTGCTCGCCGAAGACCTGGGCTACTTCAAGCGTGAGGGGCTGCAGGTGGAGATGACCCCCGGCGCCGGCGCCTACACCGCGGCGCCGCGCGTGGCCGGCGGCGGCTTCGACTTCGGCTACGGCGACATCCACTCGCTCATCGAAGTGGCCGCGCGCGAGCCCGGGCGCGCGCCGGTGGCCGTGTTCACGGCCTTCAACGCCTCGCCCTGCACGGTGGCGGTGGATGCCGACGGCCCCGTGCGCGCGCCCAGGGATCTCGAAGGCCGGCAGGTGATCGGCCACGACAGCGATGTGGCGCTGCGCACCTTCGGGGCCTTTTGCCGCCAGACCGGCGTTGACGCCGCCCGCGTGCGCGTGAACAGCTCCTGGGGCGGCATGGCGGGCATGGTGGAACAGATGCTCGGCTCGGGCGAGGTGCACGGCGTCTTCGGCTACGTCAGCACGCTGGCCGCCGCGCTGGCCGCCGCGCGGCCCGAGCTGGCGCAGCGCGTGCGCTACCTGAAGTACGCCGAGCACGCGCCGGACCTGTACGGCAGCGCGCTCTTCGCCACCCGCCGCATGCTGACCGAGCACCCGCAGGCGGTGCGCGGCATGGTGCGCGCCTTCAACGACGGGCTGGTGGCGCTGACGCGCGACCTGGATGCCGGCATCGACGCCGTGCTCAAGCGCTCGGGCGGGCGCCGCGAGGTGGAGATGCTGCGCCTGAAGACCACGCTCGACATCGAGATGGCGCATGCCGAAGGGCGGCGGCTGGGCATCGGCGACGTCGACACCGCGCGCCTGGCGCGTGCCATCGCGCTGATGGCCCAGACGCGCGGCCTGCCGCGCGTGCCGGCGGTGGGCGAGGTGTTCGTGCGCGACTTCCTGCCGCCGCTGGCGGCGCGGGTGACGAGCCTGGCGCGCTGACGAACGCGCCCGAAGTTCGAACTGCGGGAGAGCGTTCCATGCCGATGAACCGCCGCGTTGCCTTGCAACACGCCGCATGGGCTGCCACAGCGGCGGCGGCCACTTCCTTCGCGCCTGCGGCCGCGGCCGCCGAACGCTTGCGCCTGCTGCTGAACACCGGCATGTCCGGACCGCTCGCCTTCTTCGTGCTGGCGCTGGAGCGCGGCTACCTGGCCGAGGCCGGCATCGACCTGCAGCTGTCCAGCGGCGGCGGCGCGGCCGTCATCGTGCCGCAGGTGGTGCCGGGTCGCTACGAGGCCGGCTATGGCGACATCGCGGCGCTGGTCGAGCTCATCGCCCGCGGCCGGC
>JALHOU010000042.1:1946-19090 GCA_022842825.1 Rubrivivax sp.
TCAACCGCGTGCGGCTCGTGGGCACGCTGCGCGCCGAGATGGCGCATCCGGAGGGCGCGCGCATCGGCCTGGGCGACATGGACGATGCGCGCCTCTCGCGGATGATCGAGCGCATCGTCTCTGTCAAGCGCCTGCCGCGCAAGCCGGCGCCGGCGGAGGTGTTCGACCGCTCGTTCCTGCCGCTGCCGGCGGAACGCATCCGCACCCTCGCGCGCGGCTGAGCGGGCCGCGCACCCGGTGTGCGCGGCCCGCTGCCTTCGCTCAGCGCGGGCGCTGCTCGGGCTCGAGCGTGGCGACTCGCGCGGCGCCGGCGCCGCTGGCCTTGGCGGCGGCGATCAGCTGGCGCACGCAACGGTCGCGGCTGTTGCGCTCGCCTGTGCCATCGCAGCGGGCGACGGCGAGGCGTGCCTCGGCCGTGTCGCGCAGGAACGGCTCGCGCGAGACGCTGTCGAAGGCGGCCAACACGGTGGACATCACCGCGGCCGCGGTGGCGAACGAGGCCACGGCGACGACGTCGCGTGCGGCGCAGCTCCAGTGTTTCATGGTCTTCTCCTTGGGTGGCGGGTGTGGCGGGTGAGGGCGGGGCAGGATGGGCTGGCCGGCGGGCAAGGTGGCCGTGCCGGTATGCGGTTCGGTGGCGACAAGAGCGGTAGACATGGCTTTCGCTGTGGCGGGTGGGTGGCTGGGCTCACGATCGAGTCCTCGGGCACGAGCCGACCCCTCCGCGTGGCCGGCAGGCACGCGCGGTGGATGAAGAGGTCAGGCTCGAACCCGGCGCTCGCCGCGTGGCAGCACGGGATCGAAAGGGACAGGGCCAGGACCTGCCGGCCGCGTTCCGGGCGAACGGGCGGTGGCGCGGGCGGCCTCGCGGGCCGGGCGTGTCGGGGAGGGAAGACCTACGACAAGGCGGCGGCGCGAGGAGCCACGCGCCGGCCGCGAGTCGTCAGGAGGTCGCGGCCGACAGGAGGCGAATACGCAGATCGACAGACATTTGCGGCCTCCTGTGGTGAAGTGATGGGTGAAGAGGTGGGTACGACGTGAACGCGGGACGCACTGTGATCGACGCCGCCGCGCGCGTCAAGCCCCCGACATCGTCTTGTCGGCGGATGGGCAACATTCACCGAGTGCGTCCTTCGCGCACACGCTCGCTGGCACGCGCTGCGACAAGCGCGATCAAGCACTCGCACCTGCCACGCGCTAGTTGCCCAGCCCGTACTTCTGCGCGTTGCTGGAGACGATCGCCGCCGCCAGCACGCGCGGCACGTACTCGCGCGTCTCCTCGGGCAGCAGCTTCAGGCGGTAGAGGTGCCAGAAGTCGCGCTTGTCCTTGCGGAAGCCGCCCGGGTCCTGCGCCACCTGGCGCAGTGCCCGCCGCACGCCGTTCTCGCCGCGGTTGTAGCTGGCCAGCACGAGCATGAACGAGTCCTCGCCGAACTCCGACAGCAGGCGCGCCAGGTAGGTGGCGGCGGCCTTGGTCTGCTTCTCGGGGTCGAGGCGCTCGTCGACGCCGCCGCTCACGGTGAGCCCGAGCGACTGCGCCGTGGTGGTCGTCATCTGCCACAGCCCGGTGGCGCCGGCCGGGCTCTGGGCCTCGGGGTCGAAGCCCGATTCGACCCAGGCGATGTGGGCCATCTCCTCGGGCAGGCCGAGGGCGGCGAACTCCCTCATGATCACCGGCCAGTAGCGCTGCTTGCGGCCGTACATGACCTTGCGGTTGCCGGCCGTGGCCAGGGCGTCGATGTGGAACTGCAGACGCTCGCGGAAGATCGGCGGGATGGCGTAGGTCGAGGCGTTGAACTTGGCGAGGATCTTGCGGATCTCGCGGTCGAGCTCGTCGCCGCCGGCCACTGCGAGCTGCGCTGCGCGCGCCTCGTCCTTGCGCTGCAAGGCCTTCAGAGTGGTCTGCGCGGAGCCGGTCAGCGTGAGAAGGCTGTCTTCCATCGCCTCCAGGCGCGCCGAGTCGGTCTCGGACTGCATCCGTTCCTGCAGGGCCTGGATCTGGCGGTCGATGCCGGCCTTGGCATCGACGAGCCGGTCGATCTCGCGCTGCTGGAAGAAGACCACCGTCGCCAGCACACCGATGACCACGAGCGCAACGGCGCCCACGCCGGCGACCACCCGGACCCACTTGCGCGCGGTGCGTGTGCGCACGGCCTCGGTGACCTGGTTCATCGCCTCGGCCAGCAGGAACACCGTGTCGCCCGACCTCTCGCCGCCTGCCTTGGCCCGGCGTTCGGCCACCTTGCGCGCGGCTTCGTCCGCGACGCGGAAGGAGCCGGTGTCGTTGACGCCGACCTTCAGCGCGGCGGCCATGCGCTCGGCGTCCTGCCGGGCGTCGTAGACCGGCTGCGCTTCGCGCGGTGCCAGCGCCACGGTATCGGCCTCGGCATCGGCGGACGTGCCGCCTGAAGCCGCCGCCGCGACCTCAACGGCGTCGATCTCGACATCGGCCTCGGGCCCGCCTGGAAAGCCGAAGCAGAGCCGGTCGCCCGACTTCAGCTCGTGCTTGGAGGTGATCTTGCGGCCGTTGAGCAGCGTGCCGTTCTTGGAGCCCGTATCGACCAGGTGGTAGGCGCCGCGCTCGAAGACGATCTGCGCGTGGTGCGTCGAGACGGTGGCATCCAGTGCGCCATCGAAGCGCAACTCGGCGCTGGCGCCGCGGCCCACCCGCACCGGCTCGCGGCCGAAGCCGACGGTGGTGCCCCTGCGACTTCCCGAGACGATCTTGAGGCGGATCACCGTGGCTCCGTGTGGCGGGGACCGGGCGGCGATTCTAGGGGGGCGCCTCCGGCGCGTGGCCGCGCCGGCAGATGGCCGTTGCCGGCGCCGCGCCGTGTCTGGCGCGCTCCGGCGGGCGTGGAAACCCTAGCGCCGCAGGCGCGGGATCATCCGGCCGAGCACGTTGTCCTTGCGCACGAAGTAGTGGAACAGCGCCGCCGCCACGTGCATGCCGATGAGCAGGACGAGCCCGATCGCCAGTGCCATGTGCACGGCGAAGGCCGTGCCGGCGGCGGCCTTGTCGGGCGCCACGATGCCCGGTAGCTTGAACAGGCCGAAGATGTCGAGCGCCGGAAACAGCGAGATGCCCACGTAGCCCGCCACCGGCGTGGCCACCAGCAGCAGGTACAGCCCCCAGTGGTTGGCGTGGCTCGCGAGCTTCTGCCAGGGCTCGAGCGTCGGTTCGTCGGGCGGCGCGCCACGCGTGAACCGGTAGACGAGCCGCCAGAGCACGAGCAGCAGGATCGCGATGCCGACAAGCTTGTGGCCGTTGTAGAGCGCGCCGGTCAACTTGTCCCAGATGTCCAGTGTCTTGCCGCGATAGACCATGTAGACGCCCGCCGGCGCCTGGATGGCGACGAGCGCCACGGTGACCCAGTGCAGCGCACGCGCCGTGCGGCTGTAGGTCTTGATCGTCGTGCGGTTCTCGGCTGCCGTGCTCATCTCGACTCCTCCAGGGCTGCGCGGCGGTATACGACGTCGACGCTGCGGCCGCAAGTGCCGCCGAGCGCAACGGCAGCGTGAGGCACGGTGCGGCGCCCGCCACGCGGATAGTGGCTATGTGCGCTGGCGTATGACGTGGGGCTGTCGATGGACGAGACTGGCCGCTGGCGCCTCACTGTGCGCTCACCACCGAGTACCCCATGCCCAACGTGCAGCCCCTTCATGTCGACCGACTGCGTGCCTTACCGAAGGCCGAGGTCCATGCCCATCTCGAAGGCTGCTTCGAGCCGGGCGTCCTGGAGCAGTGGGCAAGGCAGGCGCGTGTCCCCATGCCCAGGCCTCGCGAGCGCCTGCTCGAGTTCGCGGGACTGGCGGACTTCCTGCATTTCCTCGACTGGGCTTGCGGCCTGGCGTCGACCCGGGAACGCCTGGCCGAGCTGAGCTACGGCTACAGCAAGCGGCTGGCCGACGGCGGCGTTGGCTACGCCGACGTGATCGTCAACCCGACCCACTGGCCGGCGTGGCACGGGCGGCTGGCCGACATGATCGACGCCTTCGACGCCGGCTTGACCGCGGCGGAGCAGGACGGTCTTCCGCCCGTGAGCCTGTGTGTCAGCCTGCTGCGCACGCAATCGTCGGACGCCGCGGCCGAGCTGGCCGACACGCTGGTGGCTCTGCGCCATCCGCGCGTGGTGGCGCTCTCCATCGATGGCAACGAGGCCGCCGCCGGCCGCACCGGTCCGCGCTTCGCAGAGGCGTTCCGGCGCGCCGGCGCGGCGGGGTTGCGCCGCACGGTCCACGCGGGCGAGTCCAGTGGCCCCGAGGGCGTGCGTGACGCCATCGAACTGCTCGGCGCCGATCGCATCGATCACGGGGTGCGGGCGATCGAGGACCCCGAACTGGTCGCGCTGCTGGTCGATCGACGCATCCCCCTGGGTGTGTGCCCCACCTCCAACCTCGCGCTGGGCGTCTACGCCTCCATCGAGGAGCACCCGATCGATCGCTTGCGCCGTGCCGGCGCGGTCGTGTCGATCAACACCGACGATCCGGTCTTGCTGGGGGCCAGCCTGGTCGGGGAGTACGCGCTGTGCAGCAAGGTGTTCGGCTGGTCAGAGGACGACCTGCGGGCATTGGCGCGCAACTCGATTGACGCGAGCTTCGCGAGCGCAGACGTCAAGGAAAGGCTGAGCCTGGCGCTGGCGCGCTGGTGACCTGACTCGGGGCCGGTTCGCCCGGCAACGCGGCAGGGAGCTCGCGATGCGACTGGCGGCGATCTGCGCCGCGGTCGAGCGGGCCGTGAACGACGCGACTCCGTCCCGGGCCGCGCCCCGCCCGGGCACGCGCGCTCGCCCGGTCGCTGCACGCTTGAGCCTGCTCAACGCCCCCGCTGCATCGGCCTTCAAGAATACCTGCACGGCTCTGCGAACCGTGAATGGAGTGCTTGGCTTCACGCAGGGGCGATGCAAGGAGAGGATGGGTAGCGCGATGCGGCCAACCGGGCTCCGGCCCTTTCGAGGGCTCGCCGCGGCGATCCTGGTCAGCGTCCTCCAAGGAGGTTGCGGTGGCGGCGGCGGAGATGGAAATGACGTGATGCCACCGCCGGACCTCACGGGGGATGCGGTGCTGGAGATTCAACTCGTCGATGGCGGCCGCACCAGCACGCCGCCGCCGCCGCCGGCCGGGTTCCGGCTGCTGAACATCGACCTCAACGAAGGAAGCGGCGGCAACTACATCTGGCTGTACTACCGGACCGGAAAGGCCGATGGCTCCGAGGGGCAGCCGATCAGCCGCATCTACACGGTGGACGAGCACGACGGCGAGACGGCGCAGGATGGCGTGAAGCTGCCCGTTGACCTGAACGCGGGCAGTCGCTTCGTCGGCGGCGTGCCGCTGTGGCTGTACGTGGTGAAGGCCGACCGGCCGGTCGCCCGTTGCATCGTGGTCGACAACCGCTCGAGCGGCTCGACCGGCAAGCGCGTGTATGCCCCGCCCGAGGCGGCAGGCAAGTACCCGATCGAATGGGTGCGCGAGCTGAAGCCCGACAGCCTGAGCCAGCCCTTTGACGATCTGCCTTTCGACGCCCAGGACCTGAACGAAGACGAGTCGTTCCTCCCCTTCTTCGTCAGCGACTACATCTACATCGGCTACTGCAGGGATTGACCATGGGACTGACCTATCGATCGCGGCTCGCGCTGCTGCTTCTGTTTCCCGAGTTGCTGTCGTGCGGCGGAGGTGGCGGCGGCGATGGCGAGGCGGGCCAGCCGACGGACGTTGCCGTCGGGCCGGAAGGGGGTGAACTGGCGGTGGGCCCATCCGATCCTGCCTACGGCTTCAAGGTCGTGATCCCGGCCGGGGCGCTGACCGAGCGGCGGACGATCACCCTCGATGGCTACCGCACTGCCTATGCGCCGACGCGGCCGAACAAGGGCTTCATCGCGCGCGAAGGAGGTGTCGCCGGCCTGCGCACGCGCGGCGCCACGCCCTACGGCCTGCCGATGACCGTGCACGCGCCGCTGGGGGGCATGACGGCGGCAGCGGGCGAGATCGTCGGCCTGTTCGGGTACGACAGCTCGGCCGACCAGTGGCACCTGATGGCGCCTGACGCCGTCTCGCGCGACACCGTCGGTGCCGCCATGTTGTCGGTGCGGACCACCTGGCACGACTTCTTCGCCTGGGGCAAGGTGGTGATGACCGAGATCCCCGTCGACTACCTGCGGCAGGTCGTCGACGCGAGATTCGGCGGCGGCGTTTCCGCCGCCGCTACGGCGGAACTGGCCCGCATCACCGCGCAGAGGGAGTTCCAGCAACTGCACCCCAACCGCGAGTCGCTGCTGGCCTTCCGCAACGGCTTCCTGGAGGTGTTCAAGCAGGGTCAGCGCAACTACCTGCTCGCGGAACAGGCGAGGCTCGGCAACTGCGGGGCGGCGAACTGCGATGTGCTGTCGGACCGATTCCTTGACGACGCGATGAGCTACGCGGGCAACCTGATCAAGATCAAGTGGTGGACCTTCTTTCTTTTCGAGGCCGGTCCGGACGGGAAAGGAGCGGACCTTGTCAACTTGCTGCTCTTGTGGAAGGTGATCAGCCTGTACGTTGCCAACGAGAGCTTCCCATGCGACTACAAGTGCGTCACCGAGACCTGCGGCTCAGAGTTCTGGGTGGGCTACGCAGGCTACTGGTTCTCGGTGATCTCCCAGGAACTGATCGACACGGCCATCGCCAACAACTGGGTGTGAGCCGATCGTGCCTCAGGCCGCGCGCGCCAGCGACACCGGCTCGGAGGTCTGGCCAGGCGCGGCGCTGAACGCGAGCACGCTGTCGTCCACGGGCTCCTGCAGCAGGCGCCGGCGGTCGTCGGCATAGCTGTCGAAGAGCCTCCACGGCCCCTGGCTGCCCTGGCGCGGCAGCCGGTGCATGCTGCGCTGGAAGTAGCCGGAGGTGAAGTCGGCGAAGGGCTGCAGCGCTATGTCGGCCGGCGGGGCGCCCGGCGTGGCGACGCGGGTGCCGGTGTCGCGCAGGTGGTTCAGCACGCGGCACACGTACTGGCTCGTGAGGTCGGCCTTCAGCGTCCACGACGCGGCCAGGTAGCCGAAGGTGGCCGCGAGGTTGGGCACGCCGGCATACATCACGCCCTTGTAGTTCACGAGCCGGCCGGTCTCCAGCGGCACGCCGTCGAGACTGAGCAACGCGCCGCCGAGCACCTGCAGCTCCAGCCCCGTGGCCGAGACGATGATGTCGGCCTCCAGCGCGCGCCCGCTCGCGAGGAGCAGGCCGCGCTCGGTGAAGCGCTCGACGTGGTCCGTCACCACCTCCGCGCGGCCGTCGGCCAGGGCCTTGAAGAGGTCGGCGTCAGGCACCAGACACAGCCGCTGCTGCCAGGGGCCGTAGGGCGGCGTGAAGTGCGGGCTCAGGCTTTGGCCGGCGGGCAGCGCCTTGGCCACCTGCTTGAGCAGGAAGTGGCGCACCTTCTCGGGCTGGCTGCGGCTGCGGCGGAAGAGGAAGGCGCCGAGCGCAACGTTCTTCGCGCGCGTGAGCGCATAGGCCCAGCGTTCGGGCAGCAGCCGGCGCAGCAGCAGCGCGATGCGGTCGCGCGCCGGCACGACGAAGTAGTAGCTGGGCGTGCGCTGCAGCAGCACCACCTGTGCGCCCTCGGCGGCCAGCGCCGGCACCAGCGTGGCCGCGGTGGCGCCGCTGCCGATGACCACCACGCGCTTGCCGCGCACGGGCAGCCCCTCGGGCCACTGCTGCGCGTGCACGTGCGCGCCGCGGTACGACGCCATGCCCTCGAAGGCGGGCTGATAGCCGTGGTCGTAGCGGTAGTAGCCGCCGCAGGCGAAGAGGAAGCTGCAGTGCAGGGCGAGCGATTCCTCACCGCCCCCGGGCGTGTTGCGCACGGCCTGCACCTCCCAGCGCGCGGCCTGCGAGTTCCAGTTGGCGCTGCGCACGCGGATGCCGTAGCGGATGTGCCGTTCCAGCCCGTGCTCCTGCGCCGTCTCGCGCAGGTATTGCAGGATGGCCGGCCCGCGCACGATGGCCTCGCGCCCGCGCCAGGGCTTGAAGTGGAAGCCCAGCGTGTACATGTCCGAATCGGAGCGAAAGCCCGGGTAGCGGAACAGGCTCCACGTGCCGCCGAGCGTGTGCCGCGCCTCCAGCACGGCAAAGCGCCGGTCGGGGCAGCGCGTCTGCAGGTGCCACGCGGCGCTGAGGCCGGAGATGCCGGCGCCGATGACGAGCACGTCGAGTGTTTCGGGGGGCATGGTCGCTGGCCTCCTTCGGGGTGGTGGAGTGTCGCAGCACGGACCGGCTCGCGGGTCGTTCACGCTGCCGGGCCGACGATCCGCTCGGCCAGTCGCGCACGATGGCCTGGCTGTCGCTCGCTGCGATCGAACTGGCCAACGGGCCCACCGCGTTGCGCGGGGCAGTGCGCTTCAAGCGCCTCGTCAATACCGATCGAGCCACCGCGGTGAAGCAGCGGGCGTTCGGGCTCATGCGGTCGACGCTGGCCGGTCAGCCCTGGCGCGCGGAGACGGCCACAGGCCCACTCAGGCGCGTGCAACCCCTGCTCCCGCTCGAGACCGACCACGTCGGCAATCGCCAGATGCCCTGCCGCGTGAACCTCCGCAGCTCGGTATTGACGCTGCGTTGACGGAGCCCGCCTAACCTGAGGCCGTGGCCGATGCGCACGTCGAAGACGCAGCGACCGGCCACGACACAGCAAAGGAGAGTTCGATGAACAGGTTTCTCTTCACCGTTGCGGCGGCGGCTGTTGCCGTGGTCGCCAACGCACCCGCTCCAGCGCAGGCCGGTGAGCAACAAGGCGTGAAGTGCCCTTCGGGCTTCGAAGCCCACAGAAGCAATGGCGACCGAAAACTCGTGTGCTCGCGAGCGAAGACCTACGAGCTGGCGTCGATCTGCTCGCCCGTCGTCTTTTCCAACCAATCGGTCGACCTGAAGCAGCAGATCGTGATGGACCCCAAGGGCGACGACCACTGCCTGGCCGTCGTCACGGGCCATCGCACGCGCGCGGTGGCATCGCCACCGCTGCCGGGCTACCCGGCGCTCTCCGCGTTTCGCCATGTGTCCAACAGCCAAGGTCCGGACAAGTACGTCGCCACGGCCCAGGAGTACGCTTTCCCGGAGGGCGCTTTGTTGCCTTACGCGGGCGACGCCAGCAAAGGCGTGACCTGCCCCAGCGGCTACGACGGCGACAGCCGCTACGAGGGCCGCGGCATTCGCTGCGACAAGAACGACGGTCCGCGCCGCGGCGCGGACTGCGACGGCGTGCAGTTGGGCGTCATTGCCGTGGGCTTTGCGCTGGAGGTCGATCGCAACGGCGAGGAGGATCGGTGCGTGTTGCCGATCAGCCGCGAGCACACATCGACCAAGCCACAAGGCGTGCTCTATCCCGTGTTCGCGGCAGAGCGCCTGCGCGACGACACGGGCTGGTGGCTCGACAAGCGCAACGGCGGCGACAAGTGGCAGCGCAAGGTGTATGCCTATCCGCGCGTGCAGCCATGAAGAAGCACTGGCTCCTCCTGTGGCTGTGCGCCGCCACCGGCAGCCGGCTCAGCGGCGTCGGCCTCATCAACAACCGCGGCGGCATCGGCGGGTTCACCGGCATGCTGGCCAACGGCACCGCGTTCGGCATCACCGGCCCGGGCGGCAAGCGCGGGCTGTGGATCGGCGAGCGCGGCTTCACCCTGCGGCCCATGGCGCCGGCGCAGTTCGGCGTGGGCACGCCCCCGGCGGCCGTGGCGCAGGCCGGGCCGGCGGCCGCGGGCGGCAGCGGCAGCCTGGCCGGCTTGCGCCTGCACTGGGCCCAATCCGGCAATGGCTATGGCAGCGAACGCAGCTACGACCTGTGCCCGGACGGCCGGGTGTTCACGCGCTCGTTCGAACTGCAGATCTCGCAGTTTGGCAGCGGCGGCGGCGAGCACAGTGACCAGGGGCGCTGGCAGCAAAGCGGCAGCACCTTGCAGATGTCGCTGCAGCGCGGGGGCACGCGCAGCTTCGAGGTCGCGCGCCCCGAACCTGGCG
The DNA here is from genome assembly GCA_022842825.1 of Rubrivivax sp. Lineage (GTDB taxonomy): Bacteria > Pseudomonadota > Gammaproteobacteria > Burkholderiales > Burkholderiaceae_C > Rubrivivax. Next base: position 11,925 of record JALHOU010000042.1, read on the forward strand.
TGGTGCGGCTGGATGGCCGCTCGTACTCGGCCCAGGCCTCTTCGCGCTGCCGCTGAGCTGCGCCCGTTGCCAACCCTTCAAGCAGGAGTCAAGGACATGAACTCGCGGGCTCTTCCCTCCTCGGCCGATCTGCGTCGCCATGGCGCGCATGGGCGGCGGCCCCTCACGCTCCTTGCGCCGTTGCTTCTCGCGGCATGCGCGGCTCCCGGGCCGTTTGTCGCGCCAAGCGTCGTCGGCAAAGCACCGAGCGAGGTTGCAAGGCTGGTCGCGGCTTCGGACGCAGGTCTGTTCCCATGCACCTTCATCCATGTGGCGGGCGACAGCGCTGTGCCACTGGGCGCCAGGCACACCGAGCTGACCCTGGCCCCAGGTCGCCATGTGATCTCACTCGAGTGCGCGAGCGCGTATCACTCGTTCAAGCCCCGGACCGCGTTCACCTCGCGACCTGGCAAGACCTATCGGGTCACCGGCTACCTGGTGGACAACTCCATCACCATCTTCAACATGAGAATGGGCGTGAGGGTCGAAGAGCTGCCTCAGTAGGAGGTGCCGTCTGCTCGGGCACCAAGGCGCTGTTCGGAAGGCGGGGGGAGTACCTGATGGCCGACGCCCGCATTGACGGTGGGTTGATGCCGTGGGTACAAGATCAGGCCATGCCGCCTATCCCCCGACGCCCAGCCCGATCAACCCTCGTCCTGCCGGGTACCCGGCGGCAGCAGCTCGCCTTCAGCCAGCCCTTGCTGCGCCAGGAACGCCACCAGCGCCGCCGCGCGGCTGAAGCGCTGGCGCTCGCCGGTGCGCACGTCGAGCAACTCGTACACCAGCGTCGCCGGCCGGCCCTTCACCCGCAGCACATAGCTGGCCAGCGGGGCGGCGTGCGGGCCGGTGCGGTCGTCGGTGGTCATGGCGGCAGTATCGGCAGGCAGCGTCATCGCACCATCAATCCGCCGGCGCGGGGGCGCTGAGATGCTGCACCTGCTGGGCCCATCCCCCGCCTGGCGCACCTCCGATCAGGTGCATGCGCTGCCCAACACGCTGCCGGGCTGGACGATCGCCTTCCTGGCGGCCGATGGCGACTGGGTGGCGCGCGAGCGCATGATGGCGCTGCTGTGGCCCGAGGCGGCCAGCGCGGAGGCGCAGCACAACCTGCGGGTCAACCTGCACCGTGCTCGCTCGCTGCTGGCCGAATGGGGTCAGGGCGATGCGCTGCAGGCCGAGCGCCGCCGTGTGCGCTTGAGCCTGCCCAACGATGTGGCCGCGCTGCGCCAGGCGCTGGCCGCGCCGCCCCCGTCGGCACCACAGTTCCCGGGGGCGCTGCTGCCGAGCATGACATTCGCCGGTTTCGCCGCGCTGCGTGAATGGGCCGAGCTCGAGCGCCGCAGCCTGGCCGAGGCTTGGCGCGAAGCGGCGCTGGCCTGGGCCGATCGCTCGGACGCCACGTCCGCCGAGGTGCAGGCCTGCTGCCTGCAAGTGCTGCAGGCGGATGCACTGGACGAGCAGGCATTGCTGCGGCTGCTGCAATCGCTGCATGCGCAGGCGCGGTTTGCCGATGTCGACCGGCACTACGCCGCCTACCGCGAGCGCCTGGCCAAGGAACTGGGCGCGGAGCCCACGCCGGCGCTGCGGGCGTTTGCCGCGTCCACCGGCGCGTCGGCGGCACCCGCCGCCGACGGAGCGGCCGATGCGCAGGCCTTCATCGGCCGCCGGCTGGAGCTGGCGGAACTGGCGCGCCGGTGGGAACGAGGCGAGCGCCTCATCACACTCGTCGGCCCCGGCGGCATCGGCAAGAGCAGCCTGGCGCGGCAGGCAATGGTCAAGCTCGCGGCGCCGGCCACATGGATCGACCTGCAGGATCTCGACCGCATCGAGGCCGCGGCGGCGCGCATCGCGCAGCGCCTGGAGATCGACCTGCGCGACGACGGCGACGCGGCCGTGCAGATCGCGCGCGGCATGGGCGGGAAAGAGCACGTCATCGCCCTGGACAACGCCGAGCAGCTGGTGGACACGCTGGCGCCGTTCGCGCAACGCCTGCTGGACGCCGCACCCACGCTCAAGCTGCTGGCCACGTCGCGCCATGCGCTGGGCCTGGCGGGCGAATCGCTCGTGCCGCTGGAGGGCCTGGCGGTGCCCGACGCCGACAGCCGCGACGCCGAGGCCGCGGCATCTTTTGACGCCGTGCGCCTCTTCGAGCTGCGCGCGCGCGCGGCGCGGCGCGGTTTCGAGCTGGCGCCACACATCGACGCGGTGGTCGAAATCGTCGACGCGGTTGGCGGCACGCCGCTGGCGATCGAGCTGGCCGCAACCTGGGTGCGCCTGCTGCCCCCGGCGCAGATTGCGCGCGACCTGCGCGAGTCGATCGCGATGCTGGAGCGAGACCCGATGCGGGGGTCTTCGGCAGCACGGCCGGAGCACGCCAGCATGCACGCCGTGCTGGAGCGCACCTGGCAGCTGCTGGGCGAACGCGAGCGCGAGGCGCTGGCGGCACTGTCGGTGTTTCGCGGCGGCTTCACCCCGGATGCCGCGCAGGCCGCCGCCGACGCCGGACTGCCGCTGATATCCACCTTGCTGGACAAGGCACTGCTCACAAGCCCTGCCGAGGGCCGGTTCGACCTGCACCCCCTGGTGGCCGCGTTCGCACGAAGCCGCGGTGACGGCCAGAACCTGGCGCGGCAGCGCGACCGGCATGCGCAGCACTTCGCCTCCGTGGCCAAGGTCATTTCCTCTCAGTGCAGGACACAGCCGCGCGAAGCAATCGCCGCCTTCACGGTGGAGGAGGCCAACCTGCGTGAGGCGTGGCAACACGCCTGGGGCCAGCGTCGCTGGGCCGATGTACTGCCGTTGTCCGCCACCTGGCGGAACTGCTGCGAACACTCGGGTCGCTACTCGGAAGCCATCGCACAACTTGAGGTGGCGCTGAACGACGAGCCCGATGACATCGCGTCGCAGGCCGCCGCAGCGCGGGTGCGTTGCCACCTGTCCGTTCTCTTGATGCGCAAGCGCGAGATCGACAAGGCGCTTGCGGTTGCGCAAGGCGGCATCGAGTTGGGTAGGGCCAGCGGCGAGCGACGTGACGTCATCTGTGGATTGTTCGTCGCCGGCAACTGCCATCTGATGCGCAACCAGTGGTCGCAAGCACGGCCGCACTTTGAGCAGGGGTTGGCGTTGTCACAGGAGGACGGCAATCGCGAAGGCGTGGCCAGCGCGCTGAACAACCTGGGTTTGTGCGCCAAGAAAGAGGGCCACTACGACGAAGCCATCGCAAGCCACGAGCAGGCGATGGCCGCCTACCAGGAGATCGAAGTACCTATTGCGGTGGCGATGTGCCTGTTGAACATCAGCATCGTGCACCAGGCGCGCCGCGACTGGCACGCGGCGCGTGAAGTCATGGAGCGGGGGCTGCGGCTCTGCGCCCAGCATGGATTGACCGCCATCGTGCCGTACCTGGAAAACGGCCTCGGCTATGTCTGCCTGGAAGTGGGTCTGCCGGACGCTGCGCGCGAGCATCTGCAACGTGCGCACGACCTTGCCGTCGAGAATGAAGCCAGGGAAGTGATCTGGGAGGCGCGCGTGCACCTGGCGCGCGTGAGTCATCGACTGGGGCAGCATGACGACGCGATGGCGCGATTCCGTGAACTGGCCCGCATGGCCGCCGCCAGCGAGGTGGGGCACGACAGGTCCGTTCTTGCCCTGTACTTCGCCGAGTACCTGCGCGACACGGGTCGCGGCGACGAGGCGGTGCGCCTGTGGCGGCTCGTGGCCACGGCCGATGGTGTAGAGAGCGACATCCGAGGCAACGCCCATCGCAACCTGGCCGCCATGCAAGCGCCCGAATTGGGCGACGAGCGCGACGACACCGACCTGCCCACGCTGCTCGCCCGGTTCCTGCCCCCCTAGCTCGTTGTCGTTGATGGTGCATTGACGCTGCCCGCCGATGCTTCTCTCCGTGGTCGTCATGGCCACGACCATCGGGGAGAGCGGCAATGTGGAAGTGGTGGCAATTCGGCGCGGCGGCCAGCCTGTGCGGCCTGCTCGCAGCCTGCGGCGGGGGAGGCAGCGGGAGCAACTCAGCCGTGGAGCCGCCCGCGCAGGTGGTCATCGAGCAGAAGGGCCTTCTGCTTCCCGGCCAGGGGCACAGCGCGCAACTGCAGGCCAGGGCCCTGGACGCGAACGGCCACACCTTGTCCGATGCGCCGAGCTGGACCTCGAGCCGACCCGAGGTCGTGCAAGTCGACAAGGATGGCCGGGTCACGGCGGCCGCGGCGTCGGGGTCAGCACAGGTGGTGGCTCATGTGGGAGCGATCATCTCGGCACCCTTGATCGTGGTCGTGGCCGAGCCGGCTGCGGGTGTGCGAATGCTGTCTGATGAACAAATCGTTGGCGACCCTGTCGAGACCGACCCGGCAGCCACTGCGGGGCCGGGCAGCACCTACCGCATCGTCCTCGCCTCGGGCGTCGAGTTGCCCGAGGTCGGCCAGCAGATGCTGGGCAGCGGCTCCAAGTCGCTGGCTGGCGAGGTGACGCAAGTCGACGGCACGACGCGGGCCGTGACGCTGCGCCCCGTGGCGCCGCGCCTGCTGCTGCCCAACCTGCGCATCAACGAGGTGATCGATCTCGCGCAGGCCGAGATCGCGACTCCACCCGACATTGCTGCAGCGTATGAAGTAAAGCGCAATGGCACCACGCTCGAGTACACACCTCGCAGAGTCGTGGGGCAGGCCGTCGGGCGCGACAGGATTCAGCGGGCGGTGGGCACGCGCGCTTTGCCGCCCTACACGGAATGCGAAAGCGACGTCCCCGAGATCGGCGAAGACGCGACGCCGCCAGTCACCTTGTCGGTGCCGCCGCTGTTCAGCCTGACCCTTCCCAGCCAGATCGAGTACGTCGACACGCCCGAACGGGGCGTGGAGCGGTTGATCCTGAGGGGCGAAACCAGCGCGAAAGTCGAATACGGTGTCAAGGTGGTGGTGGCGTTCGAGGGCAAGGTGGGTTGCAAGGCCGAGCTCGGCACGCTCACCGTGCCCATCGGTGGCTTCCTGGCCTGGGTCGCAGGCGCCCAGATTCCGTATGGCATCGGCTGGGAACTCGGCGGCAAGCTGACCGTTGCCGACTTCGGCATCGGCGGCAAGGCCGAGGTGACCGGTCCGGTCGAGGTGGGGTTCGCCTGCGATGCACTCCAAGGGTGTGCGTTCGTGCGTGAGTTCAACCTGACCCCGAAGAACGAGTGGACCACCAACGGCCCATCGCCGGCCGACCTGCGCCTGGACGTCGGCCTCTCGGCCTACGGGTACGCCGACTTCAACCTGGGCAGCCGGATCTTCAGTGCCTTGCAGGTGAAGGGCTTCACCGCGAAGTTCGGCGCCAAGCTGGCGGGCAGCTTCGCGCCCCAGGCCACACAGGTCCTGGATAGACAGTACAAGTCCGACTACAAGGTGTCGCTGGAAGCAAGCGCAGGCATCGGCCAGGACCTCGACGGCATCCTCCGAGTCCTTGGCGTGGAAAGCCTCACCGCACTCGATCTGAACCTGTCGCGTGATATCGCGAACTCCCCCACCGGCACGGTGAGTGCCGACCGCGCCCGCTTCGTCACCGGCGATCGCGTCAATTTCCGCGTCACGCTGGATCGCACCGACTTCTTCGCCGGAGCCGGCCCGTACAACGTGAAGAAGGTGCTGCTTGTGCACGACTCGGCCGGCACATTGCAGGTGGTGGGCACGCGCCAAGCCGTGCCCGGCGACACCACCTTCGACTTTGAGTTCGACGCGACCGGCCCGGGCTCGGCAAGCGACTTCCATGCCTTTGTCGTGACCTGGCTCATGCCGTTCGACTACGCGGCGCTCGAGATCGGGCAAGCCACGGGTACCGACGTGGACCTGGCAGTCACGAGCACGTCGTTGCCTTCTGGCGTGGTCGGCGGCATCTACGCGGCGGCGGTGTCGGCCGAAGGGGGGCAGCCGGCCTACCACTGGAGCGCCACGGGCCTGCCGGGCGGGCTCTCGATCGACAGCGCGAGCGGCGCGATCCATGGAACCCCTGGCAGTGCGGGCACATTCCAAGTGCGCGTGAGCGTGATCGACCGCCAGGGCAACCTGGCCGAGCGCACGTTGCCGTTGACCGTGGTGCAACCGGATGGGCCCTGGGTTGGCACTTGGCTTGTCACCGTGAGCGTGACGAGTTCCAGGTCCATCTCGGCGCCCGGCTTCGCCCGCACCACCGACATCAACGGCACGTATGCCATTCAACTCGAAGCCGACGCCAACGGGACAGAGCGGTACACCGTCATGAGCACCAGCGGCAGTGGCGCACAAGTGACTCATTCGGGCGGGAGCAGGAGGAACGAGAAGAGTTGCGGAGCTCCTGACAAGAACGTCTACGCCCGACTGCAAGGCAGCAGCATCCTGGTCGGAGGACAGGTCTCGATCGAGACTGCCTTTGAGACCTCACAAGGCTTCAACTGTCTCAACTTCAACAGTCCCCGAGGTCGGATCGTCTCCGCCCAGTTTGGGGGTGGCGCTTCGCTGGTGCCGGGCTCACCCGGGGCGGGGCCACGCACCACAAACCAGACCATTGACCGCAGCAACCCTGCAGCGGGCATCGTTGACATCGAGACCTTGACGGTCACCGTGTCGTTGTGACGACGGGGGCTGCGGAGCGTCATCCGCCCCCCGGCGCTGCCGCGCCGCCCGGGCGGTCGCTCACGAGCAACATCGGTTCCCGCAAGCACACACGCTGCTCCCGACGCGTCTCGCCGGTCAACCTTGCGGTGTTCGTGCCGGCGCGGCCAACCCCCCACGGCCCTTCGGTTAGGCTCGCATTGCGTACGCGACGCCCACGCGGTCGCGCTGCGCGACGACGGCAGGGTCTACACCTGGGGGCCGAACGCCAAGGGCCAGCTCGGCCTGGGCAGCTTGGGGGGCGTCTACCCCACGCCGCAGCGCGTGCCGGACATCGACAACGCCGTCGCGGTCGCCGCCGGGCTGGACCACACCGGCGCGGGCGGCTACTCGAGCGCCGCGGTGCTGGCCGATGGCACGGTATGGACTTGGGGCGAGAACGCCGACGGCCAGCTCGGCGTGGGCGACAAGCTGCGGCGCACGCAGCCCACCGCGGTGACCGCGCTTCAGGGCCGGGGCGTGGTCCAGATCTCGGTCGGCCGCTATCACACGCTG
>JALHOU010000042.1:19190-24397 GCA_022842825.1 Rubrivivax sp.
GCAGTACCCGGAACGTTTGCGGTGAGACCCCGGGCGGTCGCCGTGGGCCGAGACGCGCAGGCGAGTGCGGCCCGAACGGCGCGCCTGCGCTGTTCGCCGCCGAACCTCGAGGCTTCGCGCGACCTGGCACCGCACGGCTCGGACCTTCACTTCGACAGCCGGTGCGGCAGGGCCGGCTGCGCCGAGCCGCCATCGGATGGCCGGTGCCGACCCGTTGTTGTCGGGGGTCGCACCTTGGATCTGGAGTCCCTCAAGCAGACATAGAAGGCGAACTTTGGCCCTCTGCAGGTGGGAACGCTTCCAAAGAAGACAGAGGTGGCTGGGATCGCTTCTCGGATGCTGACGTTCGGCGCCCGCAGCGGCGGTCGCAGTTCATCCTCAACGATGCTGACTTGGCTGAGGCGCGCTACGGATCGGATGGTGACTTTCGCTTGCCTGCGCGCTCACTGAAATGGCCTGTCCCTTGCGGGCTGTCAGACAGCCTGTCGTTCAAGTGTTGGGCAACTCGACTTCGACACGCAGCCCGCCTGTCGGAGCCGCCTGCAGGCGAACACTTCCTCCGTACAAGCCTACGAGCTCGTTCACGATCGCAAGGCCCAATCCGCTGCCGGGCACCGATTCGTCCAGTCGCGCGCCCCGAGCCATCACGGACTCGCGTCGGTCTGGCCCGATGCCGGGACCGTCGTCGTCGATCACGACCTGAAGCCGGCTGCGGGGCCCGGACCCCAGCAAGGCCGCGCTGACTTGAACCTCCTGTCTGGCCCACTTGCAGGCGTTGTCGAGCAGGTTGCCCAGCACCTCTTGCAGATCCTGGACTTCGCCTGCAAAGGCGAGATCAGGTGCCATCGGCAGGCACCGCAAAGCGATGCCACGTTCCGCGTGCACCCGTTCGAGTACGCGCAGCAAGCCATGGATGACCGGCTGCAGAGGCACCCTGGCACCCGGCACGCCTTGCGCAGCAGCCGCTCGGGCGCGTGCGAGATGCCAGTCGACGTGGCGACGTGCAACGCCCACCTGCTCTTCGACCAATGCGGCCAACTCGGTGCCTGTCTCGGGACGCTGCAGCGCCACAGCCGCAGCCTGCGACATGGCGGCCAGCGGCGTCTTGATCGCGTGGGCGAGATTGCCCGCCTGCGTGCGCGCCCGAGCCACGACTTCGGCATTGCGGTCGAGCACGGCATTGAAGTCGTCGACCAGCGGCTGCACCTCGGACGGGAAGCGACCGTCCAGCCGCGGTGACGTGCCGGCGTGAACCCCCGCCAAGGTGCGCTGCAGCGCACGCAACGGGGCCAGGCCGATGGCGACTTGAGCCAGCGCCGCCGCGCACAGCAGAATGAACAACGTCGCCAGTGATGCCGCCAGAACACCGTTGAAGCGCTGCGCGGCGGCCACGGTCTCGCGCAGGTCGGCCGCGACGATCAGGCGCCAGGGCGTGCCGACTGCGTCTTCACCACCGCCATCCCCACCACGATCACGCTTGACGGTGCGCTCCACCAGCAGCAGTGCCGCGCCGTCGGGCCCGGTGCCCTCGTGCACATGCACCACCCCGTCGGCCAGCACATCATTGGGCAGTGACAGCGCGGCGTCCCACAGCGATCGTGACCTCAACACCGCCCGCTGCTGCACCTGACCTGCGCCGTCAACTTGCCAGTACAAGCCTGAGTAGGGACGCGACCATCGTGGGTCACTCAGGGCCTGCGGATCGATCTGCGGTAGCCCTGCGGCGTCGAACTCCAGCCTCGCCGTGATCTGGTCGAGCTGCGCGGTCAGGGACTGGCTGAACTGGCGCATCACATGGTCGCGGAACAAGCTGGACAGCAGCAGGCCCGCCAGCACCAGCGCCACCGCCAGGGCGGCGAGGGTAGCCGCCAGCAGCCGAAAGCGCAGCGAGCGCGTCCAGTGGCGGCCCGACCCGTGCTTCAAGGCGGTGTCACCAGCCGGTAGCCCATGCCACGAACCGTCTCGATGGTGTCCGGGGGCAGCTTGCGCCGCAGGCGGCCGACAAAGACCTCGATGGTGTTGGAGTCACGGTCGAAGTCCTGCGCATACAGGTGTTCGGTCAGCTCGGTGCGCGACACCACGCTGCCCGGGCGGTGCATCAAGTAAGCGAGCAATCGGAACTCGTGGCTGGTCAGAGTCACCGGCTGGCCTTTCAGCGTGACGCGGCTGCTGCGGGTGTCCAGCGTCAATGCACTGCACTGCAGCAGCGGCGACGCCAGACCCTGCGCACGGCGGATGAGCGCGCGCACGCGCGCCAGCAGCTCCTCCATGTGGAAGGGCTTCGCCAAGTAGTCGTCGGCACCTGCGTCGATGCCCGCGACCTTCTCGTGCCAGCTGTCGCGCGCCGTCAGGATCAGCACCGGCAGTGTCAGACCGGCTTCGCGCCATCGCTTGAGCACGCTGATGCCGTCGAGCACAGGCAAACCCAGATCGAGGATCACCGCGTCGAAGGCTTCGCTGGCGCCGAGGTGGTGACCGTCGCGGCCGTTGTCGGCTTCGTCCACCGCATAGCCGGCCTCGTGCAGCCCGGCGCGCAACTGCGCGCGCAATGTCGGATCGTCTTCGACGAGCAGGACCCTCATGCGGCTCCCGGCACGCGGAGGTGCTTCACTTGGGTGGCTCCTTGGAAGGCGTGACCTGGCGGGCCGGGTCACGCTCTGCCCTTCGTCCGTCCTCGCCACCGTCCTTGCGTTTGACCTGCCGCACCTGCGCGGTGGCGGCGTCCACGTCGAGCTTCAGCAACTGACCGTTGGCCTGCAGCAGCTTGATTGCGTAGATCCAGCGTCCGTCGTCGCGCTCGAGTTCCAGCTCGAGCACCTGGCCCGGATGTGTGCGCCGCAACCGTTCCAGCAGGGTTGCCAACGGCAGGACCTGGCCGGTTTCCACGGCTGCGTGCGCTCGCTCATGGCCACGGCTGTCGCTGCCCCATGCCGATGGCTGTGCCAGCCCGACCAGCAACAGAGAGGCCAGCGCGATCTTCAGACGACCGTGGCGGCAGCTGTGGGTGATCGGGCGAACGGCATTCACAACCGGATTGTCGGCGAGCGAATCTGAACCGCGGATGAACGAACCCTTCAGGGTCGGTTCACGGAGCTCGACGAAGAATGGCTCCACCGACCCGTGCTGCGGGTCAATGCCTGGAGCCCCGATGACCCCCAAGACGACCATCTCGATGCTGCAGCCGATGCGAAGCAGCCCAGTCTGGCTTGCCGCATCGGCCTGCCTGGTGCTGCTGCAGGGCGCGGCGCACGCGGCCGACACGTCGCCGATCCAGCAACTCGAACGCTTCAGCGCCCAGGGCGCCACGCCCGGCCAGGCCGAGCGCGGCCGGGTGTTCTTCACCAGCCGCCAAGGCGGCGAGTGGTCGTGCGCGTCCTGCCATGGCAACCCGCCCATCGGGCCGGGGAAGCATGCCAGCACGGGCAAGTCCATCGGGTCGATGGCCCCTGCGGCCAACTCCAACGTCTTCACTGACACCGCCAAGGTCGACAAGTGGTTCCGCCGCAATTGCAAGGACGTTCTGCAGCGCGAGTGCAGCGCTGGAGAGAAGGCCGACGTGCTGGCTTACCTGATCGGACTCAGGCCATGAACCGCGCCTGGACCACAGCTCGCTGGGCGCTGGCCTCGCTCGCCCTGATCGCAGGCCCGTTCGCCTCTTTCGATGCCTATGCCGATGGCGGCCGGTTGATGCCCCCGAACGCCCCTGCTGCCTACACGCAGGAGTGTGCATCCTGTCACCTGGCCTATCCGCCAGGCTTGCTGCCTGCGCGGTCCTGGCAACGCCTGATGGGTGGCCTGGACAAGCACTACGGCAGTGATGCCAGCCTCGATGCCGCCACGGTCCAGCAGATCAACGACTGGCTGCAGGCCCATGCCGGCATCTACAAGCGTGTGAGCGAAGAACCTCCGCTGGACCGCATCACCCGTTCCGCCTGGTTCGAACGCAAGCACCGGAAGATCGATCCGGCGGTCTGGAAGCTGGCCAGCGTCAAGAGTGCTGCGAACTGCGCGGCTTGCCACACCGCGGCCGATCGAGGGGTTTTCGACGACGACAACCTGAAGTACCCGGCGGGCATGGACGCGCGCATGCGCCGCAGCTTCAACGACTGACCCGACGACTGACGAACGACTGCACACGAGCGAGATTCACGATGCAAACAGCACCCACCTTCCAACCCGTAGCCGCAGTGCCTTCTCGCGCCAGCGACGTGCCCCAGCGGCGCGTTATCGACGCCCCCACGCGCATGTTCCACTGGCTCTTTGCGCTGAGCTTCCTGGGCGCGTACATCACGGCCGACGGTGAGCGCTGGCGCGCGCTGCACGTCACGCTCGGCTACACGCTCGCGGGCCTGCTGGCCTTCCGGGTGCTCTATGGACTGTTCGGCCCCCGCCAGGCGGGCCTGGGTCTGATGCTGCGCAAGCTCACCAGTGCACCGGCCTGGCTGCGATCCGCAGCGCAGGGGCTGAGGACGGGCCAGGTACTCAGCATCCACTGGCGGCAAGGGCAGAACCTGCTGATGGCGCTGGCGGTTCTGGCACTGCTGGTGCTCGTGGTCCCGCTCACGCTCAGTGGCTATGGCACTTACAACGATTGGGGCGACTTCCTGGGCGGAGATTGGCTGGAGGACGTGCACGAGTTCTTTGGCAACGCGTTCCTGGCGGTGGTGCTGGCCCACATCGGCCTGCTCGTCGCCATCAGCCTGCTGCGACGCCGGAACCAGGCGCTGCCGATGCTGACGGGCCATACGGAGGGGACCGGGCCCGACCTTGTCAAGCACAACCACGCCTGGCTGGCCGGCCTGCTGCTGGCTGCCGTGCTGGCCTTCGTCAGCTGGCAGTGGCAGCAGTCGCCACAAGGGTTGATGCCGGCCCAGGGCATGACCCAGCAGGGCTCCGACCGCCATCATGACGACGATGACTGAGCCCCCGCCACTTCCTGCCAGGAGCACCCAGCGCACAGACCGCGACATGCAGAAGGCGCAGACCTGTTGGCGCATGCTGGCTGCGGCTGGATGCGGGGTCGCTGGCGCACCGAGCGGGCGCGGCGAACATCTTCGCGCGCGTCCGCCCGCAGCAGAAGCTGGCGCTGATCGAGGCGCTGAAGGCCAATGGCGAGGTCGTTGCGATGACGGGGGACGGCGGCAACGAGGCGCCGGCGCTGAAGGCGGCCCACATCGGTATCGCGATGGGGCAGCGCGGCACCGACG
>JALHOU010000042.1:24497-27596 GCA_022842825.1 Rubrivivax sp.
TGTGCCGTGCTTGCGTCATCTGCGTTGGCGCATGAACGCGGCATGAACACATCGTTCAGGCTTGGTTCAAGCGAGGCTGGGCACAGTCGCGGCACGGTCGAACCTTCGATCGCCACACGTCCAACTCCGGAGTCAGCCCATGCTCAAGAAGACCTTGATCGCCACCGCCGCCATCGGCGCCACGCTCCTTGCAGCCGCGACCATGCTGCCCGCGCTGGCGCAGTCCCGTCGCACCGCGCCCGCAGGCACCGCGATCACCAGCGCCCAGGCGCCGGTCGACGCGGCAGCGTCAGACAAGCGAGGCGCTGCAGACGACAGCAGTGCCCGTACGAGCACCCGCCAATCCGAGCGTCGCCAGGACCGCCGCAAGGCCGTGAGTTCCGAGCGCGAAGACCGCCACGCTGACGAAGGCCCCGGTGGTTACATCGGGAAGGATGAGGAGAAGGAGAAGCGCAAGTCGCGCGACTGACCGCGTCGCGACGCAACGGCAGCAGGGCATCGTGGTGCTGCGTCGGAACCAAGCCCAGCGCCACGGAGCAGATAGCCACCACTGTGGTGGTGTGGTCGGGTCGATTCCTGTGGCGGTGTCGTCGCCGCGCCTTGATTGATGCGCATCAATGCCTGCGGTCCTGCCCATTCACACACTCTGACGAACACGACGCCCGCCGTGCTTCTACCTGACCTCACCACAGCGCAACTCCTGGGTTGGATTCTGGCCGCGCTGTTCCTGCAAGCCTCGGTCGGGATCGGCGTGGCCATCTGGCGTCGTCCCCGCAGGGCGGCGGAGGCTGAGCCGGCTGCGACGCCGCCAGCGAGGTCGGCGAACAACGCGGCATGGGCGCGCACCCGCGAATTTCGGGTGGTGTCACGCGCCTACGAGGACGCGGCACGCTCACAGTGCTCGTTCTACCTGCAGCCTGTCGACGGCCAGCCCTTGCCCGAATTCCGACCGGGCCAGTTCCTGACATTTGTTCTCCAGCTGATGGACGACGCCCGGCAGGGCGAACGCCGATCGGTGACGCGCTGCTACTCGCTGTCCGACGCGCCGGCGCCCGACCACTACCGGGTCAGCATCAAGCGCGTGCCACCCCCATCGGATCGCCCCGATCTCGCACCTGGCGTGTCTTCAAATCACTTTCACGATCGGGTGCAGGTTGGTGATGTGCTTCAGGTGAGGGCCCCTTCAGGGCACTTCTACATCGACCCGGACCCCAGCGTGCCGGCCGTACTGGTGGCTGGCGGTATCGGCATCACGCCGATGATGAGCATGCTCCGCTGGTGCCTGACCCGGCAGCCCGAACGCCATGTCTACCTCTACTACGGCCTGCGACAGGGCACCGAACATGCGTTCAAGTCCCAGCTCGAAGAACTGGCCAGCGTTCATCCCCGCTTCAAGCTGAACGTGGTCTACAGCCGCCCTGCCGCCGAAGACGTGCAGGGTCGGGACTTCCAGCACAGGGGCCACGTGGACCTCGCGCTGCTTCAGCGGACCCTGCCGCATGGTCGGCACCAGTTCTACATCTGTGGACCGGCGGCCATGATGGAGAGCCTGGTGCCGGCGCTCGCCGATTGGGGTGTACCCGACGCCGATGTGCACTTCGAGGCCTTCGGACCGGCGTCCGTGCGGAAGGCTGCACCCGCCATCACGGCCGTTCCCGCAGAGGCGACATCCGATGTCGCGCTGGAGGTGCAGTTCAAGCGGTCGGGGCGCACCCTCATCTGGGACGGCAGTGACGCCAGCCTTCTCGACTTTGCCGAGCGTCACGGCGTGGCCGTCGACTCGGGCTGTCGATCCGGCAGTTGCGGCAGTTGCGAGACCCGCCGGCTCGCGGGGTCGGTGATCTACGCGCAGCGCCCGGACTGCGATCCGACACCCGGTCACTGCCTGCTTTGTGTCGGGCGGCCCGTTTCGACGCTGGTCCTTGACGCATGACTCGCGCCTGAAAAGGGACGCCTGATGCAACTGCAAGCCCGACTGTTTCGCAACGAGGTCCTGCCCCTCGTCCTGTACATGGTGGCGCTGATCGCGTCCACCCTGGTCATCGACGCTGCCCTGCACCTGCTGAACATCGTGTGGATCGGCCGCTGGCTCGGCATACCCGGCGTGCTGCTGATCCTCGGGTCGTTTGGCTACTCGATGCGCAAGCGGAAGTGGATTCGCTCAGGCCAGCCCGCCACGCTGCTGCGCTGGCACGAAGGGCTGGCCTGGCTGGGTTCGCTGCTGGTTCTGGTGCACGCCGGCATCCACTTCAACGCCATTCTGGCGTGGCTGGCCGTGGTCGCGATGCTCATCAACGTCGGCAGCGGCCTGACCGGCAAGTACCTGATCGCCCGCAGCCGGCGCAGGCTGGACGACGCACGCCAGCGCATGCGCGACCAGGGCCTGCCGGCGGATGAGCTGGCCGATCGAACCTACTGGGACACCCTGACCTTCGACGCGGTCAAGAACTGGCGCGTCATCCACTTGCCGATCACCCTGGCTTTCGGGGTCCTGGGTCTGGCTCACATCATCGCCACGTTCTTGTTCTGGGGCTGGAAGTGAAGGGGCGCTGGCTGTTCTGGATCATCGCGGCCAATCTGCTGGTGCTGATTGGGCTGGCATTCGCCTACCCGCACCTGATGGTCAGCCCGGGACCGGTGGTGGCGGCGCATGCCGAGGTGGGTACCGATTGCTTTGCTTGCCACAAGCCCTGGCGCGGCGCGGCTGCCACGCTGTGCATCGAGTGCCACGCGCTGCCGGACATCGGTCTGCGCACGACGAAGGGCGCTGCCATCGTCCCGAGCTCGACACAGCCGCGTCGGAAGACGTCGTTCCACCAGGAGCTGATCGAGCAGGACTGCATGGCCTGCCACACCGACCACCGCAGCCCACGGCTGGCGCAGCAGACCCGCAAGTCCTTCTCGCATGCACTGCTGCGCCCGGCCGTGCAGCAGCAATGCGAGGGCTGTCATCAGAAGCCCACGGACCGGCTGCATCAGAAGGTGGCCGGTGATTGCCAGGCCTGCCACGGGCAAGACGCCTGGAAGCCCGCGACTTTCGACCACGCCAAGTCGTTCGTTCTAGACCGCGACCACAACGCCGAGTGCGTGACCTGCCAC
>JALHOU010000043.1 GCA_022842825.1 Rubrivivax sp.
GCGAGCCGCGCGGCAGCGCCCGCCCGGCCGCGCGCAAGGCGTCGTCGTGACCGCGGGGGGCCGGCCATGATCATGCCGCGCAGCAACGAGCAGCTGCTGCTGCCGGCGCGGCCGCTCTTCATCGCGCTGACGCTGCTGTCGGCCTTCGCGCTCAACCTGCTGCCGCTCGGCCGCCAGCCGGCCATGCCCGACTGGCTGGCCGTGGTCGTGGTGTTCTGGAGCGTGCACCAGCCGCGGCGCGTGGGCCTGGGCTGGGCCTTCGGCTTCGGGCTGCTGATGGACGTGCACCAGGGCGCGCTGCTGGGCCAGCATGCGCTGGCCTACGCGTTGCTCAGCTTCGTGGCCATCGCCATCCACCGGCGGCTGCTCTGGTTCGGCCTCGCCGGGCAGGCGGCCCAGATCCTGCCGCTCTTCCTGGCCGCGCATGGCCTGCAGCTGCTCGTGCGCATCGTCGCCGGCGACTCGTTCCCGGGCTGGACCTTCCTGCTCGCGCCGCTCTTCGAAGCCGCGCTCTGGCCGCTGGCGACGTTGCTGCTGCTCGCGCCGCAGCGCCGCGCGCCCGACCCCGACGAGAATCGGCCCCTGTGAAGCGCCCCGGCAGACCCCCCACCCCGCCTTGATGGACGCGTGAACATGCCGGGCATGCCTCCTTCGCTGCCAACCTACTCGTGGCTCAACTTCCGGCGCCGCTCCCAGCGCCAGGCCGAGTTGCGCAACCTCGAGCGCGAGCTCACCCGCTTCCACGGCCGCTTGCTGGCGGCGGCGGCCTTCGTGCTGCTCGGCTTTCTGCTGCTGGCCGTGCGGCTGGTGCAGTTGCAGGTGGTGCGGCACGAAGACCTGGCCGCGCAGGCCGAGTCCAACCGCACGGCCGTGGTGCCCATCGTGCCCAACCGCGGCCTCATCGTCGACCGCAACGGCATCGTGCTCGCCACCAACTACTCGGCCTATACGCTGGAGCTGACGCCGGCGCGCATCGAGGGCGGCGTGGCCGGCGTCGACGCGCTCATCGACTCGCTCTCGCAGTGGGTCGACATCCAGCCGCGCGACCGCCGCCGCTTCAAGCGCCTGCTCGAGGACAGCAGGAGCTTCGAGTCGCTGCCGCTGCGCACGCGGCTCGCCGACGAGGAGGTGGCGCGCTTCATGGCGCAGCGCTTCCGCTACCCCGGCGTGGAAGTGAAGGCGCGGCTCTTCCGCCAGTACCCGCTCGGCGAGGTGGGCAGCCACCTGCTGGGCTACATCGGCCGCATCAACCAGGCCGAGAAGCGTGCCATGGAGTCCTGGGACGAGGAGCGCCAGGGCAACTACAAGGGCACCGAGTACATCGGCAAGCTCGGCCTGGAACAGAGCTACGAGGAAGAGCTGCACGGCAGCACCGGTGTCGAACAGGTCGAGACGAGCGCCGGCGGGCGCGCCGTGCGCCGCCTGGCCAGCCACCCGCCCACGCCCGGCAACCAACTGTGGCTGACGGTCGACATCCGGTTGCAAGCGTTGGTGGAGGAGCTCTTCGGCGACCGCCGCGGCGCGCTGGTGGCGATCGACCCACGCAACGGCGAGGTGCTCGCCTTCGTGAGCAAGCCCACCTTCGACCCCAACCTCTTCGTCGAAGGCATCGACGTCGACAGCTGGCGCGAGCTCAACGAGAGCATCGACAAGCCGCTCCTGAACCGCGCGCTGCGCGGCACCTACCCGCCAGGTTCGACCTTCAAGCCCTTCCTGGCCATGGCCGCGCTGACGAGCGGCAAACGCGCCGCGGGCACCGTCATTCACGACGGCGGCATCTTCCAGTTCGGCAACCACACCTTCCGCAGCCATGGCGACGCCGGGCTCGGCCCGGTGGACATGGCGCGCTCGATCGTCAAGTCGAGCAACGTCTACTACTACTCCCTCGCCAACGAGATGGGCGTGGACCTGATGCACGAGCTGCTGACGCCCTACGGCTTCGGGCAGAAGACGGGCATCGACCTCGAGGGCGAGCTGACCGGCGTGCTGCCCTCCACCGAGTGGAAGCGCCGCTACTACCGGCGGCCCGAGCAGCAGCGCTGGTATGCCGGCGAGACCATCTCGCTGGGCATCGGGCAGGGCTACAACCACTTCACCATGCTGCAGCTGGCGCGCGCCACCGCGACACTCGTGTCGGGCGGCCTGCGCCCCGCACCGCGCCTCGTGCGCGAGGTTGAGGACGTCATGACGCGCGAGCGCCAGCGGGTGGGCGCCCAGCCCGTGGAGCCACTCGCGCTGGACCCCGCGCATGTCGACCTGATCAACCGCGCGCTGTACAGCGTGACGCAGGAGGGTACGTCGACGCGCGTCTTCGCCGGCGCGCCCTATCGGAGCATGGGCAAGACCGGCACGGCGCAGGCCGTGGGCATCAAGCAGAACGAGAAGTACAACGCGGCCAAGCTGGAGGAGCACCAGCGCGACCACTCGCTCTACATCGCCGCCGCGCCGCTGGAGGCGCCCACGGTGGCGCTGGCCGTGGTGGTGGAGAACGCCGGCTTCGGCTCCGAGGCGGCGGCGCCGATCGCCCGGCGTTTATTCGACTACCTGCTGCTGGGGCAGTACCCGAGCGCCGAAGACGTCGCGCTCACGCGCCAGGGCAAGTCGTCTGCGCCCGTGGGCACGCCGCGGCGGGCGAGTGACATGCTGCTGGCCGGGCGTGCGCAGGAGGCGCCGGCTTCTCCTGCACCCCGTGCGGCTCCGGCCGCCCCTGGCCCGGCGGCCTCGGCGGCGGCAGCGGCCACGACGGCCCCCGCGGCCGTGGCCGCTGCGGCCACGCCGCAACCGGCGATCGCGCGGTGACCACCATCTTCGTGCAGCCCTCGCCGTGGCAGCGTGTGCGCCACGTGCTCACCGACTTCGACCCCACGCTGCTGGCGGCGATGGCCGTGCTTTCGGTCATCGGCCTGGTGGCCATGTACTCGGCCGGTTTCGACCACGGCACACGCTTCGTCGACCATGGGCGCAACATGGCGCTGGCGTTCGCCGTCACCTTCGTGGTGGCGCAGGTGCCGCCGCACAAGATGGAGCGGCTCGCGGTACCGCTGTACACGGTGGGCGTGCTGCTGCTCCTGGCGGTGGCGCTGTTCGGCATCACGCGCAAGGGCGCGACGCGCTGGCTCAACGTCGGCATCGTGATCCAGCCGAGCGAGATCCTGAAGATCGCGATGCCGCTCATGCTCGCCTGGTGGTTCCAGAAGCGCGAGGGCCAGTTGCGTGCCGTGGACTTCCTCGTGGCGGCGCTGCTGCTCGCCTTGCCCGTGGGCCTGGTGGCGCGGCAACCGGATCTCGGCACGGCCATCCTGATCCTCGCTTCGGGCGTGTATGTCATCTTCTTCGCCGGCCTGTCCTGGCGCCTCGTGCTGCCCTTCGTGCTGCTGGCGGGCGCCGGCATCGCCGCGCTCGTGCTGACGCAGGACCAGATCTGCGAGGCGGGTGTGCGCTGGCCGATGCTGCGCGAGTACCAGCAGCACCGCGTGTGCACCCTGCTCGACCCGGCGCGCGACCCGCTGGGCAAGGGCTTCCACATCCTCCAGGGGATGATCGCCATCGGCTCCGGCGGCATCGCCGGCAAGGGCTTCATGCAGGGCACGCAGACGCACCTGGAGTTCATTCCCGAGCGCACAACCGACTTCATCTTCGCCGCCTACTGCGAGGAGTTCGGCTTCATCGGCGTGGTCGTGCTGCTGGTGGCGCTGTCGGTGCTGATCCTGCGGGGCCTGGCCATCGCCGCCGAGGCGCCCACCGTGTTCTCGCGCCTGCTGGCCGGTGCGGTGACGATGAGCTTCTTCACCTATGCCTTCGTCAACATGGGCATGGTCAGCGGCATCCTGCCGGTGGTCGGTGTGCCGTTGCCGTTCGTGAGCTACGGCGGCACCGCGATGGTCATGCTCGGGCTCGGCCTGGGCATCCTGATGTCGGTGGCGCGCAGCCGGCAGCTGATGCGCTCATGAGCTGACGCGCCGACGGCCGCTGCGGGCTGCGGCCCCACGGGCAACGGGTCAGGCAGGTGCGTTTGGCGGGCGGGTCTGGGCAGCGATGCCTCCGGCCGGATTGGGCAGGCCGCGAACCTCGGGCGTGCCGCACGGCAGCCGCACCGTGAAGCGTGCCCCGGGGGCATCTTCGGTGTCGCCATGGCGTGGCCGCACGTCTTCGATGGATACGGTGGCGCCGTGCCGGATCGCCACCTCCTGCACGATGGCCAAGCCCAGCCCGCTGCCGTCGACCAACGTGCCGAGCGCGCGGTAGAACGGCTGAAAGACGAGGTCGCGCTCGCCGGGCGTGATGCCCGGGCCGGTGTCCTCGACTTCCAGCACCACCACATCGCCGGCGGCATCGAGCGAGACGCGCGCAGTCACCATGCCGCCCGATGGCGTGTACTGCAGCGCGTTGTCGACGAGGTTGCGCACGAGCTCGCCGAGCAGCACGGGCTCGGCCATCAGGCGCGCCGGGCGCTCGGCGCCAGCCTCGTCCTGCGGGCCCTCGTAGCCGAGGTCGATGCGCCGCTCCATGGCGCGGGGCACGAAGTCGCGCACCACCGCGCGTGCGATGGCGCCGAGGTCCACCCACTGTGGGCGCAGCGTCGTGCTGTCGGCGTCGGCGCGCGCCATCGAGAGCAGCTGGTTGACCATGTGCGCGGCGCGCTGGCTCGACACGGCGATCTGGCGCAACGAGTGCTTCATCGACTTGGGGTCGCCGCGCCCGCCGTCGATCTCGCGCGCCGCGAGCTCGGCCTGCGTGCGCAGGCCCGCCAGCGGCGTCTTCAGCTGGTGCGCGGCGTCGGCGAGGAACTGGCGCTGGATGGCCATCGACTTGTCCAGGCGCTGCAGCAGGTCGTTGATCGAGCGCACCAGCGGCGCCACCTCCTCCGGCACGTCGCGCTCCGGGATGGGGGAGAGATCGTTGCTCTGGCGCTGGCGGATGCGCTGCTGCAGTTGCTCCAGCGGCCGGAAGCCGCGCGACAGCGCCAGCCACACCAGCACCACCGCCAGGGGCAGGATGAGGAACTGCGGCAGCAGCACGCCCTTGATGATGTCGATGGCCAGGCCTTCGCGCTGCACGAGGGTCTCGGCCACCTGCACCAGCGCGTCGTTGTCGCGGTCCTCGTTGCTCGTCGCCAGCCACAGGTAGGCCACGCGCACGGGTTCGTCGTGCAGCACGTCGTCGCGAAAGTACACGGTCCCCGACAAGACCGGGTCCCCCGAAGGCACCGCCAGCGCCGCATCGCCGGCCAGCAACTCGCCGCGCCGACCCAGGAACTGGTACCAGCGTTGCGCCTCTTCGTCGCCCTGCAAGAGTGTGCGGGCGGCGCGCTCGATCTCGGCAGCGACCTCGGCACGCTCCGGGCGCCGGATGAGCGGCACCCATCCAGCCGTCGCGTGCGCGGCCAGCGCCTGCACGACACGCTCCAGTTCGGCGTCGTAGGGCTTGTGCGCGATGTTCTGGGCCACGATCCACGTCAGCGCCAGGCTCATGGGCCACAGGAACAGCAGTGGCGCCAGCACCCAGTCGAGCATCTCGCCGAAGAGCGAGCGGGGGTCGCCGGCGGGCCGCGCGAAGACCCCGTTGGGGCCGCGCAGCGTCTCGCGCGGGCGGCGTCCCGGCTGGGGCGGCGTGGCGGCGGTCAGGGGTGGCGGCCGCGGCTCGTTCATCGCAGCAGGGCCGGTCGGCAGCTCGACGCTGCCAGACGGCCGGTCGGCCTCAGCCGGCGATCTTCTCCAGGCAATAGCCGAGCCCCCGCACGGTGGCGATGCGCACCGGCCCGTGCTCGATCTTCTTGCGCAGGCGGTGGATGTAGACCTCGATGGCGTTGTTGCTGACCTCGTCGCCCCACTCGCACAGGCGCTCCACGAGCTGGTCCTTGCTCACCAGGCGCCCGGCGCGCTGCAGCAGAACCTCGAGCAGGCTCAACTCGCGCGCCGAGAGCTCGACCATCTGGTCGTTGAGATAGGCCACGCGGCCGCTGGCGTCGAAAGTGAGCGGCCCATGCTTGAGCAGGTTGGAGGCCGTGCCGAGGCCGCGCCGCATCAGGGCGCGCACACGCGCCTCCAGCTCCTGCAGGGAGAACGGCTTGGCCATGTAGTCGTCGGCGCCCAGGTCCAGGCCCTTGACGCGCTGCTCGACGCTGTCTGCGGCGGTGAGGATCAGCACCGGCATGCTGCTGCCGCGCGCCCGCAGTTTGCGCAGCACCTCGAAGCCGTGCAGCTTGGGCAGCCCGAGGTCGAGGATCACGAGGTCGAATTCGTGCCCGGCGAGCGCCGCGTCTGCTTCCGAGCCGTTGGCCACCTGGTCGACGGCGTAGCCGGCCGAGCGCAGCGATCGCAGCAGGCCGTCGGCCAGAACCTGATCGTCTTCGGCGATGAGGATGCGCATCAGCCGCTTGTCTCCTGTGAATTCATTCTAGGGAGCGCCTTGGCCGGTGCACTCGCGAGAAACCCGATCGCAGCCGCCGCGCCACCCCCGGCCTGGTGGCCCCTGTCGGGGGAGCCTTCCTCACATCCCCGACCCCTCGAAAGAGCTGTACAGATATCCAGCGTCTGGCCCATAATCCCCGCCAGCCGCGAAACACTCGCAAGAAGCACTCGCTAAGGTTCGCAAGACAGGAGAGTCGACGATGGACGCACCCGTGAAGGCACTGAACACCGAAAAGGCCAAGGCCCTGCAGGCGGCGCTGGCGCAGATCGAAAAGCAGTTCGGCAAGGGCTCGATCATGCGCCTGGGCGAGGGCGAGAAGATCGAGGACATCCAGGTCGTCTCCACTGGCTCCCTGGGGCTGGACATCGCGCTGGGCGTCGGCGGCCTGCCGCGCGGCCGCGTCGTCGAGATTTACGGGCCCGAGTCCTCGGGCAAGACCACGCTCACCCTGCAGGTCATCGCCGAGATGCAGAAGGTCGGCGGCACGGCCGCCTTCATCGACGCCGAACACGCGCTGGACATCCAGTATGCGCAGAAGCTCGGCGTCAACCTGCAGGACCTGCTCATCAGCCAGCCCGACACCGGGGAGCAGGCGCTGGAGATCGTCGACGCGCTCGTGCGCTCGGGTTCCATCGATCTCGTCGTCATCGATTCGGTGGCCGCGCTCACGCCCAAGGCCGAGCTCGAAGGCGAGATGGGCGACTCCCTGCCCGGCTTGCAGGCGCGCCTGATGAGCCAGGCGCTGCGCAAGCTCACCGCCACGATCAAGAAGACCAACACCATGGTCATCTTCATCAACCAGATCCGCATGAAGATCGGCGTCATGTTCGGCAACCCCGAAACCACCACCGGCGGCAATGCGCTCAAGTTCTACGCCTCGGTGCGCCTGGACATCCGCCGCACCGGCAACATCAAGAAGGGCGAAGAGGTCATCGGCAGCGAGACCAAGGTCAAGGTGGTCAAGAACAAGGTCGCCCCTCCGTTCAAGACTGCGGAGTTCGACATCCTCTACGGCGAAGGCATCAGCCGCGAGGGCGAGATCATCGACATGGGCGCCAACGCCCGCATCGTCGACAAGAGCGGCGCCTGGTACGCCTACAACGGCGAGAAGATCGGCCAGGGCAAGGACAATGCGCGCGAGTTCCTCAAGGAGAACGCCGACCTCGCCCGCGAGATCGAGAACAAGGTGCGGGAGTCAATGGGTATCGTGCCATTGGACGCCGCTCGCAACGCCGACTGAGGCGGCCAGGATCTGGGCAGCACTCTGTCTCCTGCAAGGAGGGGCGCGGCGGCTCGTTTTGTTCGCACTCGCCCGGCGTTTCTGTGCGGCTTGCCGGTGCCGGCTGGTGCCGCCTTGCCTATACTGATCCATGCTCAACTTCTTGCGCAGCGCGGAGGCGGAGACGTTCGCAAAGTCCTTGGCCGGGGAAATCGCCAAGCAGTTGGACCTTGCCGCCGCGCAGGGCAGCCGCAAGTTCGAAGCCCGCGCGGCCAAGTCCCTGGGTCAGTCGGAACGAAAGATCGTCGAGTTCAAGTCTCGGCTCTCGTTGAACTGGTTTCAGCGATCGCGAACGGCGAACGCGTTCCTGTGGACCCTGAAGGAGACCGGCTGCCCTGACGAATACGCTCGCCAGTTGACCGAGTGGTTCGTCATGCAGTTGGGCGCGCGCGCGCGCCAGTGATGTCAGTCTTTTCCAGGGGCGCTCGCGGTGGGGCTGATCGCAAAGCTGAAAGCGGCCATCCGGTCCCGCCAGGAGTCGGCAAACGAGCGTCGCTCCGAGGGCAGCGGCGCAGGCGTGAACGCGGGCGCTGCCGCGCCCCCTCAGGCGCCGAACTCGCCGAACCCTGCGCGGGCCGAAGCCGCTGCCGTCGGCCCCGCCCGGGACGGACCGACGCTTGAAGCCGCAGAAGCCGCGCGGCGAGAAGCAAGTGCGGCCCTGCAGCAGGGAGACCTGACAAAGGCGTTGCAGGGATACCAGGAACTCGTTCGTCTGCGGCCATCGCATGCACCCGCGTATGTCAGCCTTGGCTTCGCCCTTGGGGCGCTGGGTCGCATTGCCGAAGCCGAGGCCGCACTGCGCCGGTCTTTGGAACTCGACCCGTCAGGCTTCGAAAGCCACTACTTCCTGGGACAGAACCTGGAAGCCCAGCAGTTGGACGCGTTGGCTCTCGAGCACTACTCCGCCAGCGTCGAGCTCAACCCCGGGTTTGCCCACGGCTGGCTCGCGTCGGCCCTCTTGCACGAGCGCGCCGGCCGAGTCGGCGAAGCCAGGCGGGCCGCACACGCTGCGTCGATTGCCGATCCATCCATGGTGGAAGCTTGGCATGCCGCCGCGCGGCTGGCGCTGCGCGACGATGACGCACCAGCCGCACTTGCGGCAACAGACCGATGGCTTCGCATTGCGCCGGGCGCTGCTCTGGGCCTCGGAATGCGCGCCGATGCGCTCTTGCGGCTTCGCCGCCCGGCGGAAGCGCTGACCGCGGCAGACGGCGCGCTTGCTGCGGAGAGCTCGGACCCTGTGCTTTGGGACGCCAGGGCAAGCGCTCTGCTCAAGCTCGGGCGCCTTCAGGAGGCCGCCGCGGCGGGCGAGCGCGCCCTGTCCCTCAGTCAGCCTGCCGATGTGACGCGCCGGGAACTCGCGCTGGCTTCGGCGCTGGCCACTGACAACCGCTTCGAAGCTGCCTTGACGGCGCTGGATCGCGTCCTCTCCCGGGAGCCCGACAACCGCGATGCGCTGCACGATCGGTCACTGGCACTTCTTCGGCTTGGTCGCATCGACGACGCACTCGCGACTCTGGAGGCCGCTTTGGCGGGCGCCCCCGGAGATGCCAAGCTGACCTTCGCCCTCGGGGTGACAGAACTCTATGTCGGCCGATGGGCAGCCGGCTGGGCGCACTATGAGGCGCGCGAGTCGCCGCCGGTGGCCGCTTCGCTCCCGGGCCGACGCTGGGCCTCGCATGACGACGCGGTCACCGACCGCATTCTCCTGACCAGTGAGCAGGGCTTGGGCGACACGCTGCAATTCCTGCGCTATGCCCCGGCTGTCGCCGCGCGCGCCAAAGAGGTCGTCCTGCAGGTCTCGCCACGGGTTGCGGGGCTGCTGGCTACCACTTCGGCCTGCTGCCGAATCGTCACCGACATCGCCGAGGCGGGACCGGTCGATCTTCACGCGCCATTGATGAGCCTGCCGCACTTGCTGGGAGTGCCCGAGCCGGTGCAGATGTCTCGGCCCTACGTCTCTTCCGACCGTCGCCGCCGCCAGTACTGGAAGGACCGGCTGATCCAGGCCGATGGCAGCGCAAGGCGCAGGATTGGCCTGGCCTGGGCGGGCAACCCGGAACACCAGGATGACCGGCGGCGTTCGCTGCCACTCGAGCACCTTCGTTGCCATCTTGCGTCGCTGTCCAACATCCAGTTCGTGAGTTTGCAGCTCGAGCTTCGGCCGACCGACCATGCAGCGCTTTCCGCATGGCCCGGCCTGCTGCACCCCGGGAACGACCAGCGAGACATGGCCGACACGGCTGCCCTGATGGAGGAACTTGACTTGGTCGTGAGCGTGGATACCAGCGTCGCGCACTTGGCGGGCGCAATGGGATGCCCGGTGCTGCTTCTCCTCATGGTGTGCCCCGATTGGCGGTGGGGACCGCAAGGCCAGGACTCAGTCTGGTATCCGAGCGCCCGACTGGTTCGTCAGGCGGACCATGGCAACTGGGAGTCTGCAGTCACCCAGGTGCGCGATCTCTTGCGCGCATGGATGGCCGGCGGCGAAGCTCCGGCCGTCCGGGTCGCGCAATGACGCTGGCGGCGCCGCACCCTCGCGATATGCACGCGCCATCCGGACCTGGCGACCTGCGGCAACGAATGCGCCGCCTCGCATTGCGCCTGCTTCAACGCCGAGACCATTCACGCGCGGAGCTGATGCGCAGACTCCTGGCCTCCGCGAACCGCATCGATGCGGCGGCCGAAGAGGCGTCCACGCGAGACGTGATTGCGAAGGTGCTCGACGACATGGCCCGCTTGGGCCTTCTCGACGATCAACGCACCGCCCAGTCGCTGCTCACCAGCCAGGCGCGCCGCTTCGGGTCCCGCCGCATCGAACACACGATGCGCGCCAAGGGACTTGGCCCCGAGATCGTGGCCTCCGCGGTGCAGCAGGCACGTGCTACCGAGCTCGAGCGGGCGCAGGAGGTCTGGCGCCGTCGGTTTGGCGCCCGGCCCGCTGGTGCGACCGACGTGACCGAGCGCGCACGACAGGCGCGCTTCCTGGCCGGGCGGGGCTTCGATGCCGAGGTCATCCGGCAGGTGCTCAAGGCCGGCGCCGGCGCATCCCTCGACGATTGACGTGAAGTCCGACTCTCCCGCGCCGCCGTAAGGCGGCGCCAGAAACACCCGTGCTAAATTTGCCGCCGCCTCGGCGGCATGCACAACCGCGACGCGATGTGGACCGGCCCGTCGCCTTCAATCCGACCCGCGCCGCGCCTCACCGAAGCCCCGTTCACCGCCCAAACCATCGCCGTCCGCGCGAGGAGCCCCCGATGAAGATCCACGAATACCAGGCCAAGGAGGTCTTGCGCGTCCACGGCGTGCCGGTGCCGCGCGGCTACCCGGCCTTCAGCGTGCGCGAGGCCGTCGAAGCCGCCCAGAAGCTGGGCGGCAAGGTCTGGGTGGTCAAGGCGCAGATCCACGCCGGCGGCCGCGGCAAGGGCGGTGGCGTCAAGCTGGCGCGCAGCATGCCCGAGGTCGAGCAGCTCGCCGGGCAGATCCTGGGCATGCAGCTGAAGACGCACCAGACCGGCCCCGAGGGCCAGAAGGTGCGCCGGCTGCTCGTCGAGGAAGGCGCCGACATCCAGAAGGAGTACTACCTCGCCGCGCTGACCGACCGCGCGACGCAGAAGGTGGCCATGATGGCCAGCAGCGAAGGCGGCATGGACATCGAGGAGGTGGCGCACAAGACACCCGAGAAGATCCTCAAGGTCCTCGTCGATCCGCTCGTCGGCCTCACCGACGCGCAGGCGCAGCAGCTCGCCGCCGGCATCGGCGTGCCCACTGCCAGCCAGGCGCAGGCGGTGGACGTGCTGAAGAAGCTCTACACCTGCTACATGGCCACCGACGCCAGCCTGGCCGAGATCAACCCGCTCATCCTGGAAGGCAACGGCCACATCAAGGCACTCGACGCGAAGTTCAACTTCGACGCCAACGCCTTGTTCCGTCACCCCGACATCGTCGCCTACCGCGACCTCGACGAGGAGGACCCGGCCGAGGTCGAGGCGAGCAAGTTCGACCTCAGCTACATCAGCCTGGACGGCAACATCGGCTGCCTCGTCAACGGCGCCGGCCTCGCGATGGCGACGATGGACACCATCAAGCTCTTCGGCGGCGAGCCGGCCAACTTCCTCGACGTGGGCGGCGGCGCCACGGCCGAGAAGGTGACCGAGGCCTTCAAGATCATGCTCAAGAACAAGAGCGTGAAGGGCATCCTCGTCAACATTTTCGGCGGCATCATGAAGTGCGACACCATCGCCGAGGGCGTGATCAGCGCGTGCAAGGCGGTGAACCTCTCCGTGCCGCTGGTGGTGCGCATGAAAGGCACCAACGAGGACCTGGGCAAGAAGATGCTGGCCGAAAGCGGCCTTCCGATCATCAGCGCCGACACGATGGCCGAAGCGGCCACCAAGATCGTCGCCGCCGTCAAGTAAGCCCGCCGGAGCCGCATCCATGAGCATCCTGATCAACAAGAACAGCCGCGTGATGACGCAGGGCATCACCGGCAAGACCGGCCAGTTCCACACCAAGGGCTGCCAGGCCTATGCCAACGGCAAAGCCTGCTTCGTCGCCGGCGTCAACCCGAAGAAGGCCGGCGAGAGCTTCGAGGGCATCCCCATCCATGCCAGCGTCAAGGACGCCAAGGCCAAGACCGGCGCCAACGTCAGCGTCATCTACGTGCCGCCCGCGGGCGCGGCCGATGCCATCTGGGAGGCGGTGGAAGCCGACCTCGACCTCGTCGTCTGCATCACCGAAGGCATCCCCATCAAGGACATGCTGATGGTGCGCAACAGGATGAAGTCCAAGGAGGCCGCCGGCGGCAAGAAGACGCTGCTGCTAGGCCCCAACTGCCCGGGCGTCATCACACCCGACGAGATCAAGATCGGCATCATGCCGGGCCACATCCACCGCAAGGGGCGCATCGGCGTGGTCTCTCGCTCGGGCACGCTCACCTACGAAGCGGTGGCGCAACTCACCGAGATCGGCCTCGGCCAGAGCAGCGCGGTGGGCATCGGCGGCGACCCGATCAACGGCCTCAAGCACGTCGACGTGATGCAGGCCTTCAACGACGACCCCGACACCGATGCCGTCATCATGATCGGCGAGATCGGCGGGCCCGACGAGGCCGAGGCCGCGCGCTGGTGCAAGGCGAACATGAAGAAGCCCATCGTCGGCTTCATCGCCGGCGTCACGGCGCCGCCGGGCAAGCGCATGGGCCACGCCGGCGCGCTCATCAGCGGCGGTGCCGATACCGCCGACGCCAAGCTCGCCATCATGGAAGAGTGCGGCTTCAAGGTGACGCGCAACCCCAGCGAGATGGGTCGGCTGCTCAAGGCGCTGCTCTGAGGCCGGATGGCCGGCCAGGCTCCGGCACCAAGTCCAGGCTGTGACGGGCCGCCCTTGGGCGGCCCGTTCTGCGCAGGGCCGCACCCTGCCGCTTCGGGCAACCGCCCGGCGTTCGTAGTTCCACGCAGCGCGAGCGATCTGCCGCGCACCTAGACTCGCCCGCTATCGGTCCACACGACGCGGGCGGGCGCCGCATACACATACAACGAGGTCAGGCCACGATGGACATGTTCACCAGCGTCGAGTTCTGGATTGCCGTCGGCCAGATCATCATGATCGACATCCTGCTGGGCGGCGACAACGCGGTGGTCATCGCCCTCGCGTGCCGCAAGCTGCCTGCGAAGCAGCGCACACAGGGCATCCTGTGGGGCACGGCCGGCGCCATCGTCCTGCGCATTGTCCTAATCTTCTTTGCGCTGCAGCTGCTGGCCATCCCCTTCCTCAAGATCGTCGGCGCGCTGCTCCTGGTGTGGATCGGCGTCAAGCTGCTCGTGCCCGACCACGAAGAGGGCCACGGCAGCATCGAGGGCAGCGAGAAGCTCTGGGGGGCGGTGAAGACGGTCATCGTCGCCGACTTCGTGATGAGCGTGGACAACGTGATCGCCATCGCCGGCGCCGCCGAGTCCTCCGGCACCGGCCACAGCATGGCCCTCGTGATCTTCGGCGTGCTCGTCAGCATCCCCATCATCGTCTGGGGCAGCCAGATGGTGCTCAAGTTGATGGATCGCTACCCGATCATCATCACCCTCGGTGGCATGCTGCTCGGCTGGATCGCCGGCACGATGATCGTCACCGACCCGGTGCTGGCCAACCCCGAGGTCATGCCGCAGGCGCCGAAGCTGCACGCCAGCGACATGCTGCGTTATGCCGCCGGCACGGCGGGCGCGCTGCTGGTGCTGTTGATCGGCAAGTGGCTGGTGGCGCGGCAGGCCCGCCAAGCGATGCCGGCCGCCTTGCCGGCACCGGCCATCGCGGCGGGGCAGTTGCGCTCGGTCCTGCTGCCGGTCGATGGCTCGGCGCCGTCGTTGCGCGGGGTGGAGCAGGTGCTGGCGCTGCGCAACGAGTTGCGCGACCCCCAGGCCCTGAAGGTGCACCTGCTCAATGTGCAGAGGCCCGTCAGCGGCGATGTGTCTTCGTTCCTCACGCACCAGACTCTCGACGAGTACTACACCGAGCGCAGCGATGAAGCGATGGCCCCGGCCCTGGCCGCGTTCAAGGCCGCGGGCCTGCAACCCGAGGTCCACCGCCACGTCGGCGCCCCCGGCACCACGATCGCCGAAGTGGCGCAGAGCCAGGAATGCGGCCTGATCGTGATGGGTGCGCGTGGCCTCGGAGCGGCCGGCGCCGCGTTGCTCGGTTCGGCAACGCAGGAAGCCATCGCGCAGGCCACGGTGCCCGTGCTCGTCGTGAAGTAGCCGCCACACCACCCGCTTCGCCGCGCCTTGGTTCCCTTGGGCACCGAACCCACGCCGGGCGCACGCGTTGCGGGCTACCGGGTAGGGCGGCTCCTGGGCCGCGGTGGCCTGGGCTCGGTGGTGCTGGCCCACGACCCGGCAGGCGCCTTGGTGGCGCTGAAGCTCATCGACCTTGGAGGCGGCGCGGGGGCCGACGTGGCCCGCACCTTCGCGCGCGAGGTGGATCTTCATCGACGGCTGCACCATCCAGGCATCGTCGCCGTGCTCGACGCCGGCCAAGCCGGCGACCTGGCCTACATCGCCATGGAGTACGTCGCGGGCGGTGACCTCGGCCACGTCGGGCACGCCGGGCGGCCGTGGCCGGTGCGGCGTGCCGCCGAGATTGCAGGCCGCGTGGCGCATGCCTTGGCATACGCGCATGCGCAAGGCATCGTCCATCACGACATCAAACCGGCCAATATCCTGCTCGACGAGGGCGCGGGGCTGATCAAGATCGCCGACTTCGGCCTCGCGCGCCTGGCCGACCTGCAACGCAGCCGAACGGGCGTCCTGGCCGGCACGCCGGCCTACATGTCGCCCGAGCAGCTTGCCGAAGGCGCGCAGGACGCACGCGCCGACCTCTATTCTCTCGGGGTGGTGCTGTTCGAACTGCTGACCGGCCGGCTGCCCTATGGGGCGACGTCGCTCGGGGCGCTGCTGCAGCAGGTGAGCCAGCTCCCTGCTCCGGCGCTGCACGCGCTGCAGCCGCAGGCGCCGCCAGCCCTCTCGGAGTTGGTCGCCCGCCTGCTGGCCAAGAGCCCCGCACATCGACCCACAGGCGCGAGAGCTGTGGCCGAAGCGCTGGATGCCATGCTGCCCGACCTGCCGGCCGAGGTGACCGGGGGCGGCACGCCGGGCCAGGCGTGACCTCGCAGGCCACGCCGGCGCCCCGGCCTGGCCGGGCACGGCCGGCCCTGGTGGAGTCTCGCAGCCGACGGTGGCCCTCCGCTCGTGCGGACCGAAGTCACGCCGCGCGCCGCCGCGGCGCGCCGGCGCCCTGGATCTTTCGTTGCACAATCGGCAGCCCCGCCGCTCCCGAAAAGCCTGCTTTGCCGCGCCCATGACGATCGAGCTCACTGCCGCAGTCGACGCGGGCCGCGCGCGCAGCAACAACGAGGACTCGGTGGCCACCGACGACGCGGTCGCGTTGGCGGTGCTGGCCGACGGCATGGGTGGCTACAACGCCGGCGAGGTGGCCAGCCACATGGCCACATCGTTCATCGCCACCGAACTCGGGCGGTGGCTGCGCGAAGCCAGCAGCCAGGCGAGCGACGCCGAAGTGCGGCGCGCCATGGACATCTGCGTCGAAAACGCCAACCGCGCCATCTTCGAGGCCGCCAACGCCAACCCGCAGTACGCGGGCATGGGCACGACCCTCGTGGTGGCGGTGTTCCGCGAGGGCCGCCTGCTGCTCGGGCATGTCGGCGACTCGCGCTGCTATCGGCTGCGCGGCGGCAAACTGGCGCAGATCACGCGCGACCACTCGCTGCTCCAGGAGCAGATCGACGCGGGCCTGATCACGCCCGAGCAGGCGGCCTTTTCCGCCAACAAGAACCTCGTCACACGCGCCGTGGGGGTCGAGGACAACGTGCTGCTCGAGACGCACCAGCACGAAGTCCAAAGCGGCGATCTCTACATGCTGTGCTCCGATGGCCTGTCGGATATGGTCGACGACCCGGGGCTCGAGCAGCTGTTGCAAGCTCACGACGCGCTGCCGGAATGTGCGCGCGCACTCATAGCCGCCGCCAACGATGCGGGCGGAAAGGATAATATCTCGGTGATCCTGGCTCGGGCTTCCGGTGGCGCGAGCGCGCCTTCCCGCTCATGGTGGCCGTTCAGGCGCTAGTGGGCAGGGGCGCCGGGCGACCGCAGGGTGCGGGACAGGCGTCACTTCAACAACACAGACGCACGGCCGCTGCAACCGGCGGCGGACTCGACTGAGGGCATTCATGGGCAAGCTGGTCGTTTCGCTCGACGGTGTGGTCATCAAGGAAGTCCAGATCACCAAGGACAAGACCACCCTGGGCCGCCGTCCCTACAACGACATCGTCATCGACAACCTCGCCGTCAGCGGCGAGCACGCGGTGCTGCAGATGGTGGGCGGGGACGTCTTCATCGAAGACCTCAACAGCACGAACGGCACCTACATCAACGGCAAGGCCATCAAGAAGCAGTTGCTGGCCCACAACGACACCGTCGAGATCGGCAAGTACAAGATCAAGTACTTGGTCGACGACTCCGGCGAGTACGAAAAGACCATGATCATGCGGCCGGGTGGATCGGCCCCGCCGCCGTTCCAGGCACCGAGCCCGGCAGCTTCCGGTCACGCAGCGGCGGCGCCCGCGGCGCCCGCCCCGGCGATGGCCCCCGCCACGGCCCCGCAGGCGGCCATGATCAAGGTGCTCAACGGCGCTGCGGCCGGCCGCGAAGTGGCGCTGACCAAGGTGGTCACGACCGTCGGCAAGCCCGGTGTGCAGGTGGCGTCCATCACCAAGCGCCCGAACGGCTACACCTTCGCCCACGTCGAGGGGGCGCAGCGGCCCAGCATCAATGGCGCGCCGTTGGTCGGTGATTCAGTACCGCTGCGCAACGGCGATGTCATCGAGCTCGCCGGCACGCAGATGCAGTTCATCTACCGTTAGCGACTGACGCTCCTGCACAGCGCGGCGCCAACCCGCCGCGCTGGAGCAGGCGCTGGCACGCCGCTCGGCTTGGCCGTCTGGCAGAGCCGCCTCGAGGCGAAGGCGGCGGCGGTTTTTCACGCGGTACCCACCCCCGTGATTCCCCTCAGCCGGATTGGGCATGTAATCGGCAGCCTTGCCTTGCGGCCACGCGCCAGCGCGGCGAGCATGGCGCCCGGTCACTGGCCCTTCCTTCATGCAGATCCGCGCCCTG
Source organism: Rubrivivax sp. (assembly GCA_022842825.1). Lineage (GTDB taxonomy): Bacteria > Pseudomonadota > Gammaproteobacteria > Burkholderiales > Burkholderiaceae_C > Rubrivivax. The sequence continues at coordinate 17,371 of JALHOU010000043.1, forward strand.
GGTTGCTCCGGCTCCATCGCTGCCGGCAGCCGAACCACCTCCTTTCTGCTCGACGACACCGTGCTCATCGACGCAGGCACGGGCGTGGGCGACCTCACGCTGGACGAGATGTCCCGCGTCGACCACATCTTCATCACGCACTCGCACCTGGACCACGTGCTGTCGATCGGCCTGCTCGCCGACAGCGTCGCCCGCAGGCGCGAGATGCAAGGGCGCCCGCCGGTGCTCGTGCACGCGCAGCCGGCAACGATCGCCGCGCTCAAGCTGCACATCCTCAACGGCGTCATCTGGCCCGACTTCACCCGTCTGCCGACCGTCGATGCGCCGGTGCTGGCCTTCCGCTCGATCGAGATCGGCGACACCGTCGAGGTGGCCGGCCGGCGCATCGAGGTCCTGAGCGCGGCCCACACGGTACCCGCGGTGGGCTATGCCGTGCACGGCAACGAAGGCGCGTGGGTCTTCACCGGTGACACCGGGCCCAACCCCGCGCTCTGGCAACGCCTGGCGCAGATCAAGCTCAAGATGCTGGTCATCGAGACCGCGTTTGGCGACGACGAGCACGAACTCGCAGTCATCAGCGGCCACTTGTGCCCCGCGATGCTCGGCCGCGAGCTTGCGCAGCTGCCCGGCAAGGGTTACGAGGTGTACATCACGCACATCAAGCCCGGCGAGGTGGAGGCCGTGATGGCGGAGATTGCCGCGCAGGGGATGCACAACGTGGCAGCGCTGCGCACCGGGCAAGTCTTCACGCTGGACTGACCGTCTGCCGCCGCGGCGACTGCCGGCTGACGCAAATCGTCAGGGCCGACACTTCGGGGCTTCGGGAGGTCGGAGCGATATGACGATATTCGTCGCTTTCGGTGACGAAGCACACGAGCCGGCTGTGCGTTCGCCTTGGCACGACGCCTGCTTTGGTAAGGTCACCCCCCCCCATCCTTCTCCTCTCAGGAGCCTCCCGAATGAACCGCCGTATCCAGCAAGGTTTCACCCTCATCGAACTGATGATCGTCGTGGCGATCATCGGCATCCTGGCCGCCGTCGCCCTGCCGGCCTATCAGGACTACACGACCCGCGCCAAGGTCAGCGAACTGCTCGTGATGGCCTCGCCGGCCAAGCTGGCCGTTGCCGAGACCGCTTCGTCGCTGGGGCAACTGGCGTCCGTTACTTTGGCCAACTCGGGCTATTCGTTCCCCGGCGCCACCAAGCACGTGACCACGATCTCGATCGCCGACACAACCGGCGTCATCACCGTGGTATCGGCCATCCCGAACGCCCCCGGTACGATCACTCTGACGCCGAGCACGGTGGGCGGCACCGGGCAGCTCAAGTGGGCCTGCACGTCTGGCATCACCTCCAAGTTCCTGCCCTCAGAGTGCCGGTAATCGGCTCGAGTGCATCGGCGCTGCGGCGCTGAGCATCAGACGGGGGCGGCCGATGCCGCCCCTGCTTGCGTTTTGGGCCACGCAATCAGCGATGGCCGTCTGGCTTTGGCCGTCCAAGCCCGCGAAGGCGCAGTTGGCACGGCACCGGCCACTCGCGAGCCTGAAAACCTCGCCATCACCTGCGCCACCGCTGCGCGCCAACCCATGAGCCAGACGCCAGCCTCGCTGACGGCCCCGTCGCCGCTGGCCGGCGGCGCCCAAGCGGCCCATCTCCCGGCCGAACAGTGGCTCGCCGGGGCCACCCTCACCATCTTGATGCCGTGCCTGAACGAGGCACGAACCGTTGCTGCCTGCGTCGGCAAGGCGGTGGGCTTTCTGAAGCGCAACCGCCTCGCCGGGGAGGTGCTGGTTGCCGACAACGGCTCGACCGATGGCTCCCAGGCTCTCGCCCGCGCCGCTGGAGCCCGCGTGATCGACGTTCCCGAACGCGGCTACGGGGCGGCGCTGCGCGCCGGGATCGCTGCCGCCGAAGGTGAGTTCGTCATCATGGGCGACGCCGACGACAGCTACGACTTCTCGGCTCTGGAGCCCTTCGTCGAAGCCTTGCGCGCGGGAAATCAGCTCGTGGTCGGCAACCGCTTCCGTGGCGGCATCGCTCCCGGCGCCATGCCGTGGCTGCACCGGCACCTCGGCAACCCCGTGCTCAGCTTTCTCGGCCGGCGCTTCTTCGGCGGGGAGCTGAGCGACTTCCACTGCGGGCTGCGCGGCTTTCACCGCCGCGCGATCCTGCAGTTGCATCTGATTACTCCGGGCATGGAGTTCGCCAGCGAGATGATCGTCAAGGCCTTGCAGGCGGGCCTGCGCGTGGCCGAGGTCCCCACCTGCCTGGCCAAGGACGGCCGCGACCGGCCACCGCACCTGCGCACCTGGCGCGACGGCTGGCGGCATCTGCGCTATCTGCTTCTGTACGCGCCGCGGTGGCTGTTCCTGTATCCCGGGGCGACGCTCACGCTGGCCGGCGCCGCGCAACTGCTGCTCTCGCACCTGCTCGAACCCTCGGCCACACGCTGGCCCGTGGGCATCCACACCCAGTTGTTCTCGGTGGCCGCGGCGGTGCTGGGCTACCAGACGATGCTCTTTGCATTGGGCGCGGTGCTCGCGCGGCACATGGCGGGCCTGGACGCGCCGCACCCGCGCGAGCAGTGGTTGCGCAAGGCCGCCACCAGCGCGCTGCTGCCGCTGGCCGGCGCTGTGGCCACCGTGGCGGGCACGGTTCTTTGCGTCGGCTTGGCGGTGCGCTGGGGCGCTTCGCAATTCGGCGCCCTCGACCCCGAGGTGGCGATGCGCCAGATCATCCCGGGCGTCGGCCTCGTCATCCTCGGCACCCAAACGCTGCTGGCCTGCCTGTACTTCGCGGCCCTGCGCAGCGCGTTCGATTCCAGCCGGCCAACCCGGACCCAAGCTGCGGCATGAGCCACCCGTCCTCGTCCGTTCCGCAAAACTTCCCGCCGGCGCGCGGCTTCCCGTGGCTGGAGGCGGCACTGGTCACGCTGCTTGCCGCTATGGCCTGTGCCTGCATGCCCCTGTATGCCGGCGTTTGGGCGTTCAGCTGGGACGCACTCAACCATCACGTCTATCTTGGCTTGGTCGCGGAGCAATCGCGCTGGCATCTGGACGTTCGCGCCGCCAACTCACAGACCTATCAGTATCCGTATCTGTACTGGCCCGTCTACCGGCTGAGCATGCTGGAGATTGATGGCGCTTGGGCTGGCGCGCTGTGGAGCGCGGCACTGGCCGCGCTGATCGTGCCGCCTGTATGGCTGGCCAGCTGGCATCTGCTGCCACGGCAAGGCTCCCACGCGCAGGCCCTGTTCGAGCGCGTGATGGCTGTGGCCCTGGCCCTTTGCAGCATCGTGGTGCTGGCGGCGCTCAATACCACCGCGAACGATCCCTTGGCCGCAGTACCGCTGCTGTGGGCGGTGGCACTGATGTGCGCCAGCCAGCCTACCGCCACCCGTGCTGCGCTGGCCGCCGCCTTGCTGGGCGTGGCCATCGCGTTCAAGCTGTCACACGTACTCGCGCTGCCGTTGCTGGCGGTCTGGTGGTGGCAGGCGCGCAGCACCGCCAAGCCGCTCAGGTTGGTGGCCACCCTCGGCGGGTCTTGCGCGCTTGGGTATGCCGCGGCCTACGCACCCTGGGGCTGGCAGTTGTGGCGGCACATGGGCAACCCGTTCCATCCGGTGCTGCCGAGCCTCTTCGGCGCCGGCTGAAGGTCAGCATGCTCCGCTTCGTACCCGACAGCATTGCCGAAGGGTTGATGCGCCCGCTCTTGCTGCTTGACCCGGCGGGCGGCCTATATCTGGAAACGATGGCGCCAGACGCACGTTTCGCTGCGCTGGTTCTGCTTGGGGTGGCAGTTGCCATCACCACCCGCTGCCGCCGGAGAGACCACTTCTTCAACCCCTCGCAACGGGCTCTCTTGGTCGGCATGGCCATTTGCTTCTATGCCTGGACCTTTGTCTCCGGAAACGGCCGCTACTTCTTCTGGGCGCTCTTGGTGGTGGGCCCTGCAGTGGCCGTTATGGCGCGAGGCCTACCTGTGACGACCGCGTTGCGCAACACGCTCCTCATCGGACTACTCGCGGCACAGGTCTGGCTCGTGCATACCATATTGCGCCCAAACGTCTGGGCCGTACAAGCTTGGCACGCGGGGCCAAGTGCGCGTCTGGCCGCCAACGCGTTGCAGGCAACCCCTGCGGTCTACTTCACGATCGATGCGATCTCCTACTCGATCTTGGTGCCGCTGATGCATCCGCAGTCACGCTGGTCGAATATCGCAGGGCAGTCGGACATCGTTCCCGAGATGCCCGAACACGAGATGCTGCGCACGCTCGTCGAGAGCCCGCTGCCGAAGTACATGGTGTTGGGCGGCTCTCGAAAGCCGGGCAGCGCCCAGGAGCACCCGCAGCCCAAGGAGCTGCGATTCGCGTCACTCGCTTCAGAAAAGGTCGGTGTGCGCGCGATGCCCGGCCAGCCCTGCACTTTCGTGGCCTCGGTCATTGCCAGCGTGCCGTATGTCCGCGAGGGGCCGAAGGGCGGCGAACGCAACGAGCAAGGCTTCTGGTTCTGCCCGCTGGAGAAGGTCGATGCCGTGGCCTGGAGAACAACAACGGCACCCGTGGCTGAACACCTTGACAACGTCTTCGAACGCATCGAAAGCCTGTGCCCGCGGCTCTTCCCCAAGGGCAACGCCCGCACGCAGGCGCTTGGCCTGGGGGTGTATGCCCGCACCTACAGCCACTCTGATACCGGGGTCACAGTCGGCCCCGGCGGCCAGGTGTTCGTCCAGAATTTCCGCGCCTTTGAACCCATCGAGCTCGGCACCGTCGAGAGCGTGCGAAGTGGCAACTTCACGCTCAGCTGCGACCGTCTGCCAGGCCGCTACGTGCCGCCATGGATGAGGCCATGAACTCGCCTTGCCCTGTGTTGGTCCTGATGTCCACTCACAATGGCGAGCGCTTCGTGGTCGAGCAACTCCGTTCGATCCTGGACCAACTGCCCAGAGGGGGGCGCATCGTCGTGCGCGACGACGGCTCGAGCGACGGCACAGTGGCCGCCATCGAAGGGCTGGCCGAGCCGCGCATCGAGCTGCATTGCGGCATGAACCTTGGATTTGGCGCCAGCTTCCTCACGTTGCTGCGCCATGCGCCAAACCATGCCGACATGGTGATGTTCTCTGACCAGGACGATGTGTGGCTCCCAGGGAAGATCGACCGCGCGTCACGTGCCCTGCGGCCCCATGTCCTCGCCCCGGCGCTTTACGGCAGCGCGCAGCTGCTCGCCGACGAGCAACTGCGCCCACTTCAGGCCACACGGCCGTGGCTGCACAGTCCGTCTTTCCAGGGCGCCCTGGCAGAAAACATGGTCACCGGCTGCACAGCGGCAATGAACAACGCCGCCCTACGACTGCTTCAACGTGCTGGCGTGCCGCGCAATGTGCACTTCCACGATTGGTGGCTCTACCTCGTTGTCAGCGCGTTCGGGCGAGTGATCTTCGATCCCGAACCAACGCTGCTCTATCGCCAGCACGGCGCAAACCAGATCGGGCAAGGCCATGGATGGTTTGGCCGGCACCTACACATGGCGCGCTTCGTCCTAAAGAGAGACTGGGTCGGCATCCTCCTTGGCCAGGTGCACGCGCTGTGGCATCACTACGGCACCGACCTTGACGGTCACTCGAAACGGCTGGTCACCCGACACTTCTCGGTCGAGATAGGTCGCGCGTCACCTCGCTGGTCGCTTGTCTTCGGGCCGATACGCTGGCGGGAGTCGACCGAACTTGCGTTCCGCCTTCTACTTCTCTTGTACAAACTTCGGCTGTGGCCCCCCGCCGCCCGGCGAATGCGGTTCGAGCCGTTCGGCTCGTCGTAGCTTTCGCGAACGGGCGTCCTCGGGGGTACCACAGGTTGAATCGGTCATTGCTGCTTGGCGCTTTGGCAGCGGCTCAGTTGTTGGGCCAGCTTGTCCTTCAACTGCTCGTCTTTCGCACACTTGGCGTCGGGCACGAGAGTGACGCCTTCGTCGCCGCGCAGGCGGTGCCGCTGGTCCTGGCAGGCGTTCTTGCCCCCGCGCTCCAGGGCGCATGGCAATCGCGGTTTGCTACAGCAGACCCGAGCACAGGCGCTTGGCGAGGACTACTTCGCGTCGCGCAAGCGCAGGCCATCATCGCATCTGGATTGGCGTGCCTTGCATTGGGCGCCACCGCGCCGATCTGGGTGTCTCTGCTCTTCGGTGGCCTGGCCGCACCAGCGCGGGAAATGGTCATCGACATGACGCCTTCGCTTCTGCTGGCGGCCCTCTTCCAATCAGTGGGTGCCGTGATGGTGGCCGCGCAGCGCGGACGCGATCGGCAAGTCTCACCCGAGCTGGCCTCGCTGGCCGCAACGACGCTCACCGTCGTGGCAGTATTGCCAGCCGTCCAGACATGGGGCGTGATGGCGGCGGCCCACGTCATGCTCGTGCGGGCAGTTGCAGTGTGGCTGCTCCTGCTGGCGGCCGCGGGGCCATCTCCGCCCAGCTGGCGCGGGGCTTGGCGCGGCACTGATGCCTGGCAGCGGCTATGGCCGTTGCTGGCCGGCTCCAGCATCTACAAGGCGGCGCCCCTGGTGGACCGGTTCTGGAGCGCCATGGCCCCCGCGGGTGGCGTCACCTTGGTTGGCTTGGCCCACAGCGGCATGAGCGCCATGGCTCTCGTACTGGAGCGATCGCTTTGCGCCTCAGTCGCGCCCCAGCTGGCACGCCTGATTGCCGCGGACGACACCCAGGCAGCCCGCAAACTCCTGCGGCGCTCCCTGCTGAGCACGGGCATGGCTACCTTGGCAGTTGCCATGGTCTTCTTATTGCTCAAACCCTTCTGGTCCGAGGCGCTCGAACTGATGCTGAAGCTACAAGCCGGCGCAGCGGCAACCCTTTGGGCAATGTGCCTGCTCCTGCTCGGCTATCTCTACGTCGCCGCGGCGGGCCCGTCCGTGGTCGCAGTCTTCTATGCCCTGGGCGATACCCGCACGCCAGCAACGATCGGGGTCGTCGGCTTCGTGCTCGGGACCGCGCTTAAGTCCTTCGGGTTCCTGGGTTGGGGGTTGGAGGGTCTGGTCCTGGCCACCTCGGCTTACCATCTCTGCAACATCGCCGCGTTGGTCTTTGGCGCCGAAAGAGCGTTGCTGCTTCTCGACCGAACACGCAGGAAACTGGAGCCGACCAAGGATGCGACTTCGCGCTGACCTGGAGATCTCGTTGGAAGTGCAGGCCTGCGCCATGTGTGGGGCCGACCGTTTCGAGACGCTGACCACACAGGATAGGCATGGGCTGGGCTTGGCGACAGTCGGCTGCGCGTCATGTGGCTTGGTCCAAACCAATCCTCGCCCTGACGCCGCCGGCTTGGCGAGCTTCTACTCGCGGCACTACCGCCAGTACTACCAGGGCGTCGCGGACCCAAGCGCGCAGTACATCGCCGAGCATCGCAAGGATGATCGGCTGCGCTACACCGCGGATCACTTGGCCAAGGTTTTCGACCTCGCTGCGGGCCGATTCGTTCTTGACTATGGATGCGGCGAGGGCTCCTTGTTCGTTGCATTGCGCCAGTCCGGCTTCCGAGGGCGCCTGGCTGGCGTCGAAACGAACGCGAGCTTTGCCACCTATGCCGCCAAGTATGGGCAGGCGGAAGTCCACCCCAAACTTGACGCATTTGGCAACATTGACCTCGTGCTCATGAATCACGTGTTGGAGCACCTGCTTGATCCCATTGGCACGCTGAAGGAGGTTCGATCGAAGCTCAATGCGGATGGGTGGTTGTACATCGATGTTCCCGACGCCGCTCGCTACGAGAGCGTTAGCGACCTCCACCTGGCACATGTCCTCCACTTCACTCGGCGCACGTTGACGCGCCTCGTCCAGACCGCCGGCTTCGATGTGGTCGCCTGTGAGACACACGACCCGCCACATCACCCACGCTCGATCAGGCTGCGTGCACGGCCGCGCCATGGGGCGACAGGAACCGACATCACTCCGACCAGCCCCGCTACCGAGGCAGACGCGTGGGCGATCCTTCGCCGGGCGGAGACCCGAAAGTGGCGTTGGGCCATTCGGCGGCGCTTGGCTGGCGTGCGCGCGCTTCGCGCAACCTATCGGCTGATCCGCCGGTGGTCGGACTGGCCCGCAGACTCCCTCCGCGGCCGTTCTGGCCAAGCGAAGCGGCAAGGCACCAAATGAGAGCTGCGCTCGCCCTGCTGCGCGATCAAGCGGAGGCCTTCCACGGTCGAGCGATGATTGTCGGGAAGGGCCCTTCCTTCAGGGAACTCGACGCCTTAGAGGCTCGCCGCGATCGGTTCGTTGTTGGTTTGAACGAAACGTCATTGCACACGCCTTGCCATGCCGCCTTCATCATCGACGAGGACATTCTTGAACGCCAGGTCGATCGACTTGCGAATTGCAACCTTGTGGCGGTACTGGTCCCGCGGGCGCCGCACCGACCCAGGAAGGTGGGCAATCTCGTGCTCTATCTGCCGATCGAGCCCGAGAACTCGGCGCCGTTGTGGCAGACGAAGCTGGCAGGTCGGATCTTCCGCTTCAATCTCGGCACCGCTGCAGCGAGCGGCCCTCTGGGCGAGGTCGTTCCGGGCTACAACTTCAGTGCGCCAACGCTGGCACACCTGTTGGCCGTGGCGGGATTCACCGACATCCAGCTCGCCGGAGTCGATGGCGGAACACGTTACGCGCAGGACTTCCAAGCCCTCGAGTACAAGAAGCTCAAGTCGGTGCAAGACAGCTTTGATGTTCAGTTCGATGACTTGCGCAAGGTCCGCGAGCGGTTTGCCGTGCGGTTCAGCTCGGTGCGCTGCCCGGAAGCGTTCGTCCTCATTGGGGCCGAAGATGAGCAGTGTCTGGCCACGGAGGTACTGAAATGGAGCATAGAGTCAAGCACATTCATGTCTGTGCGTTTCGTGACGCCGGGGCAACGATCGCGTGATCTGTATGCCGACGGCCGCGCCGGCACGCCTTTCAGCTTTCATCGCCTCTTCCTTCCCCAACTGGCCGATCACCGCGGCCGCGGCGTCTACTTCGATTCCGACATGCTGGTGGTGCGTGACATCTACGAATTGTTCAATTGGGACCTGGGCCCGAATCTCTTGATGTCGTGCCAGCCCACCCCAGGCCGAGCCGCCCAGTACTCCGTCTTCCTGGTAGACAACCAACGAGCAAGCTGGAGTCCCGACGTTCTGCTCGACGACTATCGCTCGGGACGCCTGTCCTACAACCAGATCATTCGGGACTTCGACTTTGCGCACCCGAAGTCCGATGCTCTACCGATGGGCTGGAATTCGATGGAGCACTTCGAGCTGGGGCGCACAAGCAACATTCACTTCACGGACATGGCAACGCAGCCCTGGCTCAGCACGTTCAATTGCCATGCGGACCTATGGTGTCAAGCCCTGATCGATGCCGCCCGAGCGCGTGCCAGCGTGCGCGAGGCACTCGCTAAGTCGAGCGCAATGGGCTGGATCAGGCCCTCGCTTGTGTGGCAAGTGGAGCACGATCACTCAAACCCCTGGACAATTCCACCCAAGCTGAGGCGCCTTGATCGTGATTGGCTCCCGCCGCACGAACTGGCTCGCAATACAGGCACCCCGCGCCGACTGAAGCTCTTCAAGTGGCGGCTCGCTGCCCAGATCCGGCGTCTCCTGCAGTCGCGAACCTACCGCCTCGCACGCGTACTAAAGAACGGACTGCGCAAGACGATCCAACCTTGATCGCACCCGCCTTGATTGGGGTCGCGCATTAGATGAACCGATATACGCTGCGGGAACGCAGGAACCCCGATCAGGCGACCAACGGCACCTGGGCGGCCCGACCGACCCCGCTTCATCGGGCCACTGAGTGCCCTCCCAGCGCCGGCGCAAGCGCCTGATACCACAGCAGCCGCACCCAAGCCGCCGCACGATCGGCCGCGGGGAGCTTGTTGACCTCAGCACCCAGCACGCGCAGCGCCTCCAGCCTGCGGTCCTTCAGGATCAGCCCGGTGGCCGCCACCTGTGTCAGCATCACCCGCGCTTGCTTGTCCTTCACCTGCTCGGCCGCCAGCAGTTCGATCGCGACGTCAGCAGCCTCGCCCCAGCGCGCCTGCGCAACGCGTTCGAACATCTCGATCCAGCGCGCCTCATGCGCACTCCAGCCGCGGGCGCAGGGCGACTCGCGGACCGCACGCCATAGTGCGATGGACCGTTCCTGGTCGAGGTAGGGCAACACGTCGGCGGCAAAACGCACCACGTTGTCCCAGGGCGCCTG
>JALHOU010000044.1 GCA_022842825.1 Rubrivivax sp.
CCGCGCTGTGGCGCCGCAGCGGCCATCCCGTGGTGCACGACGCCGCCGGGCGGGCCTGGGTGCTGGGCACCGGCAGCGCCAGGCGCGGCGCCTCGCTGGCTTCGCTGCAGGCGCCGGACTTCGCGCTGCCCGACCCGCAAGGCCGCGAGCACCGGCTCTCGTCGTACCGCGGCCGGAAGGTCTTTCTCACCACCTGGGCTTCCTGGTGAGGGTGTCGCGCTGACTTGCCCGTGTGGCAGTCCCTGTACGACGAGCTCCAGGATCACGGTTTCATCGTGCTGGCCGTGGCGCTCGACCAGCCCGAGGCGGCGCGGCCCTGGATCAAGGTGGCCAAGGCGTCCTACCCCAACCTGATCGACCGTGACCACCATGTGGCCGACCTGTACAACCTCGTGAATGTGCCGCAGGCCGTGTGGATCGACGAGCAGGGCCGCATCGTGCGCCCGCCCGAGACGGCCGGCTCGACCGACGGCTTCCGTGCCATGGACCGCCAGACCTTTGCGATGCCCGAAGCGGCGATCGCCGAGCGAACGCGGGTGAAGGGGGCCTACCTCGACGCCGTGCGCGACTGGGCGCGCCGCGGTGCCGCCAGCGCGCATGCGCTGGACGAGGGGCGCGCCGCGGCCCGGCTGAGCCTGCCGCAGGACACGATTGCCCAAGCGCACGCGCGCTTCCGCCTCGGGCAGCACTTGCTGCGCCGGGGCGAGTTGGGCGACGCCGAAGAGGCGCGCGCCTGGATGACCGAAGCCGCGCGCCTGCACCCCGACTCCTGGGCGATGTGGCGGCAGGCCGCGGCCAAGGATGCCCGCGGGCTGGCCGCCGGGCCCGAGTTCTGGGCGCGGGTGGATGCGCTGGGCAGCCGGCCGTACTACGCGCCGGTGGACCTCGCCGCGCGGCCGGACTCGCCGTCGCAGTAAGGCGCGCCCTCCGGATCGCTCGCGGCATCGGCCGCCATCTCAATGTCGGGATGCGGCGGCGCCGCGTGCGCGTGCACGGATCGATCAGCGCAGGCCGAGGTAGCTGAGCACGAACAGGACGATCACGACGGCTCCGACGAGCCAGATGATTCGATTCACGATGCCGGTCCTTTGCTTGCGATGAAGGTGCGGTCGAGCTGGCAGGCGCCTTGCCCGCCAGGTGGATGGCGCGGGGCGGAGCCGTCGAAGGCTCCTGAGTCGGCGTGCACCCTTCGAGCCACGCCGGGTCGACCCCGCATGGGTCGTCGTCGGCGCCGGCCGGTGCCGACAACGCCCGCGAACGGGCCGGCCGGCAGGGACCTGCGCCTACTCATTGGTTGCTGTGTGCTAGCTAGCTAAGGCGCGATCTGGTCGCGGACTTCGCCGCCCTTGTTGGCCTCGCTGTGCACGTTCACGTAGAGGTCGCCGGCCTTGAAGCTCTTCAATTGTTCCGCGGTGAGCTTGGTGCCCGGCGGCACCCACCACTCGTTGTCGGCGCCCTTGGTCAGCGGGATGATCACCGGCCCGTTCTGGCCCTTCGCGCCGACGTGAATGTGCGCGGCGGTGCCCACGACACCGGTGGTCTTCACGCTGCCGGCCACCGTGCCGTCATAAGCCACCGTGATCGTGCCGGCGCCGGTGGCCATCGTCTTCACCGGTGGCACCTCGTTGTCGCCCGAGAGCTTGAGGTCGGCGGCCAAGGCCACGCCGCCCAGCAGCGTGAGCGAGAGCGCCATGCCCAGCGCGCACGCGAGGCGGGAGAGTCGATGGGTCCGTGGCATGGCAAGTCTCCTGAGATTCGAGCCGTCACTGTGCGCCGGGCCCCGGCGCCCGTCCGTATGGCAGCGCACTGACGGCACGGGCATGACGGTGGCGGTCAGAACGCCAGCAGGCGTTGCAGGAAGGAGCGGTAGCGATGCAGGGCGACGCGCAGGTCTTCCGTGGACGCCTGTTCCGTTCGGGCCAGGCCTTCGAGCCTGGCGTGTTCACCGGCGAAGGACGCCCCGAGGCTGCGCATGACCTGGGTGACCAGTTCGTCGGCCTGTTGGACGGCCGCTTTCGGGTCGTCCACGAAGCCGACCTGCACCGTGGCCCAGGCGTCGCGGAACCCCTGGGCCTCCAGCGGCTGGAACAAGGGCGCCAGCCCTTCGACCTCGCTCGCCGGGGCGGCGGTTGAGGTGCCAGGGTCGCTGGCGATGGCCGCGATCATGCCTGGGCCTCCAATGGCTGCGCGGCAGGCTTCAACGGCGGCTTGGCGGCCGTCTTCACCTCGAGCAATTCGTCGAAGAGCGCGCGGTAGTGCACCACGGCCTGGCGCTGCTCTTCCGTGTCGGCCTCGCCACGCTGGTCGCGGACCGCGATGGCCTGCGCGGCGCGATAGTGATCGACGACCGCCGGGTGATCGACCGAGATGTCGGCCGCGCGGCGGTCGAAGTCCGCGATCGGGTAGCCCCGCGCCAGCATCAACTCGCGCACGAGCTGGTCGGCCTGCGCGACGACGCCCTTCGGGTTGTCGACGAAGTGACCCTGCAGGGCGGTCCAGGCATCGCTGAACCTGATGGCCTCGGCGGGCGAAAGCGCAATGAGCTTGAGGCGGTCGACCCGGCTCTCGCGTGCCTTCAGTTCCGTCTCGGCCTTGCCCCGGCTGCCGAGGTCGCCGACGGTGCGGCCGTACTCGGGGCCGAAGCGCTCCTGCAGGCGGGTGGACTGCTGCCTGCGGTAGAAGAGCCAGGCACCGGCCGCCAGCAGCGCCAGCGCGGCCACCACGACCAGTGCGGTCCAGGTCTGTTCGGCCATCGTGTCCATCGGGCGTCTCCTGTGCCGAGAGATCTCGGTGGATGGAGTCTGCGCAGGGACGGGGCATGGGGTCTGTGCGCTGGCGCATGGACCGGCGGGCGGACTGGCGGACTGTCGGACTGGTGGACCGACGAAACGAAGACCGGCGGACCGAGAGGCCGACGGCACGAAGGCCGGCGGGACCGACGCGAGCCGTCGGCCCGTGCCGGCATCAGTCGTCCAGCATCCTCACCTTGACACTGCGCCCCTTCACCTTGCCGCTGGCGAGCCGCTTCAGGGCCTGCTCGGCGATGCCGGCCTCCACCGCCACGTAGGTGGAGAACTCGTTCACGTTGATCCTGCCGACCTGCGTGCCGGCAAAGCCGAGATCCTTGGTCAATGCGCCGAGCACGTCGCCGGGGCGGATCTTCTCCTTGCGGCCGCCCATGATCTGCAGCGTGCGCATGGGCGGGCGCAGCGGCCCGCCCGGGGCGGGGGTCAGCTCGCCGAGCTTGTGCCACTCGGAAGTGAAACCGCCCTCGTGCTCGATGCGGCCGACGCGGCCCATCTCGTCCAGGCTGGCCAGGCTGAAGGCCCAGCCTGCCTCGTCGGCGCGGCCGGTGCGGCCGATGCGGTGCGTGTGCGTAGCCACGTCGGCGGCGATGTCGACATTGATCACCGCCTCGAGCTGGGCGATGTCCAGGCCACGCGCGGCGATGTCGGTGGCCACCAGCACGCTGCAGCTGCGGTGGGCGAAGCGCACCATCACCTGGTCGCGCTCGCGCTGGTCGAGCTCGCCGTGCAGCTCCAGCGCGGCGAAGCCCGATGCGCGCAGCACCAGCACGAGGTCGCGGCACTGCTGCCTGGTGTTGCAGAAGGCGAGCGTGCTCGCCGGCCGGTAGTGGTTGAGCAGCAGCGAGACGGCGTGCAGGCGTTCCTCCTCGCGCACCTCGTAGAAGCGTTGGCGGATCTTGCTGGCCGCATGCCGCTCGGGCAGCTTCACTTCCTTCGGCTCGCGCATGAAGGCGGCCGCCAGCTTGGCGATGCCCGCGGGATAGGTGGCCGAGAACAGCAGCGTCTGCCGCTGCTGCGGGCACTGCGCCGCGATGGCCGCGATGTCGTCGTAAAAGCCCATGTCGAGCATGCGGTCGGCTTCGTCGAGCACGAGTGTGTTGAGCGCGTCGAGCTTCAGGCTGCCGCGCTGCAGGTGATCGAGCAGCCGGCCGGGCGTGCCGACGACGATGTGCGCACCGTGCTCCAGGCTCGCGAGCTGCGGGCGCAGCGTGGCGCCGCCGCACAGCGTGAGCACCTTGATGTGGTCCTCCGCCCGGGCGAGGCGGCGCACCTCCAACGTCACCTGCTCGGCCAGCTCGCGCGTGGGGCACAGCACCAGCGCCTGCACGGCAAAGCGGCGCGGGTTGAGGCGGGCCAGCAGGGTGATGGCAAAGGCGGCCGTCTTGCCGCTGCCTGTCTTGGCCTGCGCGATGAGGTCGTGCCCGGCCAAGGCCAGCGGCAGGCTGGCGGCCTGGATGGGCGTCATGCCGAGGTAGCCGAGCTGCTGCAGGTTGGCCAGCGTGGCCGGAGGCAGTGGCAGGGCGGAGAAGGGCAGGGCGGTGGTTTGGCTCGAGGGGTTCGCGGTCATGTGGCTGCGCTTGTACCGCACCTGGGCGCCGGGCCGCGCGGCCGCCTCCGCCGCCCCTACCACCCGCCGCCGCGTGCCAATGACCTCTACCGCCTTCAGGCGCCGGGCTGAGGCCTCCTCCTTGCAGCCGGCGCTTCCGGCCGCATCTGATGGTGGCGTCGCCGACAGAGTCCCCATGCAAGAGGCGGTGCCGAGGTTTGCCATGTCCGAGTCCACCACGAACCCCAAGCCTTTCCACGCCCACCTCGAGATGGCCATCGCGCTGGCGCGCGTGCTTGAGTACGTCGAGCGCGGCCCGGGGCGGATCGATGCTGAGCAGTACCGGCTTCTCGTGGCGCGCCTGAAGACCGCGCTGGCCGAGGACCTGCCCGTGGCCGCCCTGGATGCCGTGCTCGGGGCCCTTCCGGCCGCCGCCGAGGTGTACGAGAACATGCACTACCAGTTCTCCGGGCTCTCGCGCTCGCCGCTGGAGCGCTCGGTCGCCTCCGAGCGGCTCGCCGCCGAGTTGCTGGCGCGGGTGTCGCAGGCCTCGAAGAGGGCGTAGGGCGCCGCGGCCCGCGCTGGCCCCGGTGCCGACGCGCCACCCGGGCCGGGGGCCGGGCGCGCGGCACCCACTCGCTCGGGCCGCAAGGCCCATCCACGAAGGGTGCGCAGTGGCTTGGTGGCCCGGCGCCTTGAGTTTGCTCAGTCAGGCGCGCCAGCGGCGAACACCCGGATTGCGAGTGCGTCGCCGCCCGGCCACACTCCGCTGCAAGTGGCAGCGCCCGCCCGGCCGCACCCTACAGGAGGCAGAGCATGTCCGTCGTCCATGTCGGCAAGAGCCCGGACGGCCAGGCCATCAGCTATCGCGACCGCAAGCGCTGGGCCTGGATGCTCTCGGTGGTGTGGCCGCTCATTCCGTTCGTGGGCCTGGCGGCCCACCACGCGAGCGGCCGCGAGATCGCCCTGGCCCTTCCGCTGCTCATCAGCTATGGCCTGATGCCGCTGCTGGATGCGCTGATCGGCGAGGACCGCAACAACCCGCCCGAGGCGGTGATGCCCTCGCTCGACGCCGACCGCTACTACCGCCGGCTGACCTGGGCGACGGTGCCGTTGCACTTCGTGGCCCTGGTCGGTTGCGCGGTGTGGGCAGGCACGCACGACCTCTCGTGGTGGGCCTTCCTGGTCCTGGCCTACGTGGCGGGCGCCAACTCCGGCCTCGGGTTGAACACCGCGCACGAGCTCGGCCACAAGAGCAATGCGCTCGAGCAGGGGCTGGCGCGGCTGGCGCTGGCGGTGCCGGCCTACGGCCATTTCACGGTGGAGCACGGGCGGGGCCACCACCGCTGGGTGGCCACGCCCGAAGACCACGCGAGCTCGCGCATGGGTGAGTCGATCTACCGCTTTGCGCTGCGCGAGCTGCCGGGGGGCATCCGCCGCGCCTGGGCGCTGGAATCGCACCGCCTGGCCGAGCTCGGGCACCCGCGCTGGAGCGTGCGCAACACGATGCTGCAGTCGTATGCCGTCACCGCGGTGCTGCAGGGGGCGCTGGTCGTCGCCTTCGGCGCGCCGATGGTGCTCTTCCTCGCTATCCACAACCTCGTGGCCTGGTGGCAACTGACTTCGGCCAACTACGTGGAGCACTACGGCCTGCTGCGCCAGCGCGACCCCGCCACCGGCACCGGCTACGAAGCGCCCAAGCCGCACCACTCGTGGAACACCAACCACCTGGTGACCAACCTCGCCACCTTCCACCTGCAGCGGCACAGCGACCACCACGCTTACCCCTCGCGGCGCTACCAGTGCCTGCGCCACTTCCCCGATCTGCCGCAATTGCCGAGCGGCTACTTCGGCATGTTTCCGCTGGCCTATCTGCCTTGGGCCTGGTTCCGGGTGATGGACGCGCGGCTGCTCGCGTTGCCGCAGGTTCATGGCGACCTCAGCCGGGTGAACATCGATCCACGCAGCCGCGACCGCTTGCTGGCTCGTTACTCCAGATCCTCGCGCGTCACGCCCGGGAACTGCAGTGCGAAGTCCGCGCCGTAGGCGAGGCTCGGCGTCTGGAAGCCCGGCTTGAAGTCGCCTGCCAGCACACGGCGGGCGATCTCGAGCGCGGTCAACGCGGTCAGCGTGTAGCCCTCGGGCGTGCGCAGGCGCGAGCGCACGGTCTGGCCCTTCGCGTTGGACGCTTGCGCCACCAGCACCGCGTGGCCGCGCGAACGCTCGGTGTCGCTGGGGCCTTCGGGCTGGCGGTCGACGGCCGCCTTGGCCAGGCGTTGGCCGAGCCGGGTGGACAGCACGAAGCGCGCGACCGGCCCGAGCCGGGTCATCTGTTCGATCTGCCGAGACGACTGGAAGTGCACGTCGATGTCCGGGATCTGCGTCGAGTGCCAGGCGGTGGCGACGTCGCCCCAGCTCAGCGCCACCGTCGGCGATGGCCCGCCGCCGAAGTCGGCGCTGGCGCGCGGCGTATCGGGCAGGCGCACGATGCGGCCGCCGCGCCGTGCCCGCGTGCCGAGCGCGATGCCCTCGACGCTTGTCTTCGCCGTGCCGCGCGACAGCATGCCCAGGCCGCCGATGGCAAGGAAGAGCCGCGTCGCGTCGGGCAGGCGCCTCTTCACGTGTGCAGCGAGGCAGTCGCTGGGCACGACGTCGAATCCCGCACCGGGCAGCAGCATCACGCCGCGGGCCTGTGCCTCGCTGCTGCGGGCGGCCAGCGACTCGAACACGTCGATCTCGCCGGTGATGTCCAGGTAGTGCCGCCCGGTGCGCAGGCAAGCGTCGGCCATCGGTCGCGACGTGGCCGAGAACGGGCCCGCGATGTGCAGCACGAGGTCCACCTCCTGCAGCACTGCCTCGAGCTTCGCCGTCTCGGCGAGGTCGAACGCCCGCCAGGCGAAGCCGTGCAGCGCGGCGACGGCCTGGGTCTTCGACGCGTTGCGCCCGGCGAGGAGCGGTTGCAGGCCCTGTGACTTCGCCGTCCGCGCCACGAGCTTGCCGGTGTAGCCGGTGCAGCCGTAGATCAGGAAACGCCCTGTGGTCATCGCAAGCTCCTCTTGGCTGGCGCCACCATACGCCATGAGCCGTTTCGGCCGCGTCCGGCGCAGGCGCTGCGCGGTCGTGGTGTGCCCGCGGTCGAGTGCGCGCCTGCGAAGGCCCCGCGTGGGTCAATCCAGGGGGGCGGGCGACATGCCCGCCGAGCCAGGCATCCGGTGGCGAGAGCCCCCGGCAGCCGGCTGCGGTCGGCCCGCACGCGCCATCGCAGGCCCAGCTGGCCCCAGGCTTTCGCAGTCTGTTGCGCCGCACAAGAGAACCTGGAGATGCGGGCGCTACGCGCGCGCACGGGCGATCTCTGCGAGCCGCGTGGTGTAACGCGGCGAGCGCCGCTGCTGCCGTGATGCGTGCGCGCTCGGCCTTGCGGTTTCGCCGGCCCGCGCAACCTCTGCAGCCCCTGTGGCCCGGCGCGCAGCGCTGGCCACCGCCACCGTCTGGCGCCCGAAGCGCTCGTTCAGCGCATCGAGCGCGCTCATCAGGTCGGTGCGCTGGCCGGTCCGGCCGCGCTGCGGCTCTTCCGGTTCAGCGTCGGGCTCGAACAGGTCCAGCGTGGCCTGCCGCGCCTGCCCCGGCTTGAGTCCCGGCGCCTGGGCTTGCAGTTCCACGAGCATCGCACCCGCCTTCGCATAGTTGAACCCGGGCTTGTAGATGCAACGCAACGCTCGCACGGCCGCGCTGATGAGCACGCGCGTGTCGGCGCTCGGTTGCGGCAGCGGCAGCGTGGCGCTGGGCGCATGCTGGCGGTCGCCCTGGCGGTAGGGGCTGGTGCTGATGAAGACATGCACGGCGCCGGCCACGCTGCCCTGCTCGCGCGCCCGGCGCGCCACCTGGCTGGTGAACTGGCTTACCACTTCCACGAGATCGGGCAGCTCGGTCACGGGCACGCCGAACGAGCGCGAACACATGATCTGCTGGTTGGCCTCGGGGGCGTCGTTCACTTCCAGGCATGGCGTGCCGCGCAGCTCGCGCACCGTCTTCTCGACCACGACGCTGAACTGGCGCCTGAGCGTCGGCAGGTCGGCGCGCACGAGGTCGAGCACCGTGCGGATGCCGCCGTCGTTCAGGCGCGCGGACGTCTTGCGCCCGATGCCCCACACGGCACCCACATCGGTGGCCGCCATGGCCGCCTCGACCTCGCCGGGCGACAGGCGGCCGAAGTCGCACACCTGCGCCAGCGAGTGCGTCGAGCCTGGCGAGAGCGCCGGCATCTGCGCATAGCTGTCCGGCCAGCGGTCGGCCGTCTTGGCCACGTGGTTGGCGAGCTTGGCCAGCGTCTTCGTCGGCCCGAAGCCCACGCTCGTGGGCAGGCCCGTCCACTGCAGCACCTTGCGCCGCAGCTCGCGCCCGATGGCGGTGCGGTCGCCCGGCACGCCGTCGAAATCGAGAAAGCACTCGTCGATGCTGTAGATCTCCTGCCGCGGCGCGAAGCCGG
Source organism: Rubrivivax sp. (assembly GCA_022842825.1). Classification (GTDB taxonomy): domain Bacteria; phylum Pseudomonadota; class Gammaproteobacteria; order Burkholderiales; family Burkholderiaceae_C; genus Rubrivivax. The sequence continues at coordinate 8,840 of JALHOU010000044.1, forward strand.
CGGCCAGCGACATCATGCGGCTGGACATGTCGCCATAGAGCTCGAAGTTGGCCGACAACGCGATGAGGCCGGCCGTGCGCTCCAGGTGCCGCACCTCGAACCAGGGCTGCGCCATGCGCACGCCCAGGTCCTTGGCTTCGTTGCTGCGCGCGATGCAGGCGCCGTCGTTGTTGGACAGCACGACCACGGGCTTGCCGTGCAGCGCCGGTCGGAAGACGCGCTCGCAGCTGACGTACATGTTGTTCACGTCGACGAGCGCGAACATGGCGGCGCGATCGGCCTGGCGGCGCGCTAGCAGGCCGCCGCCAGCGGCCGGATGACGTGCGTGACGACGCCCCAGATCTGCAGCTCCTCGCCCTCGCTCGGCACCCAGTCGGGGCAGGCCGGGTTGGCCGACAGCAGGCGCACTTCGCCGCCACGCCGGTGCAGGCGTCGGCAGACGAACTCGTCGCCCAGGATGGCGATGACCACCTGCCCGTGCGCCCCTTCCATGGCGCGGTCGACCAGCGCGAGGTCGCCCTCGTGCACACCGGCCTCGCGCATCGACTCGCCCGTGATGCGCATCAGGAAAGCCGCCTGTGGGTGCCGGACAAGGATGTCGTTGAGGTCCAGCCGCGTGACGCCGCTCTCGGCGGCGGGCGAGCCGAAGCTGATGGCGACGCTGCTGCGCGGCGCCGAGGAAGAGGGCGACAAGGGAGCTGACGAAGGCGCCGCCGTTGATGCCGCACCTGCGGGGCGAACCTCAGGGCGCACGCTGCGCGTCTTGCGCATGTTGCTCTGGGCGGCAGACCCGCTGGCCATTGACGAACACCTTGTCTCCGATCACCTCGATGAGCATCTCGCCGTAGCGGCTGTGCCACACCCAGCGCTGGACGCCGTCGCTGGCCAGCGGCAATGGCGGCTGCGCGTCTTCGGTGCGGCCGATGACGATCTCGGGAGCGGGAGGCGGCTTTGGATGCACGGGTGGACAGCGTGGTGGATAGGGCGCACGAGGACCGTCGCCGGGGCGCCCGCAAAGCCGGTTCAGAACCAGACCCAGATGCGGCGAAGCCACCGGGGCGCCTGCCGTCGCGAGGGGCGGTAGATGTACTTCAAGTCGGCGTGGCTCATGCGGGCTCTCCGAGCGGGGAGGGGTACTGTACAAACAAACAGTATTGCCGGCAACCCTGAAACGCGCCGCGAGGGCCTGGCACGCACACTCACGCTGGCACGGCGGAAGCCCCGCACCGAGTTGGCGAACACGATGGCATCGGACTCGGCCCTGTCGTCACAGCGTCGCTGCCTGCACGGACCCCGGTTGGCGCCATACTTGAAGCATGAAGCCCCGCACACCTGCCACCGCGCCATTGCCCGACGCACAAACGCCAGCACCGGGCAGCGCCGCGCCGGCCACCGGCACCGCTGCCAGCACCAGACCGGCTGCACCGGCCAAGCGCAGCAACGAGCGCAAGGGCCCCAAGCCGGCGGGGCGCAAACGCTGGTAGCTGGCGCGGCCCGGTGCGGCGCGCGCAACAGTCCGGGCGCTGCGTGACTTGTGCCGACGCCGACCTACCTGCGGCGGCACAAAGGGTATGCCCGCCGGCCATGCGCACTGGGTGTCGGCCCGGGCGGTTGCACCCTGCCGGGTCGCCAACAATGCGCGCGGCCGAGCGGCAGGTGGCGGGTTCTGAGGGCGAACTGAGCCTCACCGTGGCGCGCTACTGCACCAAGTTCAGGGGACGGGTACGAGGTGGCGCGCCTGCACAGCCGGTCTGATTCCGCCAGCGGCTCGCCGGTACCGGGCAGCTGAAGAAGCGGGAGTACGGGCCCTGGATGCTGACCGCCATGGGCTGGCTGGCGCGGCTCCCCTTCCCGCGCGGCGGGGCGTTCGATTTCTTCTCGCCGGCAGCGGCGGCGAGGGTGGTTGCACGGGCGGCCTGAGTCGCTTCGGGGGGGGGGCGACTGGCCGCGGTCGAAGCAGGCTGCGTTGCGCTGCGACGGGATCGGTGGACTCCAGACGTGCCGTTGTCGCGCCCTGCCCGCTCAGCGGCTCGCGCCTGGCGAGGCTGCCGGCAGCGAGATGACCGCGTCGCCGCCTGCCGTGGTGCGGCGCTGCCCGTCGGGCTTGAGCTTGAGCTCGCCCGTGCCCACGCGCAGCGGCACCGAGACCACGGTCATGCGCCCAGCCTGCGTGGTGGTGACGTCGAGGAACTGGATGCCGTCGGCGCGGCCAGTGTAGGGGACCTCGATCGTCCGCTGCTCGCCAGCGGGCAACGGCAGCGCGAGCAGCGTGGCGCGGGCCGCCCGGTCGCGTACTTCGACGGTGGCACCGTCCGGCGCGGTGACGCCGGAGAACTGCAGGCGCACGGTGATCGCCTCGCCGACGGCCATCTTCTCAGGCACGGCGTAGCGCAGGACGACGCCGGAGCCGGTGTGCTTGCCGCTCACCGACTGCCACGCCGTTGCGGGCTTGGCGGCGGCGGGCATTGGGCCCGATGCGGCGGTGGCCGGCGCATTTCGCTGCGATGCCCAGGTGGCGGCGTGGCCCAGGCCGCCCAGGCACAGCGCGGCAGCGAGAACGAGGGCATGCCTGCGCGACGCACTATGGGGCAAACGATGACGCATGGCGGTTTCCTCACTGAACAGTGACGTTGAAGCAGCGCTGCCCGTTGAGGCTGCCGGCCGATGGTCCGTCGGTGAGCGCATAGTCGTGCAGAACGAGCAGATAGGTGCCGGCGATGACACCGTTGATGCTCACCGTCTCGGTGGTGCCGGTGCCGAGGTGCTGGCTTTCGTCGCCGTTGGGCCGGAACAGGGTGGCGTCGGGGTCGGACCCGGCCGAGACGGCGGCCACGCTGATGGTGCGCGAGCCAGCGGCGGCCAGCGGCATGCGGACGAAGACGCGCGCGCCGAGCTTGTTGCGCTCGTCGCCTGCGGTGCCGGCGGCGTCGGTGACGCAGTACTGCTGCGCCACGTTCAACGCCGCCATGTGCTGCTTGTAGATGGGCACCGAGATGCCGACGCTGCCGCTGTTGGCCTCGGTCGTGCCGAGCGCGTCGACGACCGTGATCAGCTGGTCGGATAGCATCGCATCGATAGTGCCCGCCTGCCCGGGCACGGCCTGCTTCAGCTTGTGCGCGAAGTAGTGGATGTTCGACAGCGCCCCGTCGGTCGGCAGGTTCTGTGCGAAGCCGGACAGCACGTTCCAGATCGGCGTGAAGCCGATGGCGCCGCTGGCATGCCATTGGTACATGAGGTACTGGACCGAAGCCTCGTTGAACCAGCCGCGATTGACGGTCGGCCGCGCGGCCATGTCGATGCGGAAGCCGCCCTGCTGCCCGGCGCCGCCCGAGTCGGTGTAGTACGGCGTGGCCAGCGCCATGCCCGACCAGGCGTTGCCCCAGCCCTCGGAGAACGCCACCCGCATGTCCAGCCGCTGCCCGCCGCTGTGCGAGCCGCCGATGCTGTCGTCGCGCGAGAAAGCGCTCTGGAAATAGTGCCCGAACTCATGCGCCACCACCGGGCGGTCGTACTCGTCGGTGTCGGTGTCGGCGAAGCCGAGGATGTAGATGCGGTGCACGCCGCTGGCGAACTGGTAGAACGAAGTGCCGATGAGGCCGGCGGCGAGGTTGCCGCCGGCTGGCTGGTTGTTGACGCTCCACATCAGTTGCAGCGCCGGGAACGTGGCGTTGGGCGAGGCGCTGAGCACCTTGTCCTTGGCGTCGTGCACGACATCGAGGATGGCGAAGGGCCCGGCGGCGCGCGCGGCGGTGTAGGTGGTGCTGGCGCCGGCCTGTCCGGACAGGGCGCGCAGGTTCCTCGTGTTGGTGCCTGCCACCGGGGTGAAGGCGGCCGTGTCCAGCGCGTAGACTGCGTCGCCTTGGGTGTTGTCGCGCACCGTGAAGTTCCAGCTGCCTCCGGTTGTGCCGGTGCGCAGCATCTCGGCGCGCACACGCACGATCACCGCCTGCGGGGCGGAGATGTTGAGCGAGTACGCGCCGGCAGGGCTGGTGATGCCGCTGGCGAGCACCGCGCCGCCGGGGCTTGAGAGCACCTGCACGGTGGCTCCGCGGACTGGCCTGTTCGTCTTGCTTGCGTACAGCAGGCGTCCGCCTGTCGTACCGTCTGAGGTGTCGTTGGGCACCGACTCGAAGTCCACCGTGCCGGTGATCGTGACCGGGGCCGGCGGCGCGTTGGGGTCGACCACCGTCGTGAACGACCAGGTCACGGCACCGGACTGCGCACCGCCCGAGGCACCGCTGCCGCCGCTGACGCTGGCTGTGTAGGTGGTGGCGAAGGCCAGCGGCGCGGCTGGCGTGAAGGTGGCTGTGGCGCCGGCGCGGGTGACCGTGCCGGCCACGTTGCCACTGCCGTCCGTGAGGGTGAGCGTCGGCAGGCCGGCCAGGTTCTCGGAGAAGGTGGCCGCGACCGTGCTCGCCAAGGCCACGCCGTTGCCGCCGTTCGTCGGGCTCGTGCTGACGACGGTGAGCGTCGCGGCGGGCGGATCACCGCCGCCCCCGCCACCCGAGCCCACGAGGCTCACCAGCCCGGCGCAAGCGACGGCGGCCAGGCCCAGCCAGCGCGCGGCCGCAGCGGCCATCCGGCGCGGCAAGGGGTGGGTTGGATGCATGGGCGAGGGCCTCACGGGAGCGAAGAAGTCGAAGGGGTGGGCGTGAGCCAGGGCTACGGGGCAACGCCAGCCGCCCCGCCACGCAGCACGAACCGGCGCAGCGCGAGGTAGGCCAGGGCGCTGCCCGCCAGCGCAGCGGCCAGGTCGGCCGGGTCGAACGTGCCCTGCGTGAAGTAGCGCGCCAGGCGCGCGGCCAGCGGCGCGCTGTCGAAGGCGGCTGCGAGGGCCGCGGCCAGTGGTGCGGAAACGGCCGAGTGCTGGCCGATCTCGGCCAGCGAGTCGACGAGCGCCCAGCCGAGGCAGGCCGCCGCGGCGCAGCCCGCGCGCCGCGGCAGCAGCCAGGCGGTCAGGACACTGAAGGCGAAGGCATGCACGAGGCTCGGCAGCCATTGACCCACGGCGCCAAAGCCACGGCCCGGCTTCGCCGCCTGCCAGGCCGAAGGCACGAGCCAGGCCGAACCGGCCGGCCGGTCCACCAGATAGATCGCCGCGCCCAGCAGCAGGGCCAGCCCCGCCGTGGCCAGCACTGCGTGCATGGCGGCTCGGCCGCGGGCGACTCTGTGCATCGCGGTCGAGCATAGTGCAGCCCCGGCCCGACTCCGCCGGCCCGTGGCACCGACCCGTGTATCAATGGTCGGCGCGTGCAACAGGCCACACCCTGCACCCTGCACCCTGGCGTGGCGACCGCGCCTCACTTCAGTGCTGGCGGCGTCGTTGGGGACAGCCGAGGGCGATGCCGCGCGTTAGACTGGATCACGGACATTCGACGCGGCCCCGGTGTACGGCGAGCGCCTGCACGTTAGGGGTGCACAGGAGAGAGCCAGCGTGCAGCCCACCGATGTGAGCAACCCGACGTACTTCCACAAGGTCGTCGATTGCCAATGGGCGTGCCCCGCCCACACCCCCGTGCCGGAGTACATCCGGCTCATCGCCCAGGGTCGGTACGACGACGCCTACATGGTGAACTGGGAGAGCAACGTCTTTCCCGGCATCCTCGGCCGCACCTGCGACCGGCCCTGCGAGCCCGCCTGTCGGCGCGGCCGCGTCGAGGAGAAGAACCTCGAGAAGCCCGAGCCGGTGGCGATCTGCCGCTTGAAGCGCGTGGCGGCCGACTTCAAGAGCCCGGAGGTGCGGGCATTGATGCCGCGCGCACCGGCGCGCAGCCAGCGCAACGGCAAGAAGGTGGCCTGCGTGGGTGCCGGCCCGTCCTCGATGACGGTGGCCCGCGACCTCGCCTTGCAGGGCTATGCGGTCACCGTGTTCGAGGGCGACAGGAAGGGCGGCGGCTTCATGCGCACGCAGGTGCCACGCTTCCGCCTGCCCGAGCAGGTGATCGACGAGGAGGTGGGCTGGATCCTCGACCTCGGCGTCGAGTTGCGCGGCGGCGAGCGCATCGACTCGATGAAGAAGCTGATGGCCGAGGACTGGCATGCCATCTTCGTGGGCTGCGGCGCGCCGCGCGGGCGCGACCTGCAGGTGCCCGGGCGCCAGGAGGCGGCCGCGCACATCCACCTCGGCATCGACTGGCTGGCCTCGGTGTACTTCGGCCACGTCACGAAGGTGGGCAAGCGCGTGCTCGTGCTCGGCGGCGGCAACACGGCCATGGACTGCTGCCGCAGCGCGCGGCGCATGGGCGCCGACAGCGTGAAGGTGGTGGTGCGCAGCACCTACGAGGACATGAAGGCCTCGCCATGGGAGAAGGAGGATGCCGAGCACGAAGGCATCGAGATGCACCCCTGCCACAGCCCCAAGGCCGTGCTGCACGAGAGCGGCAAGCTCGTCGGCATGAGCTTCGAAGTCGTGAAGTCGGTGTACGACAGCAAGGACAAGGGGGGCCGGCGCACTCTCGTGCCCACCGGCGAGCCCGACGTGGTGTTCGAGTGCGACGAGGTGCTGGTGGCGGTGGGGCAGGAGAACGCCTTCCCGTGGATCGAGCGCGACGCCGGCATCGAATTCGACAAGTGGGGCCTGCCGGTGCTGGATGCGGCGACGATGCAGTCGAGCGCGCCGCGCGTCTTCTTCGGCGGCGACGCGGCCTTCGGGCCCAAGAACATCATCACCGCGGTGGCGCACGGCCACGAGGCGGCCGTGAGCATCGACCGCTTCCTGCACGGCGAGGACGTGCGCGAGCGGCCGCCGCCGCACGTGAACCTCATCAGCCAGAAGATGGGCATCCACGAGTGGAGCTATGCGAACGCGCCCACCAACGACGCGCGCCACAAGGTGCCGTGGGCGGCGGCCGAGAAGGCGCTGAAGAGCATCAAGGTCGAGGTCGAGCTCGGCTTCGACCTGCCCACCGCCTTCAAGGAAGCCGAGCGCTGCCTGAACTGCGACGTGCAGACGGTGTTCAACGACAAGCTGTGCATCGAGTGCGACGCCTGCGTCGACATCTGCCCGATGGACTGCATCACCTTCACCCCCAACGGCGAAGAAGCCGAACTGCGCACGCGGCTGAAGGCGCCGGCGACGAACCTGACGCAGGACCTCTATGTCAGCGCGCCCCTGAAGACGACGAGCGTGATGGTCAAGGACGAGGACGTCTGCCTGCACTGCGGCCTGTGCGCCGAACGCTGCCCCACCGGGGCCTGGGACATGCAGAAGTTCCTGCTCATCACCACCAAGGCGGGCCCGAGTTGCCGCGACCGCAAGCCGGCGCCCAGGAAGCAGGGAGTGCCGGCATGAAAGGTCCGATGAACCGCATCGAAGCCGTCAACGACTTCGTCGTCAAGTTCGCCAACGTCAACGGCTCGGGCTCGGCCAGCGCGAACGAGCTGTTCGCCAAGGCCATCCTGCGCATGGGCGTGCCGGTGAGCCCGCGCAACATCTTCCCCTCCAACATCCAGGGCCTGCCCACTTGGTACGAGGTGCGGGTGTGCGAGCGCGGCTGGCTCGGGCGGCGTGGCGGCATCGACATGATGGTGGCGATGAACCCGCAGACGTGGGACCAGGACGTCAAGGAGATCGAGCCCGGCGGCTATCTCTTCTACGACAGCACGCGGCCCCTGCCCCAGAGCGCCTTCCGCAGGGACATCACCGTCATCGGCATGCCGGTGACGGCGATCTGCAACGCCACCTACGAAGACCCGCGCCAGCGCACGCTGTTCAAGAACATCATGGTGCTGGGTGCGCTCTCGGTGCTGATGGACGTGGACGCCGAGGTCATCGAGAAGCTCTTCTCCGAGCAGTACAAGGGCAAGGAGCGCCTGCTCGAGAGCAACGTGCGGGCGCTGCAGGCCGGCCGCAGCTTCGCGCGCGAGCACCTGATGCCGCCCACCGGCCCCGGCATGGGCCTGAAGGTGAAGCGGGCCGACGCCGTCGGCGGGCGCATCTTCGTCGAAGGCAACGCCGCTGCGGCGCTCGGCTGCGTGTACGGCGGCGCCACGGTGTGCGCGTGGTACCCGATCACGCCGAGCTCCTCGGTGGCCGAGGCCTTCATCGGCTACTGCAAGAAGCTGCGCCACGACCCGGAGACCGGCGAGGCCAAGTACGCCATCGTGCAGGCCGAGGACGAGATTGCCTCCATCGGCATGGTGGTGGGCGCGGGCTGGAACGGCGCGCGCGCCTTCACGGCCACCAGCGGCCCGGGCGTGAGCCTGATGACGGAGTTCATCGGCCTCGCGTACTTCGCCGAGATTCCCGTGACCATCATCAATGTGCAGCGCGGCGGCCCGAGCACCGGCATGCCCACGCGCACGCAGCAGGCCGATCTGCTGAGCAGCGCCTACGCCAGCCACGGCGACACCAAGCATGTGCTGCTGCTGCCGCAGGACCCGCACGAATGCTTCGAGTTCGCGGCCACCGCGCTCGACCTCGCCGACCGGCTGCAGACCCCGGTGTTCGTGATGACCGACCTCGACATCGGCATGAACCAGCGCCTGTGCGAGCCGTTCCACTGGGACGACGCGCGCCGCTACGACCGCGGCAAGGTGATGACGGCCGAGGAGCTGGAAGCCGGCCGCGACTTCGGTCGCTACAAGGACGTGGACGGCGACGGCATCCCCTGGCGCACGCTGCCGGGCACGCATCCCACCAAGGGCAGCTTCTTCACGCGCGGCACGACGCGCAACGCCTACGCCCAGTACTCCGAAGCGGGGCCCGACTACATCTACAACGTGCACAGGCTGCTGAAGAAATTCGCGACCGCCGCCAGCCTCGTGCCGCAGCCCGAGGTGCGCGCGGCCCCAAAGAAGACGCGGCTGGGCGTCATCTACTTCGGCAGCACGGCACCGGCCATGGACGAGGCGCTGGTGGCGCTGGCCGAGGCGGGCATCCACATCGACGCGATGCGGCTCAAGGCCTTCCCCTTCCCGTCCAGCGTGCAGGAGTTCATCGCCACGCACGACCACGTCTTCGTCGTCGAGCAGAACCGCGATGCGCAGATGCGCGGCATGCTGATCAACGAGCTGGAGATCGATCCTTCCTGGCTGATCAAGGTGCTGCACTACGACGGCACGCCGATCACCGCGCGCTTCATCACCGAAGCCATCACCAAGCATGTGCACGCGCTGGCCGTGGCGCCGCGCCGCGAACGGATTCCGCAATGACGTACATCGCCAAGCCGAAGCTGCACCACCCCACGCTGACGAAGAACAAGGTCGGCTACACGCGGCGCGACTACGAGGGCAAGGTCAGCACGCTGTGCGCGGGCTGCGGCCATGACAGCATCAGTGCGGCCATCATCCAGGCGGCCTGGGAGCTGGACATCGAGCCGCACCGTGTGGCCAAGCTCTCGGGCATCGGCTGCAGCAGCAAGACGCCCGACTACTTCCTCGGTGCCAGCCACGGCTTCAACACCGTGCACGGGCGCATGCCGAGCGTGCTGACGGGCGCGGCCCTGGCCAACCGCGAGCTGCTGTACCTGGGGGTGAGCGGCGACGGCGACAGCGCCAGCATCGGCCTGGGCCAGTTCGCGCACGCCATGCGCCGCGGCGTGAAGATGGCGTACATCGTCGAGAACAACGGCGTGTACGGCCTCACCAAGGGCCAGTTCAGCGCCACGGCCGACCGCGGCAGCAAGAGCAAGAAGGGCGTGCTCAACAACGACAACCCGGTCGACCTGGTGGGCATGGCGCTGCAACTGGGCGCCACCTACGTGGCGCGTGGCTTCAGCGGCGACAAGGCCCAGCTCGTGCCGCTCATCAAGGGTGCGCTGCGGCACGGCGGCGCGGCCTTCATCGACGTCATCAGCCCCTGCGTGGCCTTCAACAACCACGCCGGCAGCACGCGCAGCTACGACTACGTGCGCGAGCACAACGAGGCCGTGAGCCGCATCGACTTCATCGACCTGGCCAAGGAGGCGGTGGCCGAGCCGGGTACCTGGAAGGCGGGCGAAGTGCTCGAGCTGCCGCAAGCCGATGGCAGCGTCATGCGGCTGCGCAAGCTGCACACCGACTACGACCCCACCGACCGCGTCAACGCACTCACGCACGTGCAGGCCCTGCAGGCAGAAGGCGAGGTGCCCACGGGGCTGCTCTTCATCGACCCCGAGGCGCGCGACCTGCATGCGTCGATGGGCACCGTGCCGCGGGCGCTGAACGCGCTCGGCGAGGGCGCCCTCTGCCCGGGCAGTGCCCTGCTGGCGAAGATCAACGCCTCGCTGCGCTAGCTGGGGCGGCGAGCCTGCTTCATCCGCCAGAGCAAGGGCATCTGCAAGCCAACCGCCGCGGAAACAGCGCCTGCCACGGCCCGCCCTGCAGGATTGCGCGCCGGCCGGTCGCGTCAGGCGTCGCTGCCGCTCGAATGGCAGTGTGATTTTTCCTTGGACGCGGCAGGCACCACCGGGTTGGCCACCGGGCTCGTGGACTGTGCCGCTGCGGCGGCCGGGAGCGCGCCGGCGCCAGCGGTAGCCTGCAGGCGCCCGCGCTTGGCCGTGGCCTTGGCCTCCGGGGCGGCAGGAGCGGTCTTGGCGGTTGCCTTGCCGGCAATGGAGCCACCGGCGCGCGCCGGCTCCTGGGTTTGTGCCTGCGCCGGCAGCCAGGCCGCGAGCAACAAGGCGGGAAGCAGCGACTTCATCGGCTGGCGCACGGCGAACTCCGCAAGGGCTGATGATCGAGCCACTCTACTCCGGAAGGCGTCGAACGGCCAGGGCCCGCGGCGCCACTGAGCGCTACCGAACGGCCACCCGGCGACCACCGAACAGCCTGCCGGGCGACCACAGGCGGCTACGGGGTGGCTACGGGGCGGCTACCGGGTGCTGCGTGCCGAAGCGAGTTCCTTGCGCATGGCGTTCGCGGACCGGCGGCGCGCCTTCGTCGCCGCAGCCTCGTAGATGGCCACGGCCTCGGCGCGCAGCGTCTTTGCCGCCGCCAGCGCGGCGCGGTACTTGGCCTGCGTGTAGGTGTTCTCGGTCCCGATGTAGATGCTCTTGAGCAGCGGCGTCGAGCCGAAGCGGGGGAGCAGCACCGAAAGCACTGCCGAGAGCACGCGTTCCTCGCCGCGACTGACGACGATGGGGCCGGAGATGCCCGGCGGCAAGCCCGAGGACTTGTGCGAGCTCGGACTCCGCTTGAGCACCACGGGCGCCGGCATCGTGGCGATGCGGTTGAGCAACTCGCGCGTCGCCGCTGCCAGCGACTGGGTGGCATCGCCGGCTTCGTCGAAGCTCGAGTCGGAGAAGAACTTGGTTCCCTGGTAGCGCACCTGCCAGCCGTGGGTCGACGGCGTGTCGATGCGCTGGATGCCTTGAGGCACCGTGAATGTCTTGCCGGAGTAGATGATGACCTTGCGTGTCTTCATGTCAGTCAGTCCACGATCAATGCGCCCCAACCCCCTGGATGCGAGATTCTTTGGTTTCAGTGTACCCCTTGATGTTGCGTTGCCTAACGCTCGAGAAACGTGCACCCCGCTGCCGGGCTGCCCGCCGAACGGGTGCGGGATGGCCCAGCCTCGGCATGCCCTGACGAGCACTGCGGTGTTGGTGTACGGCGCTACAGTCGCGCCGGATTGTCGCTTTGGCTCTTCTGCGGGGAGATGACACATGGGTGCGAATGCCTTTCTCGACCAGTTGTTGAAGTCCGGTGCCGGCGTCTTGGGCGACGCGAAGGCAGCCACGGGGCGCGCTCGTGCTTCGGGCGACCTGGACAAGTACGCCAAGGGCGCTGCGGTCGGCGGCCTGCTCGGGCTGCTGATCGGGACGCGGCGCGGCCGTTCCATCGGCGGTTCGGCGCTCAAGCTGGGCAGTGTGGCCGCGGTCGGTGCGCTGGCCTGGAAGGCTTACCAGGACTACCAGGCCTCGCAGCAAGCCGGCGCCACAGCAGGTGCGGCCGGTTCGCCCGCGGTGCCTGCTTCAACGCCGGCCATTGCCGCTCCGGCGCGCTTCGAGGCGCTGCCGGCGCCGCAACTCGAGCAGCACAGCCGCGCGATGCTGAAGGCGATGATCGCCGCGGCGAAGAGCGACGGTCACATGGACGAGCGCGAGCGTGGCCTCGTTCAAGGTGAGCTGGCGCGTGCCCAGGCCGATGCCGAGACGCATGCCTGGGTCGAGGCCGAACTGCGCCGCCCGGTCGACCCGGCCGAGGTGGCTGCAGCAGCGACCACGCCGGAGATGGCGGCAGAGGTCTATCTGGCCACGCTGCTGGTCGTGGACGAGACCACGACGATGGAGCGGGCCTACCTGGATGAACTGGGCCGCCGGCTCAACCTGGCCCCGGGATTGAAGGACGAACTTGAGGCACGCGCGCTGGCTGCGCGCGGCTGAACCGCCCTGCCCCGAGGGGCAGGCCCGGCCCCGAGCCCGGTCTCCGCGCGGCTCGGCGGGATAATCGCGGGTCGAGCCTTCGAGAGCCGAGAGAGCCATGACCCCGCGCACCCTGTACGACAAGCTGTGGGACGAGCACGTCGTCCACACCGAGGACGACGGCACCACCGTCCTCTACATCGATCGGCATCTCGTGCACGAGGTGACGAGCCCGCAGGCTTTCGAGGGCCTGCGCCTGGCCGGTCGCAAGGTGTGGCGCACGAGCAGCATCGTGGCCACGGCCGACCACAACACGCCCACCACCGGCTGGGAGCGCGGCTACGACGGCATCGAAGACCCCACGAGCAAGGCCCAGGTGGTGGAGCTCGACGCCAACATCAAGGCCTTCGGCGCGGCGGCGTACTTCCCGTTCCTCGACAAGCGGCAGGGCATCGTGCATGTCATCGGGCCCGAGAACGGCGCCACGCTGCCGGGCATGACGGTGGTGTGCGGCGACTCGCACACCTCGACGCACGGCGCCTTTGGCGCGCTGGCGCACGGCATCGGCACGAGCGAGGTCGAGCACGTGATGGCCACGCAGACGCTGCTGGCCAAGAAGGCCAAGAACCTGCTCGTCAGGGTCGAGGGCACTCTCGGGCGGGGTGTCACGGCGAAAGACGTGGTGCTGGCCATCATCGGCCGCATCGGCACCGCCGGCGGCACGGGCTACACGATCGAGTTTGCAGGCAGCGCCATCCGCTCGTTGAGCATGGAGGGGCGCATGACGGTGTGCAACATGGCCATCGAGGCTGGCGCCCGCGCGGGCCTCGTGGCCGTGGACGACAAGACCATCGAGTACGTGAAGGGTCGCCTGTTCGCGCCGAGCGGCGTGGCCTTCGAGCAGGCCGTGTCGCACTGGCGCACGCTGCACTCCGACCCGGGTGCGAAGTTCGACGCCGTGGTCGAACTCGACGCCGCACAGATCCAGCCGCAGGTGACCTGGGGCACGAGCCCGGAGATGGTGCTGCCGGTGGACGGGCGCGTGCCCGACCCCGAGAAGGAGAAGGACGACGTGAAGCGCGGCGCCATCGAGCGCGCCCTCACATACATGGGCCTGACACCCAACAAGGCCATCACCGACATCACCATCGACAAGGTGTTCATCGGCTCGTGCACCAACAGCCGCATCGAAGACCTGCGCGAAGCCGCCGCCGTGGTGCGGCGCGTCGGCCAGCGGGTCGCGCCCAACGTGCGGGTGGCGATGGTCGTGCCGGGCTCGGGCCTCGTGAAGGCGCAGGCCGAACGCGAGGGGCTGCACGAGGTCTTCAAGGCGGCCGGCTTCGAGTGGCGCGAGCCCGGCTGCAGCATGTGCCTGGCGATGAATGCCGACCGTCTCGAGCCCGGCGAACGCTGCGCCAGCACGAGCAACCGCAACTTCGAGGGGCGCCAGGGCGCCGGTGGCCGCACGCACCTCGTCAGCCCGGCGATGGCCGCGGCGGCCGCGGTGCACGGCCACTTCGTCGACGTGCGGCGGTTCGCCTGACGGCGGGCCTGTCGGCTCCGCTGTACCCGCAAGGAATCACGCCATGCAAGCCTTTACCGTGCACAAGGGTCTGGTCGCACCGATGGACCGGGCCAATGTCGACACCGACGCGATCATCCCGAAGCAGTTCCTGAAGTCGATCAAGCGCAGCGGCTTCGGGCCGAACCTCTTCGACGAGTGGCGATACCTCGACAAGGGCGCGCCGGGGCAGGACCCGGCGAGCCGCAAGCCCAACCCCGAGTTCGTGCTGAACCAGCCCCGGTACCAGGGTGCCAGCGTGCTGCTGGCGCGGCAGAACTTCGGCTGCGGCTCCAGTCGCGAGCACGCCCCGTGGGCGCTCGACCAATTCGGCTTTCGCGCCCTCATCGCGCCGAGCTATGCCGACATCTTCTTCAACAACTGCTTCAAGAACGGTCTCCTGCCCATCGTGCTGCCGGAGGCGCAGGTGGCGCGGCTGTTCGACGAGGTGGTGGCCTTTCCGGGCTATGCGCTCACCGTCGACCTGCCGCGGCAGGTGGTCGTGAAGCCGGACGGCGCCGAACTGCCTTTCGAGGTGCAGGCATTCCGAAAGTACTGCCTGCTCAACGGCTTCGACGACATCGGCCTGACGCTGCGCCACGCCGACAAGATCCGCGCCTACGAGGCCGAGCGCCTGGCGCGTTTGCCCTGGCTCGCGCAGACCACCCTGGGTTGAACGAAGAGAACACATGAAGATCGCCATCCTCCCTGGTGACGGCATCGGCACCGAGATCGTCGAGCAAGCCGTGCGCGTGCTGGACGCCACGGCCCAGGTCCTCGGCCTGAAGTTCGAGACGGAGACAGCGCTCGTGGGCGGTGCCGCCTACGAGGCGCACGGCCACCCGCTGCCGGATTCGACGTTGAACCTGGCCAAGGCGGCGGATGCCATCCTCTTCGGCGCCGTGGGCGACTGGAAGTACGACAAGCTCGAGCGCGCGCTGCGACCCGAGCAGGCCATCCTCGGGCTGCGCAAGCACCTGGGCCTGTTCGCCAACTTCCGCCCCGCGCTGTGCTACGAGCAGCTCACGCATGCGTCGAGCCTGAAGCCCGAGTTGGTGGCCGGCCTGGACATCCTCATCATCCGCGAGCTCACGGGCGACATCTACTTCGGCCAGCCGCGGGGGCGGCGTACCGCGGTCGACGGGCACTTCCCGGGCGCGGAAGAAGCGTTCGACACGATGCGCTACAGCCGGCCGGAGATCGAGCGCATCGCGCACGTCGCGTTCCAGGCGGCGCGCCGGCGCAGCAAGAAGGTGACGAGTGTCGACAAGGCCAACGTGCTGGAGACCTTCCAGTTCTGGAAGGACGTGGTCACCGAGGTGCATGCGCAGTACCCGGACGTCGAGCTCGAGCACATGTACGTCGACAACGCGGCGATGCAACTCGTGCGGGCGCCGAAGAAGTTCGACGTCGTCGTCACCGGCAACATGTTCGGCGACATCCTCTCCGACGAGGCGGCGATGCTCACCGGCAGCATCGGCATGCTGCCCAGCGCCAGCCTGGACAAGAACAACAAGGGCCTCTACGAGCCCAGCCACGGCAGCGCGCCCGACATCGCCGGCAAGGGGGTCGCAAACCCGCTGGCTACAATCTTGTCCGCCGCCATGATGCTTCGCTTCTCCCTCGACCAGAGCGCCGCGGCCGACCGCATCGAGTCGGCCGTGAAGGCCGTGCTCTCGGCCGGCCTGCGCACGCCGGACATCTGGAGCGAGGGCCAGGGCGGCACGCGCAAGGTCGGCACGCGCGAGATGGGTGACGCGGTCGTGGCTGCCCTCCTGGGCGGTGCCGCGGCCAAGGCCACCGGCAAAACGATTACCACCAAGAGCTAGCGGCTCTCGGATCGTCTCGCCCCCACCCCCAGACACTGGACCCCGGCGATACGAGCCGAGGCAACCCGGGGTCCGGAATCACGGAAAGGCAAGACAGTCATGGCACTCCCCTCGAACCCCCGCGTGGGCCTGGTCGGCTGGCGCGGCATGGTCGGCTCGGTCCTCATGCAGCGCATGGAGGCCGAAGGCGACTTCGCGCACATCGAGCCTGTGTTCTTCAGCACGAGCAATGCCGGTGGCGCGCTGCCCGCCGCCATCGCGCGCTTTGCGAAGAACGAGCGCAAGCTGCACAGCGCCAGCGATCTGAAGGCGCTGGCCTCGTGCGACATCGTCATCACCGCGCAGGGCAGCGACTTCACGAAGGAGGCGTACGGCCCCCTGCGAGCCAGCGGCTGGAAGGGCTACTGGATCGACGCAGCCAAGACGCTGCGCATGCAGGACGACGCGGTGATCATCCTCGACCCGGTGAACATGCCGGTGATCAAGGACGCGCTCGCCAAGGGCGTGAAGGACTACATCGGCGGCAACTGCACCGTCAGCTGCATGCTGATGGGGCTGGGGGCACTCTTCAAGGCCGATCTCGTCGAGTGGATGACGGCCACCACCTACCAGGCGGCCAGCGGCGGTGGCGCGCAGCACATGCGCGAGCTGCTCACGCAGATGGGCACGTTGAACGGCGCCGCGAAGCCGCTGCTCGACGACCCCGCCAGCGCCATTCTCGAGATCGACCGCCGCATCGCCGAAACGCAGCGCGGCCTGTCGGCCGAGGAGACGAAGAACTTCATGGTGCCGCTGGCCGGCAGCCTGATCCCCTGGATCGACGTCGACCGCGGTGACGGCACCAGCCTCGAGGAGTGGAAGGGTGGAGCCGAGACGAACAAGATCCTGGGTCGTGGCCCGGGCTTCGGCACACCGGCCCTGCCGATCGACTCGATCTGCGTGCGCGTGGGCGCGATGCGCTGCCACAGCCAGAGCGTCACGATCAAGCTGAAGAAGGACGTCCCTTTGCCCGAGATCGAGCAGATGATCGCCCGCGACAACGAATGGGTGCGTTTTGTGCCGAACAACCGCGAGGCCACGATTCGCGAGCTCACGCCCGTGGCCGTGACAGGCACCATGCGAATCCCCGTCGGGCGCGTGCGCAAGCTGGCGCTCGGGCCGGGCTACCTGGGCGCGTTCACCATCGGCGACCAGTTGCTGTGGGGAGCGGCGGAGCCGCTTCGGCGCATGCTTCGAATCCTGCTGGCACGGTAGGGGCGGGACACCTGTCTGGTCCGCGCCCCGGGAACCCCTGGTGGGCGGGGCAACTCGTTGTCCCGCGGCAACAGGAGATGGTGACCTGCAGAGGGTGACGTTTTAAGACACATTCGTTAGCTTTTGCATGAGCTTCGGCTCCTATATGCTTGATACTGTTGCAATTTCAGGGTCGACAGCTGCATCGGACCTCGTTCAGGGGCAAGATGAGCCTCCGGCCTTGGCCGGCCCATGCGTGCCCAGCCGCCGTTGACTGGTTGCGCCGCGAAGTGGCAACGATGTATGGGGGACTCGCCTTGAAACACCGCCCGACCACCGCCTTGCGATTTGCACTGACCGGCATTGCCGCAGCGTGTGCCTGCCTGTGGACATCGCCCGGCTGGGCTCTGGGTCTGGGCCGGCTGACGGTGCAGTCGGCGCTCGGCGAGACGCTCAGGGCCGAGGTCGACGTCACCAGCATCACCGCCGAGGAAGCGGCAACGCTGCGCCTGCGAGTGGCGCCGCCCGATGCCTATCGCGCCGCGGGCGTGGACTACAACGCCGCGCTCACTTCGGCGCAGGTGCAGGCGGTGCGGCGTCCCGATGGTCGCACCGTGTTGCGCATCACCGGCGACCGTGCGGTGACCGAGCCCTTTGTGGATGTGATCATCGAAGCGACCTGGGCCACCGGGCGGCTGGTGCGTGAGTACACGCTGCTGCTCGACCCGCCGGGTGCCCGTACTGCGCCGCCGCCGCCGGCCGCCTCCGTGGCGCCCGTCATCACCCCGGCGCCGGCGCCCTCGCTGCCGTCTGCGCCCGCGCCTGCCCCTGCCGCCGAGCCTGCTGCTCAGCCGCTGCCAGCGACGACGGCTCCTGCGCCGCGTGTCACTTCGCGCGCACCGACGTCGCCGCCGGCGGCGGCGACGTCGGGCGACGAATACCGCGTCCGCAGGGGTGACACGCTGTCGCGTATCGCGGCGCGCGTGCAGCGCCCGGGGGTTTCGCTCGACCAGATGCTGGTGTCGCTGTATCGCGCCAACCCCGACGCGTTCATGGGTCAGAACATGAACCGCCTGCGCTCGGGCGTCGTCCTGGCCGTTCCGGGCGCCGACGCGGCGGGTCAGGTCACGGCGCAGGAGGCGCGCGAGGTGATCCAGGCGCAGAGCGCGGACTTCTCGAGCTATCGGCAGCGCCTCGCCGGTGCCACCACGGCCACCGCCGACGAAGCGCCGGCCCGGCAGGCAGGGGGGCAAGTGCAGACCCGGGTCGACGACCGCCGGCAGGCCGCGGCCTCCTCGCCAGACAAGCTGCGCCTGTCGCAAGGTGCGGCGCGTACCGGCGCGCCAGAGGCGCGCGTGTCCGCCGAGGCCGAGCGTCGTGCGGCCAGTGCGCGCGAGTCCGAGCTGGCCCGCAACGTTGCCGAGCTGAACAAGCTGCGCCAGTCGGTCACGCCAGGTGGAACGCAGGTCGCTGCGGCGCCTGCACCCGCGCCAGCGCCTGCACCGACGCCGGCCGCTGCTCCGGCCACGCCTCCAGCTCCTCCTCCTGCCGCCGCGCCGGCGCCTGCCCCAGCGGCCCCTGCGCCGGCCGCCGCGTCCGCGCCTGCCCAGGTGGACGTGACGACCCCGGTGGCCACGCCGAGCGTGCCGCCAACGCCGGCCGCATCGGCCCCG